>NZ_BAAGXS010000049.1:0-151855 GCF_054779715.1 Actinophytocola sediminis | reverse complement strand
CTGCACTCGACAGGGTGTGGGAGAGTAGGACACCGCCGAACATTTCTTGCGACAGGCCCCCGGGTTTACCCGGGGGCCTGTTGGCTTTTCTGGGGTTCTGCGGAAAGGTGTCCGGTGTGGCCACTTATGTACTACTTCACGGCGCTACGGACGCGTTCTACTGGCACCGGGTGATCCCGCAGCTGCGGGACCGCGGACACGAGGTGGTCGCGCCCGATCTGCCCATCACCGACGAGCAGGCGAACTTCGCCGACTACCTGGACGCCGCGGTCCGGGCCATCGGGAATCTGTCGGACGTGATCGTCGTCGGACATTCCATGGGCGCCTACACCGCGCCGTTGGTCTGCCAGCGGGTACAGGTCAAGCTCATGATCCTGCTGTCGCCGATGATCCCCACGCCGGGAGAGACGGCGGGCGACTGGTGGGAGAACACCGGCCAGCCGGCGGCCCAGCGCGAGTCCGACGAGCGCGCCGGCCGCGATCCGCAGGCCACCTACGACGTGCTGACCACCTTCTTCCATGACGTGCCGAAGGACGTCATCGCCGAGGTGGTCGCGCATGGCGTGCCGGATCAGGCGGAGGGCATCTTCACCCATCCCTGGCCGATGGAGGCCTGGCCGGACGTGCCGACCAGGGTGCTCGTCGGTCGCGACGACCGGTTGTTCCCGATCGACCTGGCCCGCCGGGTCGCCAAGGAGCGCCTCGGCATCGTCGTGGACGAGACCCCCGGCGGCCACCTGCTGGCGCTCGGCCACCCGGACGTCGTCGTCGACTGGTTGGAGTCCTATCGCGTCGACCACGAGCGTTCGGGCTAGGACACCCCGGCTCCCGTGACGAAGCACTAGCTTCTAGCCCATGGACGTCCAGGTCTACGACGAGCCAGCCAAGTTCCGGGCCGCGATCGGCGACCTCTACACCGCCGATCCCGTGCGGCACACGCTGGCGGTCACGGTGTCGCAACGTTTCCTGGACGACCCGGCCATCACCCCGGTCATGCTCACCGTGCACCGCGACGGCGTCCTGCACGGCGCCGCGTTCCGCACGGCGCCCTGGCCGCTGGTGATCAGCGGCCTGCCGCCAGACGCCGCCGACCCGGCGGCCGAGCTGCTGGCCGAGCACGACCCGACCCTGGCCGGCGTCAACGGCCCGCGTGCGTCGGCCACGGCCTTCGCCGACGCCTGGGTGCGCTACACCGGCGACGCCCAGCGGGAGGTCATCGGCGGCCTGCTATACCGGCTCGAGGAGTTACTACCGCCCGAGGTGCCCGGCGGCGCCCGCGTCGCGACCGAGGCCGACGTGCCGCTGCTCGTGCGCTGGCGGCGGGACTTCCAGGTCGAGTCCCGGGGCCACGACCGGCACCTCGAGCGGTCCGAGGAGCTGATTCGGCGCGGCCTGGCCATCGGCGACGGCGTCGTCATCTGGGAGCACGACGGCCAGCCGGTGTCCTGGGCCAACGTCAGCCGGCCGGTGGCCGACATGTGCCGCGTCGGCCCGGTCTACACCCCGCCCGCCCACCGCGGCCACGGCTTCGGCTCGGCGGCCACCTCGGCGGCCTCGCAGTGGGCGTTCGACGCCGGCGCGCGGCACGTGGTGCTGTTCACCGACCTGGCCAACCCGACGGTCAACTCCATCTACCCCAAGATCGGCTACCGCCCGGTGTCCGAGACCGCGGAGATCGAGTTCACCGCCACGGCGTGACCGGTTGGGCGCTGACTACCCTGGACTCGTGACCAGCCTGCTCGTGATCCAGCCCGATGTCACCGACCCGCTCGGTCCGCTCGGCGACTGGCTGACCGGCGCCGGTGCGGTGCCCACCGTGGTGGCGCCACACCGGTTGTCCACCGACCTGCCGGCCGACCTCGACGGCTATGCCGGCCTGGTCGTGCTCGGCGGCGGCATGGGCGCCACCGACGACCTGGACCACCCGTGGCTGGCCGACGTCCGACGCCTGCTGTCCAGCGCGGTCACCCGGCGCGTGCCGACGCTCGCGATCTGCCTCGGCGCCCAGCTGCTCGCGGTCGCCGCGGGCGGCGGCGTGCGCCTCGGCGAGGAGGGCCCGGAAGCCGGCCCGCACCTGGTCGCCAAGCGCGACCTCGGCTGGACCGACCCGCTGTTCGCCGACCTGCCGCTGATGCCGGACGTGCTGCACTTCCACAACGAGGTCGTCGACCCGCTGCCGCCCAACAGCGTGCTGTTGGCCTCCGCCACCCGGTACCCGAACCAGGCGTTCCGGGTCGGCCGGGTCGCCTACGGCCTCCAGTTCCACATCGAGACCACCACCGAGACCGTGCTGGCCTGGGCCGAGGAAAGCCAGGAGACCGCCGAGTTCGCCCGCCCGGGCACCATGACCGTCGAGTCGCTCGACCAGCTGCACGTCGACCTCGAGGAGACCTGGCGACCGGTGGTGGCCAAGTTCGTCCAGCTCGCGGCCGGTGCGCTGGATCCGGCGCCGCGACCGCAACTGCCACTGCTCGGCCACTGACGGGGTAGCGACGATGGCCGATCCCGTCCGCTCGACGCCCTCGATCGCCAGATACGGGCTCACCGACGACCGCGCCGCCGACTACCTGCGCGCGGCCGGCTGGTGGACCGACTCCGGCCCGGCGCCCGACCGCGAGGACAGCATGGTCGGGCTGTCCCGGGTGCCGGATCCGGACCTGGCGCTGCTCGCGATCGACCGGCTGCGCACGGCCGACCCGGACGGCTGGCGCGGTTTCGACCTCGCGCTGGCCACCGACCGGGGACTGCGTGGGCGGCTGCTGGCGGTGTTCGGCACCTCCAGCGCGCTGGCCGACTTCGTGATCGCCCGGCCGGGGGAGTGGCGGCGGCTGCTCACCGACCGCCGGCACTCGTTCGCCGAGTACGCCAGAGTGCTGCTCGAGGCCGTCGACGCGGATGAGTTCGGGGTCGCCGGGCTGACCGGCGCCGAGGCGGTGCGCGCGCTGCGCGCCGGCTACCGCGGCCTGCTCCTGGAGATCGCCGCCGACGACCTCGGCCACCTGGTCCAACCCGACCTGCCGGTGCCGACATTCGCGCAGACCACCGCGCGGTTGACCACGCTGGCCGAGGCCGCGATCCGGGCCGCGCTCGCGGTCGGCGAAGCCGAGGCCGGGCCCGCGCGGGAGCGGTGCCGGCTCGCGGTGATCGCCATGGGCAAGTGCGGCGGGCACGAGCTGAACTACGTCAGCGACGTGGACGTGCTGTTCGTCGGCGACGGGGACATCGACGTCGCCACCCGGCTGGCCAGCGCGGTGATCCGGGTGGCGAACCAGGCCTGCTTCGAGGTCGACGCGGCGCTGCGACCGGAGGGCAAGGCCGGGCCGCTGGTGCGCACGGTCGACGGGCACGTCGCCTACTACCAGCGCTGGGCGCGCACCTGGGAGTTCCAGGCGCTGCTCAAGGCCCGGCCGATCGCCGGGGACGACGAACTCGGCGCCGACTACCTGGACGTGGTGCGCTCGCTGGTCTGGGCGGCGGCCGACCGGGACAACTTCGTCGACGACGTGCGCGCGATGCGCCGCCGGGTCGAGGAGCACGTGCCGGCCGAGCTCGCCGGCCGTGAGCTGAAGCTCGGCCGCGGCGGGCTGCGGGATGTCGAGTTCGCCGTGCAGCTGCTGCAGCTGGTGCACGGCCGCAACGACGACGCGCTGCGCCGGCGGTCCACCGTGGACGCGCTGGCGGCGCTCGGCGAGGGCGGCTACGTCGGGCGGACCGACGCCGCGGAGCTCGGCGAGTCCTACCGGTTCCTGCGGCTGCTCGAACACCGGCTGCAGCTGTTCAAGCTGCGGCGGACGCACCTGTTCCCGGCCACCGACGACACCTCGGGGCTGCGCTGGCTCGCCCGCGCGTCCGGCATCCGGCCCGAGCGCGGCCGGGGTGAGGACAAGCGGCTGCTCGACGAGTACCGCCGGCACGCCCGCCGGGTCCGCCGGCTGCACGAGAAGCTGTTCTACCGTCCGCTGCTGGAGGCCGTGGCCAGGGTGCCGGGCGAGGCGCTGCGGCTGTCGGCGAAGTCCGCGCAGGCCAGGCTGGCCGCGCTCGGCTTCGCCGCGCCGGACGGCGCGCTGCGCCATATCGAGGCGCTGACCACCGGGGTGTCCCGGCGCGCGGCGATCCAGGGCGCGCTGCTGCCGGCGTTGCTGGAGATGCTGGCCGAGACCCCCGACCCCGACGGCGGCCTGCTGGCCTACCGCCGGGTGTCCGAGGCGCTGGCGAGCACCGAGTGGTACCTGCGGGTGCTGCGCGACGAGGCGGCGGTGGTGGAGCGGCTGGCGGCCCTGCTCGGCACGTCCAAGCTCGTGCCGGACCTGATCGTGCGGGCCCCGGAGGTGCTGCGCCTGCTCGGCGACCCGGACAAGCTCGCCGGCCGGGACACCGACGAGGTGGCGACCTCGCTGCGCCAGGCGGTGAACCGACAGGCCTACCTTGGCAACGCGGTCGCCGCGGCCCGGTCGCTGCGCCGGCACGAGCTGCTGCGGGTGGCCGCCGCGGACCTGCTCGGGTTCCTGGACGTGCTGAGCGTGTGCCACGCGCTGTCCAACGTCTGGCTGGCGGTGCTGCAGGCGACGCTGGCGGCGGTGGACCGCGCGGAGAGCGCGGCGTCGGGCCGCCGGGCGAACATCGCGGTGATCGGCATGGGCCGGCTCGGCGGGGCCGAGCTTGGCTATGGCTCCGACGCGGACGTGCTGTTCGTCTGCGAGCCGATCGCCGGCTCCTCGGACGCGGACGCGGTGAAGTACGCCAGCCGGGTGGCCCAGACCGTGCGCAAGCTGCTCGGCGCGCCCAGCCAGGACCCGCCGCTGCTGGTGGACGTCGACCTGCGCCCGGAGGGCCGGCAGGGCTCGATCGTGCGCACGCTGGAGTCCTACCGCTCCTACTACGGCCAGTGGGCCGAGATCTGGGAGGCGCAGGCGTTGCTGCGGGCCCGCCCGATCGCCGGCGACGAGGACCTCGGGGCGCGGTTCGTGGCGCTGATCGACCCGCTGCGGTACCCGGAGGGTGGCCTGGACGCCGACCGGATCAGGGAGATCCGCCGGATCAAGGCGCGGGTGGACACCGAGCGGCTGCCGCGCGGCGCCGACCCGGTGCTGCACACCAAGCTGGGTCGCGGCGGCCTGGCCGACGTCGAGTGGACCCTGCAGCTGCTGCAGCTGCGGCACGCCTTCGCGGTGCCGGAGCTGCGCACCACCTCGACCATCGACGGCCTCGGCGCGGCCGCGGCCGCCGAGCTGATCGACCAGGAGGACGCGACCGCGCTGCGGGCGGCGTGGCTGCTGGCGACCAGGACACGCAACGCGCTGACCCTCGTGCGCGGCAAGGTCACCGACCAGGTGCCGGCCTCCGGGCGTGACCTGGCCGCGGTGGCCGCGATCCTGCGCCAGACCACCGACCCCGACCCCGGCGAGTTCCTCGACTCCTACCTGCGGACGATGCGGCGCGCGCGGGCTGTGGTGGAGCAGCTGTTCTACGAGGACTGAGCCGTCCGTACGGTGGAGGCGTGACGTTTCGAATCCCCATCACCGTGCGGAGCTACGAGTGTGACTCGCTCGGCCACGTGAACCAGGCGGTGTACCACCAGTACGCCGAGGTGGCCAGGATGTCGGGCTTCGGCGCGGCCGGCTGCGAGTGGGAGGATCTGCGCGGGCGTGATCTCGGCCCGATCCTGCTGTCCTCGACGATCAACTACCGGCGGGAGCTGCGGGCCACGGAGTCCATCGAGGTCTCGTGTGCGGTGAAGTTCGGTACGGGCAAGACGTTCAGTGTGGACTCGATGATCACCAAGGCGGACGGCACCGTGTCCGCCGAGCTGTACTGCGTGGTCGGGCTGATGGACCTGCGGGCGCGCAAGCTGGTTGCCGACCCGAGGGCGGTGCTGATCGAGGCCGGCTACCGGCCCGAGATGCTCGAGACCCGGGACTAGCTCGCGGCCCTGGCCAGGGCGGCGTGGTCGTGGTAGTCGCGGGAGGCGACGATCCGGCCGGCGCGCACGCGCAGTACCTGGATGTTGTGCACGGTGCTCGTGTGCCCGGTCGTGGTGTTCTCGGCGAGGTAGTCGTACTCGACGATGACCACCTCCTGGTCAGCGGTCTCGTGCAGCACGACGTTGGTGGCGGTGACCCGCAGCGGCAGGTTGGCCGCGCCGGCGAAGTGGGCGGCGACCGCGGCGCGCCCAGCCAGCACGACGGGCTCCTGGCTGAAGGGCTGCTCGACCACCGCGTCCTCGGCGTAGAGGTCGGGCAGGTCCGACCAGCTCCCCCGGCTGATCGCGTCGAGCAGGCTGGTGGCGACCTTGCGCGGGTTCATCGGGACTCCGTCCACTAGGATTCGGAGTCGCTACTCCGTTTCGTCGCCGACGATACGGACTGTTCACTCCGCTTGTCAATTTCCGGGGAGGTGAACGCCATGCGCGCGGACGCGCGCCGCAACCGGGAACGGGTGCTCGAGGCGGCCGAGTCGGTGTTCGCCGAGCAGGGCGCGACCGGGTCGACCGAGGAGGTCGCCCGCCGGGCCGGCGTCGGCATCGGCACGGTCTTCCGGCACTTCCCGACCAAGGAGGCGCTCTACGAGGCGATCGTGGTGCGCCGGCTGTCGCGGGTGGTCGAGGAGGCCGGGCCGCTGACCTCGGCCGCCGACCCGGACCGGGCGCTGCGCGCGCTGTTCGACCGGCTGGTCGACGAGGCGGCGACGAAGAAGGCCTTTGCCGACACCATGGCCGTGGTCAGCCTGGACGTGAAGGCCGCGGCGCCGACCGTGGGCGACCAGATCCGCGACACGATCGGCACGCTGTTGGCGGCGGCCCAGGACGCGGGCACGATCCGCGCCGACATCGGCCTGGCGGAGGTCATGGTCCTGCTGGCGGGCGTCTGCCTGGTCGCCGAGCACACGCCCGACCCGGCGCTGCGCGCGGCCGCGCTGTCGGTGGTGTTCGCCGGGCTGGCCAGTACAAACGGGCCGGCGACCGGGTAAGTCCCAGGGTCGCCGGCCCGTGGCCGGTGCGGTTACCGATCAGACGGTCGCCGATCAGACGTCGTAGTACAGGGCGAACTCGTAGGGGTGCGGACGCAGGCGCAGCGGGTCGATCTCGTGCTCGCGCTTGAAGTCGATCCAGGTCTCGATCACGTCCGGGGTGAACACGCCACCCTCGAGCAGGAACTCGTGGTCGGCCTCGAGGCTGTCCAGCACCGCGTTCAGCGATCCCGGCACGGTGGCCACGTCCTTGGCCTCCTCGGGCGGCAGCTCGTAGAGGTCCTTGTCGATCGGCGTCGGCGGCTCGATCTTGTTCTTGATGCCGTCCAGGCCGGCCATCACCATCGCGGAGAACGCCAGGTACGGGTTGCCGGACGAGTCGGGGCAGCGGAACTCGATCCGCTTGGCCTTCGCGTTGTCGCCGGTGATCGGGATGCGCACACATGCCGACCGGTTGCGCTGGGAGTACACCAGGTTGATCGGCGCCTCGTAGCCCGGCACCAGCCGGTGGTAGGAGTTGACCGTCGGGTTGGTGAACGCCAGCAGGCTCGGCGCGTGGTGCAGCAGGCCGCCGATGTAGTGGCGCGCCGAGTCGGACAGGCCCGCGTAGCCGGACTCGTCGTAGAACAGCGGCTCGCCGTCCTTCCACAACGACTGGTGGCAGTGCATGCCGGAGCCGTTGTCCCCGAAGAGCGGCTTGGGCATGAACGTCGCGGTCTTGCCGGCGGCCCACGCGGTGTTCTTCACGATGTACTTGAACAGCTGCAGGTCGTCCGCCGCGTGCAGCAGCGTGTTGAACCGGTAGTTGATCTCGGCCTGGCCCGCGGTGCCGACCTCGTGGTGGGCGCGCTCCACGGTGAAGCCGGAGTCGATCAGCTGGTTGGAGATCTCGGCACGCAGGTCGGCGAAGTGGTCGACCGGCGGCACCGGGAAGTAGCCGCTCTTGTACTTGGTCTTGTAGCCGCGGTTGCCGCCCGGCTCGTCGGTGCCGGTGTTCCACCAGCCCTCGACCGAGTCGATCTCGTGGAACGAGCCGTTCTCCGCGGAGTCGAAGCGCACCGAGTCGAAGATGTAGAACTCCGCCTCCGGCCCGAAGTACGCGGTGTCGGCGACGCCGGACTCGGTCAGGTACTCCTCGGCCTTGCGCGCGATGTTGCGCGGATCCCGGCTGTAGGCCTCACGGGTCAGCGGGTCGTGCACGAAGAAGTTCATGTTGAGGGTCTTGTCCCGGCGGAACGGGTCCACTCGGGCGGTGGCCAGGTCCGGGAGCAGGAGCATGTCCGACTCGTGGATCTCCTGGAAGCCGCGTACCGAGGAGCCGTCGAAGGCGAGGCCCTCACTGATCGTGTCCTCGTCGAACGACTGCACCGGCACCGTGAAGTGCTGCATGATGCCCGGGAGGTCACAGAACCGGACGTCGACGAACTTCACCTCTTCGTCGGAGATGAAACTCAGGACCTCGTCGGAAGTGTTGAACACGCTCGTTGGCTCCTTACTCGCTGGACCGGCTACGCCGTCGCGGCCAAGCTATGAGGGCGGTGTTGCCCGACCATCACCTCAATGTTTCGCTGAGGTTAACGACGAGTCCGCGAACCTTTGAGCATGCCAGTCGGCACCCGTCAGCGCACCTGGTCCTACGCTGGTGGGGTGAGTGACAGGTGGACCGGGACGTGGTTGTCCGGGCTTGGTTCGGCCGGGGAGTCCGACGGCGAGCCGCCGCGGTGGCCGGGTGAGCGGCTCGGGCTGCCGAAGGAGGGACCGGGCGCGGTCGGCGGCCGGGGCGCGCGGTTCGCCGCGCTGTTCGTCGACCTGGTGCTCGCCGCGCTGGTGACGACCCTGTTCGTCGAGACCGACCTGGACCGGCCGGAGGTCATGCAGACCTTCAACTACTGGGCGATCCTGGTCTGGTTCGTGATCTCGGTGATGGCGGTGTCCCTGTTCGGGTTCACTCCCGGCAAGTTCGCGCTCGGGCTGCGGGTGGTGCGCCTCGACGGCGCGCCGATGGTCGGGCCGCTGCGCGCGATCCCCCGAGCGATGTTGACCGCGATCCTCGTGCCGGCCGCGCTCCAGGACCAGAACGGGCGCGGACTGCACGACCGGGTGATCGGCACGGTCGTCGTCCGCACCCGCTAGTACGCGCTTGGTTACCGGCGGCGCATGGCGCGCTGCACGCTGCGCATCTTGGCGCCCTGGGGCATCGGGCCCTTCGGCATCTGCGGGCCGGCGGCGCGCTGGGCCAGGGCGGCCATGCGCTTCTCCAGCACGTCGATCTGCACCGGCTTGAGGTTGTTCGGCAGCTTCATGATCCGCGACTGCAGCCGGCGCAGCGGGACCTGGTCGTCCTCGTTGCCGACGGTGAAGTCGTAGATCGGGGTGTCGCCGACGACGCGGGCCACCCGCTTCTTCTCCTGGGCCAGCAGGGACTTCACCCGGTGCGGCGAACCCTCGGCGACCAGCACGACGCCGGGCCGGCCGAGCACGCGGTGCACGAAGTCGCCCTGGGTGGTGCCGGCGACGGCCGAGGTGACCCGCCAGCGGCCGCGCATGTTGTCCAGCGCCCAGCCCGCCGCGCCCGGCTGGCCGTCGGCCTTGGCGTAGACGTTGCGCTGGACCCGGCGGCCGAACAGGATCACGGCCGCGAGCAGGCCGAAGGCGATGCCCACCGGCAGCAGGAACCATTCGATGCCCAGCAGCAGGCCGATGACGAACACCACGCCCGTCACCAGGACGAACGCCAGGGCCATCAGCGGGATGAGCGCCTTGTCTTCCTTGCGTTGCATGTTGAACGCCTGGAAGATCTGCTTCCGCTTGGCCTTGGACGCCGCTTTCCGAGTCTTCTTCGCCTCGGCGAGCGCCGCCTTGTCCTGCTTCTTCGCCATAAGTACAGGATACGGGCCGCGCCTACGCCCGAGTCGGGCCGCCACCGTGTCCGTCCCCGATCTGAGCGCGCCGGTCTGTCAGGATGCCGTGCATGGTTGGGCAGGTGGCGGCGGATGACACGGACAGTGATGGACCGCTTACCGGACTGGATCCCGAGCAGCATGCCGCGGTCGAGGCCCCCCGGGGACCGGTCTGTGTGCTGGCCGGAGCCGGGACCGGCAAGACCCGCACGATCGTGCACCGCATCGCGCGGCTGATCCAGTCCGGACACGTCGCCGCCGGGCAGGTGCTGGCGGTGACGTTCACCGCGCGGGCGGCCGGCCAGATGCGGACCCGGCTGCGGGCGCTGGGTGTGCACGGGGCGCAGGCCAGGACGTTTCACGCCGCCGCGCTGCGGCAGTTGCGGTACTTCTGGCCGAGGGTGGTCGGCGGGCCGCAGTGGGACCTGCTCGAAGGCAAGCTGCGGGTGGTCAGCCAGGCCGCGCACCGGGCGGGTGCCGGGACCGAGGCCGAGATGCTGCGCGACCTGGCCAGCGAGATCGAGTGGGCGAAGGCGTCGCTGATCACCCCGGACGACTACCCGGCGGAGGTGACCAGGGTCGGCCGCCAGGCGCCGGGGCCGGTCGAGCAGGTCGCGGGCGTGTACCGGTGGTACGAGGCGTTGAAGTCCAAGGCGAACCTGCTGGACTTCGACGACCTGTTGCTGCACACCGCCGCCGCGCTGGACGAGCACGCGGTGGTGGCCGAGGAGTTCCGGGATCGTTACCGGTGTTTCGTGGTCGACGAGTACCAGGACGTCACGCCGCTGCAACAGCGCGTGCTCGACGCGTGGCTCGGGGAGCGCGACGACCTGACCGTGGTCGGCGACGCGAACCAGACCATCTATTCGTTCGCCGGCGCCTCGCCACGGCCGCTGCTCGGGTTCACCCGGCGGTTCCCGCACGCGACCGTGGTGCGGCTGGAGCGGGACTACCGGTCGACGCCGCAGGTGGTGTCGCTGGCCAACCGGGTGATCGGGGCGGCGCGGGACCGGCCGGCGGGGTCGCGGTTGCGGCTGGTCGGCCAGCAGGCGCCTGGCCCGGAGCCGGCGTTCGCCGAGTACGAGGACGAGCAGGCCGAGGCGGCGGCGGTGGCCAGGCGGATCGTCGAGCTGATCGACGACGGCACCGCGGCGAGCGAGATCGCCGTGCTCTATCGGGTGAACGCGCAGTCGGAGGCCTACGAGCGGGCGCTGGCCGACGTGGACGTGCCGTACCTGGTGCGTGGCGGGGAGCGGTTCTTCGCGCGGGTCGAGGTGCGCCAGGCGACCGTGGCGCTGCGCACGGCGGCGGCGGGCGCGCCGACCGGGGAGCTGCCGAAGATCGTCCGGGAGCTGTTGGAGCCGCTCGGGCTGGCCGCCGAGCCGCCGGCGGGCGGTGCCGCACGGGAGCGGTGGGAGTCGTTGTTGGCGCTGGTCGAGCTGGCCGAGGAGTTGGCGAGCCAGGTCGAGGGGGCCGACCTGGCGCAGTACGTGACCGAGTTGGACATGCGGGCGCGGGCCCAGCATCCGCCGACGGTCGAGGGCGTCACGCTGGCGTCGTTGCACGCGGCGAAGGGCCTGGAGTGGGACGCGGTGTTCCTGGTCGGGCTGGTCGACGGCACGGTGCCGATCCAGCACGCGGACGGGAACGACGTGGCGGTCGAGGAGGAGCGGCGGCTGCTGTATGTGGGCGTGACCAGGGCGCGGCGGTATCTGTCGCTGTCGTGGGCGCTCGCGCGCGGTGACGGGGGCCGGCGCAACCGCAGGCGGAGCCGGTTTCTCTACGGGTTGATCCCCGAGGACCACGCGGCCGCGCGGGTGTCCAGGGCACGCCGTGAGGCGGTTGGCCCGGCGACGGCCGCCAGATGCCGGGTGTGCGGTGCCGCTCTGATCGACGCGGTGGCCACGAAGCTCCGCCGGTGCGCCGGTTGCCCGGCGGATCTGGATGAGGAGTTACTGGCCAGGCTCAAGGAGTGGCGCGCGAAGCGGGCGCGCGGGCTCAAGGTGCCGGCGTACGTGGTGTTCACCGACGCGACGCTGATGGCGATCGCCGAGCAGCGGCCGCTGGACGTGGCCGGGCTGGTGTCGATCGCCGGCATCGGAGCGAACAAACTGGACAAGTTCGGCACCGAGGTGCTTGCGTTGCTGCGTCCTTGAGAGTGACCCGTAACGCTTTGCGCGGAAGTCCCGAAAAACCTGTTGCATGCCTGTGGTGTGGGCTAATAGCCTGCAGAGGCAGGACAGAAGTGCCCCAAGATCCTCGGAGGGAGGTGGCCAGCGTGGAGAGCAAGCCGATGTACGTGTGCACCCCTGGCTACCCGATGGCCGAGGGCGGCGCTGTGCGCGCGATCAATGAGGCGTTCCTCGTGAAGGCGTCTCTCGTCGTCGATACGCACGCGATGAAGCCGCTGCAGCGCGAGCGGATCACCGCTGTTGCCGCTATCGCCCCTGCCCCGGTGCAGACCACTGCTCTGCCGTCCATTTCGTCCGCTTTGACTCGTGAGCGCAGAACTTGACCCGACGTCAAGTCGACAGGCTCACGAAGGCCGCGGACCCGTAATCGGATCCGCGGCCTTCGTGTTTTTCCAGGTAAGTGAGCAAAACCGCGATGAGAGAACTGGAGTTCCAGCTAATGAGTACCGCGACTGTCCCACTGCAGGGTGGGGTGCCTCCGGAACTGTTCGGCCCGGGGGCCGGCGTGAGCGAGTTGCTCGACGTCGCGCCGTCGGCCGGGCTTGACCTGCCGTGTCGGTCGGGTGACAACCCCGACCTGTGGTTCGCCGACACGCCAACTGACCTCGAGCAGGCGAAGCGGCTGTGCGTGGACTGCCCGGTCCGCAGCGAGTGCCTCGCCGGTGCGCTGGCCAGGCAGGAGCCGTGGGGTGTTTGGGGTGGCGAGATCTTCGAGCGGGGCGCGGTGATCGCCCGCAAGCGGCCTCGGGGGCGTCCGCGCAAGGTGGACGTCGCTCGTGAGGCGGCCGAGCGTGCCGCGCGTGCCGAGGAGGCAGCCGCATGAACACAGTGCTGGTCGACCAACTGAACGATCTTGTGAACGACAGCCACCAGAAGGGCTCGAAGACGATGTTGATCTATGAAAGCCTTGCCAGAGAACGAATGCGCGAGGCGGAACAGGTTGCGCGAAACCAGCGCCTGGTCCGCCGGTTGAACTCCGCCAAGCGCTGGCAGCGGTTCTCCCGCTGGGCAGCCAGGCGAGCCGAGCGGGCCACCGACCTGCTCTGAGCTTCGACCGACGCACTTCGCCGAGCCGCCCGTCACCACCGTTCGTGGTGACGGGCGGCTCGCTCTGTGGGGCCCGACATGGGTATGGAACGTGTCGGTAACACGTGCGTCACCGAACGTCCTGATCTCGCTCGTATGGTGTTGTGCTGGCCATACACCCTGCCAACAGGACGACGAAGTGAGCTCCCACGAAGATGCTCCTCGCAAGCAACCGACCACCGGCCGACGCCGCCTGGCCAAACGCACGAGAACGCGCGGCGTAGGCAGAACCGGCGCCCGCTTCCCCTCCGCGGCGATCCTCAACGAGACGGATCCGGCGGACTCAACGGATCCGGCGGATCCGGCGGAGTCTTCGGACAGTTCCGGGCCGCCGACCGGATGGTCGGCTGACGGGTCACCGGAAGTGCGGCCGGGGCCGTCACCCGCCTGGCCGGTCTCCGACCCCGGCCGCGTGGGTGCCGAGTGGTCGGCCGGCGGTGTCGAGAGTGGCCGCGAGGTCGGGTCAGCGGGCTGGCCCGACGACGGTGGCCGCGAGCTGGGGCCGGTGGACTGGTCGGCTGGTGGTGCTGGCGGCGGTTCGCACGCCGGTCCGGTGGGCTCGTCGGCTGGTGGTGTCGACGGTGGCCGGGAGGCCGGGCCGGCCGGTTGGTCGGCGGATGGTCGTCATGCCGGGCGGGTGGGGTGGCCGGCCGGCGACGGTTCGGGTGAACCCGGTGATCGATTAGCCGGCCGGCCGGGTGCCGGTTCGGGCTGGGGTGGCGAGGGTGGTGGGGATCCGGCGTGGACGGGTGGCGCCGGCGCTTATGGGGGTTCGGGTTGGGTGGCGGATGGGCAGGGTGGTGGATCCGCGGCAGAGCCTGGTCGGGGTGTGGTCGGTGGGCCTGGCGGTGAGCTGGAGGATTCGTCCTGGGCTGATCAGAGTGGGGTGTGGCCCTCCGTTGCGGAGCGTCCGGACGGGACGTGGGACAGCGTCGAGGACACGGTGGAGATCGCCGAGTTGGCTCCGGACGACGCGGGCGACGCGGAGTCCGTGGATGACGGGATCGGGCGGACCGGGGCGAGGTTCGGGCCGTACTCGGCTCGGCGGGGCAAGCGGGGCAAACGTTCGTCGGTGTCGTTGGCGTCGGGGGAGGAGCCGAGTACTGACGAGGTGGGCTTCGTCTACCAGTCCGGGGCGCGCGGATTCGGGGTGTCGGCGCCGGTCTCGGGTGCGGAGGAGGCACAGCCGCTGCCGTGGGCGTCGGCCATCGTTCGGCCCTATGCGCACACCGGCGGGCGGACGCGGTCCAGTCGTGACCTCGCACTGGAGGCGTTGGTCTCCGCCGACGCGTGGGGTGCGGCCGCGTCCTCGACACCGCAGCGGCGGGCGATCATGGAGCTGTGTGCGCAGCCTCGGTCGGTCGCCGAGATCGCCGCGTTGCTGTCCGTGCCACTCGGGGTCGCCCGGGTGCTGATCGGGGACCTCGCCACGGACGGGGCGGTGCTCGTGCACCCGACGGCGAGCGTTGACGGCGAGGCGCCCGAGCTCGACCTCATGCGACGCGTCCTGACTGGTCTGCGCAGACTCTGACCTACGCGACTAACGTCGCGCCCATGGCGCACACCCACGACGGCATCGACTGGAACGATCGGCTCACCGCCCTCCGACGTGCGGATGAGACGACAGCCGACACCGATCGGCAGGTCGCGCAGCGGTTGATCGGGATGCTCGCTCCTGGTGGGAAACCTCCAGTCGTGGTCGATATCGGATCCGGTGCCGGTGGCATGAGTGCCGCGTTCGCCGCCGTGCTCGCCGGGCGTGGTGGTGGCCGGGTGGTGCTCGCGGACGCGGTGGACGCGTTGCTGACCTCCGCGACCGAGCACGTCACCCGGGCGGCCGGCGATTCCGTGCTGGTGTCGGCCGTGTCGGTCGACGCCGCCGATGACGCGCTGGCCTCGGTGCTGCCGCAAGCCGATCTGGTGTGGGCGTCACGCGTGGTGCATCACCTGCCCGACCAGCAGCAGGCCATCAACCGGCTGGCCACGGTGGTGGCGCCGGGCGGATGGTTGGCACTGAGCGAGGGCGGGTTGCACACCC
This sequence comes from Actinophytocola sediminis, assembly GCF_054779715.1. NCBI lineage: Bacteria > Bacillati > Actinomycetota > Actinomycetes > Pseudonocardiales > Pseudonocardiaceae > Actinophytocola > Actinophytocola sediminis. The sequence goes on along the minus strand of NZ_BAAGXS010000049.1, from coordinate 136,673 downwards.
AGTGCCTGCCGTGGGACCTCGGCGTCGGCCGGCCAGGGCTCAGCGATCGGCTCATCGCGGCCCGTGCCAGGTGGTTCGTGCGCATGCGGGCCGAGATGGCGGGCTCGGTGCGGCTACCGGCTGGTTGGACCAGCGCGCTGGCCACCGCCGGTCTGACCGGGACGTTCTCGTTCAGCTGTCTGACCGACCACCCGGCACCGGCCAACGAGTTGGTTCGACTGTCTGTTGTGGACTGGTTGGGGTGGAACTCCTCGGTTGGCGACGAGTACCTCGATGAGTCGGATCGTGCGGCGGTGCAACGGTTGTTGGACCCGGACGACGACGCCTACGTCGGCAACCGCGATGACGTGTATCTTCTCGGCGCGACGACAGTCCATTTGGGACAGAAGAGCGGCTGACGTACGATTGCGCGTCATGGCAGACCGTTCCCAGGAACCCCCGATATGCGTGCGCTGTGACCGCTCGCGTGCCGACGCGACTCCGGCCGAGGCGCTGGCCTGGAGTATCGAGAACGACCGGAAGGGTCAGTCGTGGCTCTGTCCGGTGTGCGTGCGGGTGCACGTACGGGACATCGAGGGGAAGCTACCGGTGGAGTACTGGTGATCATCGGTCGCGCTGCTTCTTGTCGTTGAGCAGGCTCATAGTGATTCCCGTTCGACGTACGTGGGATGTCTGTGGTGGGGGTTGGTGGTGGCGTAGCTGAAGGCCGTGACCAGTTCGCGGATCACCACGGACGGGGCCTGGCGCAGGCGGGCCGGGTCGGTGTGCAGCAGGGTTATGCCGGCCGAGGTGAGCATGGGGCGGGCCTGTTCGGTGGTCGGGAGGGGATGTTGTTGGCTGTCGCCAAGGCGCCAGGCGAGGCCCGCTTCCGGCCACCAGGCGTCGGCGACGCCCAACGTGGTGCCCTGCGCGGTGTAGAGGGGGACCTGCCAGCTTGGCGGGGGCAGGGGAGCGTTGCGTAGTAAGCGTTTGGCCATGGCCAGGCTTACCGGGACCACCTGCCGCTCGGCGTCGGTGAGCAGGGCGCGGACCGCGGCGCTGCCGCGCTGGTTGCCGGTGTTGAGCTCGCGGCGGATCTCGGTGAGCGTGCACCTGCCGTGGTGAACCGGGCTGAACAGCAGCGTGCGGAGCCGGTCGCGGTTGCTCTCGTGGCGGGCGGCGTCGATCGTGGCGCGGGCCAACGGTGCTACGGGCAGGCCATGGCGGCGTTGGGGAGCGGGTAGGCGCGTGGTGCGTTCGATCGTCACGTAGGCGCGGCTGGGGACTCGACGGGTCGCGGGGATCAGGACCTGGACCTCGTCGGTGGGCGGCACGGGGATGCCGTGGGCGTGGATGGCGTCGGTGCCGGTCAGGATCGCCTGTCGGCCGGCGTAGATGAGGGCGGCGCGTTGGCGTTGACGGCGGCTCGGTTCGGCGTTCGACAGCAGGATGACGCCGGGGAGGACCCGCTGCCACGGGCCGGACGGGCGGCAGCGGGCGGCGATGGCGTGGGTGGTGAGGCCGGCGGTGCGGAGTTGGGCGCTGCCGATCACGTTGTCCTGGGGGCGGGGAGGCGCGGGGGTGGTCATGTCTTGATGGTCGGTGGGAACCGGGGTGGGGGCCAGGCGGGGCGGTCGCGCTGTGGACAAGTCGAGGAGCGAATGTCCGGAAACGGGCGTGCGGGGGCGGTCTACGTGGTGAAACCGGGTTGCCAGCGGGTGATGAGATCGCGCACCGGGAGTTCCGCGTCCAGCTGGCACAGGATGCCCGTCGAGCCGCCGAGCACCCGGTGCAGCATCAGGTACTGCGGCGGCAGGTTCAGCGACCGGCCGGTTCGGAAGTCCTGGCCGCGCATGTCACCGACCCGCATCGCCTGCTTCTGCATCCACCGCCGGGTGAAGTGGAACGTCTCCGTGCGCACCGGCTCCACGAACGGCGCCAGGTAGGTGAACACGTGCTCGGCCGCCAGCTCCTGCTGGTCGGCGCGGATGAACTGCTCGTCCTGCAGCAGTTTCAGCAGCGCGCAGCTGTCGCCGTCGAGCGCGAGGCGGACCATCCGGCCGTGTGCCTCGGGCAGCCCGGTCGGCAGGTGGGCCACCGCGCCGAAGTCGATCACGCACAGCCGGCCGTCGTCGGTCAGCATGAAGTTGCCGGGATGGGGATCGGAGTGCAGCATGCCGACCCGCGCCGGCGACGAGTAGTGGAACTCGGCCAGCAGGTAGCCGGCCAGGTCGCGCTCGGCCCGACTGCCGTCGCGAATGACCGACGCCAGCGGACGCCCCGTCACCCACTCGCTGACCAGCACCTTCGGTGCGCTGGCGACCACTCTCGGCACGATCACGTGCTCGTCGCCGGCGAACTCCTTGGCGAACGCGCGCTGGTTGGCCGCCTCCGAGCGGTAGTCCAGCTCCTCGCTCATCCGGTCGGTCAGCTCCTGGAGCAGCGGCTTGACCTCGGTGCCCGGCACCAGCATCTGGAACAGCCTGCTGAACCGCTGCAACTGCCGCAGATCGGACAGCAACGCCTGGTCGGCGCCCGGGTACTGCACCTTCACCGCGACCTCGCGGCCGTCGTGCCAGACCGCCCGATGCACCTGCCCGATGCTGGCCGCGGCCGCCGGCGTGTCCTCGAACGAGGAGAACCGGTCTCGCCAGGAGCGGCCAAGCTGCTCGGCCAGCACCCGGTGGGTGGCCTGGCGGCTCATCGGCGGCGCCGCGGACTGCAGCTTGGTCAACGCCTCGCGATAGGGCTCGGCGAACTCGCTCGGCACAGCCGCCTCGAACACCGACAGCGCCTGGCCGAACTTCATCGCGCCGCCCTTGAGCTGCCCGAGCACGGCGAACAACTGCTCCGCGGTCTTGGCCGACAGCTCGGCGCTCACCTGCTCGGCGTTCTGCCCGACCAGGCGTTTTCCCCAGCCGCCGACCGCTCGGCCGGCGACTCCGAGCGGGATGCTGGCGAGCCGGGCCGTCCTGGCCGCGGTCTTTCGAGGCATCTCCGTCACGTTCTCGATTCTCTCAATTCCGCGTTGGTGTTCGCAGCAACATTGGAGCAGCGCGACAGCACGCCACACGTGCACGCTACGTGGGCCGGCCACGCGCGGTGCCGGATTGTCGCTGAGCCGAGGTCGAGTTCCAGTGTGGCCTCGCAGGTCTTCGGCGGCCCGCCGAGATCGTTGACCCAGCGCAGCCCGTCCAGCGCCTCCCGCACGGCGAGCGCCGCGGTGGCCCGCGTGCTGGCCAGGTCGGCGAGCTGGACCTGCCCGGCCAGCTGCAGGGCCACCGCCGGCCAGTGTTCGTCGAGTTCACAGCGGTGCAGGTCGGCGCACCGCAGGCAGCTCGTCCGGCCGGGCAGCACCAGCGGCCCGACGACCCCGACCCCGTCGCGCATCCGCGCCGCCAGGTGCGGCACCCCGGCCGAGTTCAGCGCGGCCACCCTGGCCGGCTCGTGCACCAGCGAGTCGGCCAGGATCACCAGGTCAGGGCCGCGGTCGACGCGGAAGGCCCTGGTGGCCACGGCGGCGTCCACCCGCGCCAGCGCCTGCCTGGCCGCCGCGCGGCGCCTGCGGCCGACATCGGCCGGCAGGTAGCCGGTGCCGGTGTCCTCCGGTCGCACCGAGCCGGTGGCCTCGACGTGCACCCAGCCGACGCCGGCATCGGCCAGCAGACAGGCCACGGCCACCGCGAGCCGGCCGTCGCCCCGCACCGCGACCGCGAGGCCGCGTCTGGCGGCCACGTCATCTCGGTCACAGTCCAGCACGCCAGCCTCGGTCTCGGCCGCGGCGTGCATGGCCGAGGCGGCCACGTCCCCGGCGAGCCGCGCGGGCAGCGGCGGCGCCGGTCTGGACGCGTCCTCCAGCAGGCCGCGAGTGGCCAGGGCGACCAGCGCGGTGCGCATCGTCTGACCGTGCTCGCCAAGCCCGGCGATCAGCGCGTCGGCTTCCTGACGGCCGTTGAGCCGCTGCACCGCGGCGGCGACGGGCTCGGGCAGTCCGGTGACCACCGCGGCCAGCCGAGGATCGAGGCCGACCTGGATCTGGTCCGGTTGTCGGCGGAGTACCCGCAGGTCAGGGATTATTCGGGGGCGTTTTGGCAGGCTCTGGTCCATGGTGTGAGCCTGCCCGTGGCCGGGGGTGGCGACGAAATCGTTATCCACAGGTCGCCCAGGTGGCTTCCTTTTGTGTGGAACTCGTCCTCCCGCGATGTCGGTGCTTGGTCGTAACGTGGCTACCGTGTCCGAACCCCGCGTCGAGGTGCGCCGAAGCAAACGTCGCACCCGCACCGTCACCGCGTATCGCGAAGGCGACTCGCTGGTTGTGCTGATCCCCGCCCGGTTGTCGAAGGCGGAGGAAGCGCACTGGGTAGCTGAGATGCAGCGCAAGCTGTTACGTGGCGATACCAAGCGTCGTCCCCCGGCCAAGACCTCGGACGCGACCCTGTTGCGCCGATGTCAGGAGCTGTCCGCACGACATCTCAACGGCCGGGCGGAGCCCGCCAGCGTGCGCTGGGTCGCCCCGATGCGCACCCGGTGGGCCTCCTGCACACCCTCCGACCGGTCCATCCGCGTCAGCGAGCACCTGCGCGAGGTGCCGCCATGGGTGTTGGACTACGTACTGGTGCACGAACTCGCCCACCTGCTGGTACCCGCGCACAACGCGCGGTTCTGGGGCCTGGTGCGCGACTATCCGAAGACCGACCGGGCGATCGGCTACCTCGAAGGCCTGTCCGCCGCGGCCGGCTGGGGGATCACCGGCGAGGACTGAGTGGGTCGGGAGCTGAGGTTGGCCAACCTCAGCTACCGGCCGCTACCGCTCGTCGCCGTCGGTGTCCTTGTTCTCGTCCGTCGGCTCGTCGGCGCTCTCGTTCCTGCTGTCCCGCTCGGCCTGCTCGGTGCGCCTGATGGCGGCGATGGGGTCGTCGTCGATGGTCAGGTTGCCCAGCCGGTCGGCGAAGTCCATCGGCTCGTCCAGGTCCTCGGCCGTCGGCACCAGGTCGGGGTGGGCCCAGATGCCGTCCCGCACCTCGAGGCCGTGCCGGTCGCCGACCAGCCGCCACAGCGCGGCCGCCGCCCGCAGCCTGCGGGGGCGCAGCTCGAGGCCGACCAGCGTGGCGAAGGTCTGCTCCGCCGGCCCACCGCTTGCCCGGCGGCGGCGCAGCGTCTCCCGCATGGCGTCGGCACCGGGCAGCCGATCGGTCACCGCGTCGCCGACGACCACGTCGACCCAGCCCTCCACCAGGGCCAACAGCGTCTCCAACCGGGTCAGCGCCGCCTGCTGCTCGGGGGTGGTCTGCGGCTCGAGCATGCCCGAGCGCATGGCGTCCTCGATGGACTGCGGGTTGCTCGGGTCGACCTGGGTGGCCAGCTGCTCCAGCGCGGAGGTGTCCACCCGGATGCCGCTGGCGAACTCCTCGACGGTGGCCAACAGCCGCTGCCGCAGCCACGGGACGTGCGCGAACAGTCGCTGGTGGGCGGCCTCGCGGGTGGCGAGGAACACCATCACCTCGCTGCTCGGCCGCTCCAGGCCCTTGGTGAACTCCTCGATGTTGCCCGGGACCAGCGCCGCGGTGGCCGGCGGGCCGAGCGGCAGGCCGATGTCGGTGGAGGTCAGCACCTCCGAGGCGAGTTGGGCCAGCGCGTTGCCCAGCTGCGAGCCGAACGCCATGCCGCCCATCTGCCCGACCATCGACAGCAGCGGGCCCGCGGCCTGCTTGGCCTCGGCCGGCAGCGCCTCCACCCAGGCGCCCGACACGCGCCTGGCGACCGGGTCGCACAGCCGCTGCCAGGTCGGCAACGTGTGCTCGACCCAGTCGCGGGAGGTCCAGGAGCGGGAGCTGGTGGCCCCGGCCGGCAGGATCGTCACCGGGTCCAGCCACATCTCGGCCAGGTGCACCGCGTCCCGCACCGCGCTCACCGAGTCGGCCGGTGGGCCGAAGCCGGGCTGGCCGGCGAGCTTCTGCAGGGCGATCTGCTTGGCCAGGTCGTAGTTGACCGGCCCGCTGGACGTGCCGGTCTGGCTCAACATCTGGCCGAGCTGGCTGAGCATCTGGCCGAGCTGGTTGAACGCCTCGGCCGGGTTCTCCTGCCCGCCCTGGCCGGACGAGTCCTTCTTGTCGCGGTCCTCAGGGTTCGGCGGTCCGAAGCCGAAGGGAAACTCGGTCATAATGTCCACGGTACGCGGCACCGCCGCGCCGGTGACGCGCGGTGATTCGCTCATCGAGAACAAGCCGTACTCTTGCTGCTCGTGAGTGACGCACCGACTCAGCAGGTTCCGGCAGAACCCGAGCATAACCCCGGCACCCGGCTGACCAGACGCGGCTGGACGATCGTGCTGAGCTTCGTGATCGCGGCGGTGCTCGGGCTGGTCGGCGGGCTGGTGCGGGTGCCGTACGTGTCGATCGGACCCGGCCCGACCTACGACACGCTCGGTCGGGTGAACGAGCAGGTCGTGGTGCAGGTCGAGGGGGAGAAGACCTACGGGACCAGCGGCCAGCTGCGGATGACCACGGTCTCGGTCAGCGACGACATCACCCTGTTCGGCGCGCTCGGGATGTGGGTGAGCGGCCGGTACGCGCTGATGCCGCGCGACGAGTACTTCGGCCCCGGCCAGACCGAGCAGGACCTGGAGCGGGAGAACACGAAGATGTTCCAGGACTCGCAGAGCGACGCCGAGGTGGCGGCCCTGCGGTACCTGGACTACCCGGTGAAGGTCGTCGCGCAGGAGGTCACCCGGGACGCGCCCGCGGACAGTGTGCTCGAGCCGGGCGATCGGCTGCTCGCGGTCAACGGCCGGCGGATCACCGTGCAGGAGGACGTGCGCGAGGCGCTGAACAACACCAAGCCGGGTGACCGGGTCGCCATCACCTTCCAGCACGAGGACCAGCCGGAACAGACCGAGACGGTCGCGCTGGGCAAGGCGGCGGACTTCGGCTCGGACAACCGCGAGCAGGGCTTCCTCGGCCTGCTGCCGATCGACCGCGCCGACGTGGAGTTCGAGACCACGATCCACCTCGAGGATGTCGGCGGGCCGTCGGCCGGGCTGATCTTCGCGCTGGCCATCGTCGACAAGCTCACGCCGGGGGAGTTGGAGAACGGCCAGACCGTGGCGGGCACCGGCGAGATCGACGTCAAGGGCAACGTCGGGCTGATCGGCGGGATCTCGTTCAAGCTGGTGGCCGCGCGGGAGGCGGGGGCGGAGACGTTCCTGGTGCCGGCGGGCAACTGCGCGGAGGCGAAGGCCAACGCGCCGGACGGGTTACGCCTGGTGAAGATCGACACCCTGGCCTCGGCGGTCGAGGCGCTGGAGGACCTGGAAGCCGACCGCAACCCGCCGAGCTGCTAGCGCAGGGCCGACTGCCATGAATGCCCCATTCGGGACGTTGAGCGTCGCCAATGCCCCATTCAGGGCATGGCAGCCGGGGGTGCGCCGCCGGAGCTAGCGCAGGGTCGTGAGTAGGGCGTCGGTGAGGTTCGGGGCCAGTTCGGGGTGCTCGACGAGCTCGTCGCCGTCGGTGTCCCGGCTCTCGGGGGCCCGGCCCTCGGCGCGCAGCCGGATCACGCACGCGGTCGTGCCGTCCCGCAGCACCGCGGCGACCAGCCGGGCCTCGCGGCGGCGGGGGTGCTCGGCGGCGATGCGGCGCATGGCGGCGGACTCGGCGGTCGAGTCGCCGGTCGGCAGGGCCGCCTCGGCCTCCGGGGGCAGCACCACGATCTCCTGGGCCAGGGCGCACCCGTGCACCGTGTCCGGCCACATGATGCCGGCCAGCGCCTCGGCGAGGTCCTCGTTGGGCAGCGCGTCCTGGGCCACCGGGGTCAGCGGCGCCTCCTGGTCCACCTGGTCGACCAGCTCCGGCGTGCGCTCGACCAGCTCGGCTGTCGGCACCAGCGCGAACAGCTGAGGTGGCTGGTCCCACCCGCCAGTGGCGACGAACTGCTCGACCTCACGGGCGAGCGCGGACAGGTGTTTGGCATGGCTGGCGGACATGGCCACCATCCTCACCTATCCTCGCCTCACGAAAACGACATACCCAGGTGGGAACCTGACGGGGCCCGAATAGAGTTGGACATCTAGGACAGCTCCTTGCCCTCGGTTCGGAGCCCGCAGACGCGATCCAGGAGAGTGCATCGTGGCCACACGGCCCCCGATCGGGATGCCCAAGTTGTCCCGGCGCGCCAAAATACTACTCAGTATCGCGGGTGGGATCATCCTCCTGCTGCTGGTCGGCGCCCGGCTGCTCGACACCTATGTCGACTGGTTGTGGTTCGGCGAGGTGGGGTTCCGGTCGGTGTTCTCCACGATCCTGCTGACCAGGATCGTGCTGTTCTTCGCGATCGCGCTGCTGGTCGGCGGCCTGCTCGCGGTGACACTGACCATCGCCTACCGCAGCCGGCCGGTGTTCGTCCCGGTGTCCGGCGCGGACGACCCGCTGGCCAGGTACCGCTCGACGATCGTGCAGCGGGTGCGCCTGTTCGGCATCGGCATCCCGGTGGTCGTCGGGCTGATCGCCGGCGCGACCGGCCAGGCGGACTGGCAGCCGGTGCAGCTGATGCTCAACGGCACCGCCTTCGGCGAGGTCGACCCCGAGTTCGGCAAGGACATCGGCTTCTACGCGTTCACGCTGCCGTTCGTCACCTGGCTGATCACCTGGCTGTACGTGGCCGTGATCATCTCGCTGATCGGCGCGATCGTCACCCACTACATCTTCGGCGGCATCCGGCTTGGCACCAAGGGCGACAATTTCTCGGTGCCGGCGCGGGTCCAGCTGTCGGTGACCGCGGGTGTGTTCGTGGTGGTCCTCGCGGTCGACTACTTCTTCGATCGCTACGAACTACTGTTCTCCACCCGGAACGACCTGTTCGCCGGCGCGACCTACACCGACCTGAACGCGGTGCTACCGGCCAAGCTCATCCTGATGTTCATCGCCGGGTTCTGCGCGGTGGCGTTCTTCGTCGGTGCGTTCGTGCGCAACCTGCAGCTACCCGCGATCGCGATCGTGTTGTTGATCCTGTCCAGCATTCTGGTCGGCTGGGCGTGGCCCGCGGTGCTCGAGCAGTTCTCGGTGCGGCCGAACGCGGCGGAGAAGGAAGCCGAATCGATCGAACGCAACCTGACCGCGACCAAGGAAGCGTTCGGGTTGACCGACGACAAAGTCGAGTACATCGACTATCCGGGCAAGACCAACGCGGATCCGGCCGACATCCGCAACGACAAGGGCACCATCCCCAACATCCGGCTGCTCGACCCGAGCATCCTGTCCCGCACGTTCACCCAGCGCGAGGGCAACGAGAACTTCTACGGCTTCCCGGAGAAGCTGGACGTCGACCGGTACGAGGTCGACGGCAAGGTGCAGGACTACGTGGTCGCCGCGCGCGAGCTCGACCCGAACCGGCTGATCAACAACCAGACCTCGTGGATCAACCGGCACCTGGTCTACACCCACGGCAACGGTTTCGTCGCCGCCCCGGCCAACAAGATCAACCGGGCGTTGTCGGAGGACGACACCAGCGGTGAGGGCGGCTATCCGATCTTCACGGTGAGCGACCTGGACGCCATCCAGCAAGAGCGCGAGATGGACATTCCGGTCGAGGAGCCGCGGATCTACTACGGCGAGCTGGCCACCGACTACGCCATCGTGAACGCCAGAGGCGAGTTCGACACCTCCAACGACCAGAACTACAAGTACGACGGCAAGGGCGGCGTCTCGGTAGGCGGCTGGTTCAACAGGTTCGTCTTCTTCGCGCAGTACGGCGAGCGGAACATCCTGTTCAACGGCGACATCAACGAGAACTCGAAGATCATGTACAACCGTGATCCCCGAGACCGGGTGAGTGACGTCGCGCCGTGGCTGACCGTGGACGGCGATCCGTACCCGGCCGTGGTGGACGGTCGCATCCAGTGGATCATCGACGGCTATACCACCCTGGAGAACTACCCCTACGCGCAGCGCACCCCGCTCGGCGAGGCCACGCAGGACGCGCTGACCGGGGCCGGGGTGGCCCAGCAGGAGAACCGCACGATCAGCTACATCCGCAACTCGGTCAAGGCGACCGTCGACGCGTTCGACGGCACGGTGACCCTGCACGCGATCGACGAGACGGATCCGGTGCTCAAGGCGTGGGAGAGCGTGTTCCCCGGCACCGTCAAGCACGGACCGATCGCCGACAGCCTGCGCGAACACTTCCGGTACCCGGAGGATCTGTTCAAGGTGCAGCGTGAGCTGCTCGCCCAGTACCACGTGGACGAGGCAGGACAGTTCTACTCGACCCAGACCTTCTGGGACACGCCCCCGGACCCGACCGGCGAGAACAGCACGAACGCCAACTCGCCGAAACAGCCGCCGTACTACGTGTTGGCACAGGCGCCAGGGCAGACGCAACCGACGTTCCAGATCACCAGCGCGATGACGTTGCTCAACCGACAATTCCTGTCCGCCTGGGTGTCGGTGTCGTCTGATCCAGCGGACTACGGGCAGTTCAGGGTGCTTCGACTACCGACAGAGGAACAACCCCAGGGCCCGGTCCAGGTACAGAACGCGTTCCGAACCACCGACAAGGTGACTGAGAACAGAACCCTGTTCCAGAACCCCAGCGTCACCGTCAGATATGGAAACCTGCTGACGCTACCGGTCGCCGACGGGTTGTTGTACGTCGAGCCGATCTATATCGAGCAGCGAGACGAGAACGCCTTCCCGCAACTGGCAAGAGTGCTGGTGTACTTCGGTGGGCAGGTCGGGTTCCAACCGACGCTCGACCAGGCGTTGGACGACGTCTTCGGTGAGGGCAGCGGCGACGCGACCACACCACCGGACGCGGAGGATCCGGGGACAGATCCACCGACAACCACACCGCCACCGGACGCGGATCCCGGCCAGACACCGGAGCTGGCGCAGGCGGTGGCTGATCTGGCGGCCGCGTTGGGCCAGCTGAAGGACGCCAAGGCGAGCGGCGACTTCGCCGCTGAGGGCCAGGCGCTGGCCGACCTGGACAAGGCGGTACGGGCCTACGAGGCGGCGGAGGCCGCTGCCGGTGGCGGCGGCGAGACGACGCCACCGTCGACCCCGCCGGGTGAAGGCGGCGGCTGACCCGCGACACACAGCAGAACGGCCCCTCGATTCGTCGAGGGGCCGTTCTGCTGTGTGGCCTGCCGGCCTTGGTTGGCGAAAGGTCCGGTAAACGAAGAACGCCCCCTCGACTGTCGAGGGGGCGTTCTCACTTAAAGGTCCTCGCGCCCTGCGGCGACAGCGGGCAGGGAGCCTGTTCATCTACTGTGGACACTCAGCTGGGCGGCTGAGGTGCCACGGTGGGCCGCCGAGGGTGCGGACGATCGTGTCAGCCGCCGGTCTGGCCGCGTCAGGCCTTCTTCGCCCTCGGACGACGCTTGCTGGTGGACTTGGCCGCCGCTGCGGTCTTCACCTTCGGCTTGTCCTCGGCCTGGGCCGCCTTGTACGCCTCGACGACGTGCGAGGGGATTCGTCCCCGGCCGGCCAGCTCGAAACCGTTCTCCTGCGCCCATTCGCGGATCTGGCCCGCTTCGTTGGCGCTGGCGGCCTTGCTGCCGGTGGCGGGCTTGGTGCCCCGCTTGATCCGACCGCCAATTCGGCGCGCGGAATCGACGTACGACGCCAGGCTCTCCCGCAGCTGCTCGGCGTTGTCATCCGTCAAATCGATCTCGTAGCTGACGCCATCAAGACCGAACAGGACCGTGGTGACGTCCTGCGAACTCGTCCCATCAAGATCATCGACGAGCTGAACCAGTACCTTCTGAGCCATTCGGCTGCTCCCTACGACCGCCGCACACGAACATTCGTGCACACCCGTTGGTTTGTGACGGAACAGTAGCAAAGATGCCGTCTCAAGGTTGAAACGAACCTCTGAGGTGCGATGTTCGCAGCGCCGCAGAAGGGGGTGGTCTCAGCCGGCTGTTCCTAAGTGATAGGCCCCTGGGCGTCGCGCGGTCCGGCAAACGATAAGGCGGCACAGATGCCCAGGTAACGCTTTTGTTCGAGCCCTTTACACCCGTCCGGCGTAAGGGCTCGCCGATATCCTGCCCGGCCGCGCTGAGACCGTCCACACCGGATCTGCCCAAGGCCGGATTCAAGTAGTGTGACGCTGGTTACGCAGCGCCGTCGACCAGGTGAGCATCGGAGTCGCCGCAAGGAAAACGCCCCCTCGAGGATCTCGAGGGGGCGTTCGCCTATCTAGTAGCGGGGACAGGATTCGAACCTGCGACCTCTGGGTTATGAGCCCAGCGAGCTACCGAGCTGCTCCACCCCGCGGTGTTGTAAGGAGAACTATACAGCCGTTCGAAAGTGCCTGAACGGCACCCCCCGTTACGGATGAATGGCCTGGTGGCGGGCCGTGTGGCGCCATCGCGGGCGCTCGTGCCGCCGGCCGCCCGATGTGCGCAGGACCGGTGATCCCACCCGCGCCGAGGTCGTCGATCCGCTTCGGCGGGGAGCGCGGCCGGTCCGCTCGCGCGGCGGCGGCCCGGTCGCCGCCGCGCCACAGCTGTGGCGCGCGGGCACATCGTCGATTCGTTCAGGCGCTGAACGTGATAGTCCCAGTGGGACCATGCGGACCAGTGTCCTGTCCGCATCCGGCGCAGATCCTTCGCCCGGCCGGTTGTCCGGCGGTGCCGAAGGCGCGTTCGAGGTGAATTATTCAGGCCTGACGCCGATCCCGGTATTCGAGTCGGCGGACCACCCGGTGACCCCGAACTTGGCCGGGATGATGGAGATCGTCGCAGATCACCGGGGTTGTCCATGGCCCACGTCCACACAGGACAGCGGGCGCACACCGGTCGGATTGCGGCGAATGCCGTACATACGCGACTGTCTTGCCCGGGCATGGTGCGCGTGCATCCGCACGGGCGTTTCGGCGTCGGGAACGGAGATCCGCGGCGCGCAAGGGCGCGTGCGGACCACCCTGACACATGTTTACCCGGATGGAGTAGTGCCCTTTTTTCGCCGTGATCGCGCGGCTTGATCGCGGTCGAGAGGTGGCCATGATGGACGGGATCAGGGTTGAGGCAAGCGCGATCCCGGCCCGTTTTGCGGCCTTGACCTCCGGTCATCACACGATCGAGTGGGACCATCGTCGCTGGTACGACGGTCAGCGACCGGATTCTTCCTCCGATGTCCTTCGCCCGGCTAAGAATTCGCCGGCCCCTCGCTGGATCGCGAATCCCGGCGTACTGTTCGACTAGACACCCGCTCAACAGCCCCGAAAAGTCGCGATCAGCCACAGTGGACAGATCCCGGGCCACTGTGGACACCGACGCGTGTTCGTGGCACGGTGGAGAGGTGTCTGAACTGAATGCAACCGCCGCTGCCCTACTGGGTCTGCTGCACGAAGGCCCGGCCACCGGTGGACAGCTGGTTTCGGCCGCTCGCGACCGATTCGGCTCGTTCTTCAGTGTTACGCGCAGCCAGGTCTACCGCGAACTCCCGGCGCTGGCCGATGCCGGTCTGGTCCGGCTCGGAAAGCAGGGTCCCCGTTCCAGCCAGCAGTACGTGGTGACAGCCGCCGGTAAGAAGGCTTTCAAGAACTGGCTCGGCAGCGAACCCGGTCCGGATCATCTCCGTAGCCCATTGATCCTGCGGCTGGTCCACGCGAACGCGTTGACCGCGCGGCAGCGCTCCGGATTGATCGAGTCGGCCAAGAAGGTCTACGCCGAGGAGCAGGACGCGGCCAGGGCGGCGGTGAAGTCGGCGGACGATCCCTATGCCAAAGCGGTCGCCGAGTTCGGCGTCGCGCGGGCCCGTGCCGTGCTCAAACTGCTGGACTCGATCCCCACGTCCTGAATGGTCGGCGGCCGGGTTCACGCTTCGCCGAGTAGCCTCTTGAATCGTGAACCCGGACGTCGCAGCTGACCTCAATGATCTGTCCGACACCCTCGCCAGTATCGAGGCGGTGCTGGACCTGGCCGCACTGCGCTCGCAGATCGACGATCTTGAGCAGCAGGCGTCCCGGCCGGACCTGTGGGACGACCCGGAGTCGGCGCAGAAGGTGACCAGCCTGCTCTCGCACAAGCAGAGTGAGCTGCGTCGCGTTCAGGACCTGCGTTCGCGCCTCGACGACCTCAGCGTGCTCTACGAGCTCGCCGAGGAGGAGGGCTCGGCCGACGACACCGCCGACGCCGACGACGAGCGCGCCAAGCTCCGCCAGGAGATCTCCTCGCTGGAGGTCCGCACGCTGCTGTCCGGCGAGTACGACGAGCGGGACGCGCTGGTCACCATCCGCTCGGAGGCCGGCGGAGTCGACGCCGCCGACTGGGCGGAGATGCTCATGCGCATGTACCTGCGCTGGGCGGAGCGGCACGACTACCCGGTCGAGGTGTACGACACCTCCTACGCCGAGGAGGCCGGCATCAAGTCGGCCACCTTCCGGGTCTCGGCGTCCTACGCCTACGGCACGCTCTCGGTCGAGCAGGGCACCCACCGGCTCGTGCGCATCTCCCCGTTCGACAACCAGGGCCGCCGGCAGACCTCGTTCGCCGGCGTCGAGGTGCTGCCCTTCGTGGAGGCGGTCGACCACGTCGACATCCCGGAGAAGGACATCCGGATCGACGTGTTCCGCTCCTCGGGACCGGGTGGCCAGAGCGTGAACACCACCGACTCCGCGGTCCGCATCACCCACCTGCCGACCGGCATCGTGGTGTCCTGCCAGAACGAGAAGTCACAGATCCAGAACCGGGCCGCGGCCATGCGCGTCCTGCAGGCCAAGCTGCTCGAGCGCAAGCGCGTCGAGGAGCGGGCCGAGATGGACGCGCTCAAGGGCGACGGCGGCTCCAGCTGGGGCAACCAGATGCGCTCCTACGTGCTGCACCCGTACCAGATGGTCAAGGACCTGCGGACCGAGTTCGAGGTCGGCAACCCGAGCAGCGTGCTCGACGGCGAGATCGACGGGTTCGTCGAGGCGGGCATCCGCTGGCGGCGTACCCAGGCATAACCCGACATTCGGGACCAAGCGTGCCGGCTGACCGCTGGCCGCTGGATACCTGCCGTTGACCGCCAGAGCACGCCTTCACAACAGGTATATAACGGGCGGAGGTATAGTCGCGCCTCGTGATCCGGCTCGAGCACGTTTCCAAGGTGTACAAGACCTCCACGCGCCCCGCGTTGGAGGAAGTGTCCGTCGTCGTTGACAAGGGTGAATTCGTCTTCCTTATCGGCGCGTCCGGGTCCGGTAAGTCCACCTTCCTGCGCCTGTTGCTGCGCGAGGAGGTGCCCACCCGAGGCCGGGTGTACGTGGCGAACTTCGACGTCGCCAGGATGGCCCGACGCAGGGTCCCCCGCCTGCGTCAGTCCATCGGTTGCGTCTTCCAGGACTTCCGGTTGCTGAACAACAAGACGGTCGCGGAGAACGTGGCGTTCGCCCTCGAGGTCATCGGCAAGCCCCGCAACACCATCCGCAAGGTGGTGCCCGAGGTGCTGGAGCTGGTCGGCCTGGACGGCAAGGCGGCGCGCATGCCCCACGAGCTCTCCGGCGGTGAGCAGCAGCGGGTGGCGATCGCCAGGGCGTTCGTGAACCGGCCGCTGATGCTGCTGGCCGACGAGCCGACCGGAAACCTGGACCCGGACACCAGCCAGGACATCATGCTGCTGCTGGAGCGGATCAACCGCACCGGCACGACGGTGCTGATGGCCACCCATGACCACTCGATCGTCGACTCGATGCGTCGGCGTGTTGTCGAGCTCGACCTGGGTCAGGTCGTCCGCGACGACGCGCGTGGCGTCTACGGCGTCGGTCGCTAGGGCCCCGCCCCCAGGGCCCCGAACCCCCGACCGCTCAACCCAAGGACTGCTTCCCCCGATGCGTGCAAGTTTCGTGTTCAGTGAGGTCCTGACCGGCCTCCGGCGCAACGTGACGATGACCGTCGCGATGATCCTCACGACCATGATCTCGCTCGCCCTGCTCGGCGGCGGTCTCCTGCTCGTGCGAATGATCGACAACACCCAGGCGGTGTACCAGAGCGAGGTCGACGTCAACGTCAACCTCACCGCGGACATCAGCGCCAACGACAAGGAGTGCTCCTCGGAGCCGTGTGCCGGCCTGCGGGAGCGGCTGGAGGCCGACCCGGCGATCGAGTCGGTCACCTTCCGCAACCGTGACGAGGCTCTCGTGCGGTTCAAGGAGCTCTTCGAGGCCCAGCCCGAGATGCTCAAGCTGGTGCGGCCGGAGGCCCTCCCCGCGTCGTTCAACCTGCGGCTGGTCGACCCCGACCGGCCCCAGGTGATCACCCAGACCTACGCGGGCACCGTCGGCGTCGACACGATCGTCGACGAGAGCGAGTTCCTGGAGCGGCTGTTCGACGCGTTCAACGGCGTGCGGAACCTGACCTTCGCGGTCGCGCTGTTCCAGGCGATCGCGGCGTTGCTGCTGATCTCCAACACCGTGCAGGTCTCGGCGTTCACCAGACGTACCGAGGTCAACATCATGCGCCTGGTGGGCGCGACGCGGTGGTATACCCAGCTGCCCTTCCTCCTGGAGGCGGTGGTGGCCGGGTTGGTCGGCGCGGTGTTGGCCATCGGGTTGTTGGTGGCCCTCAAGCTGTGGTTCCTCGACACGGTTCTGGGCGGCGTGTTCGCCTCCGGTGTGCTGAGTCCCATCGACGGGTTGGACATCCTGTTGGTGACCCCGTGGCTGCTGCTCACCTCGATAGGTATCTCCGCGATCACCGGCTATGTGACGTTGCGCCTGTACGTGCGGCAATAACCGGGTGCGTGGGCACGTAGAGTTGTCGGCATGTCCAGGGAACGTGGCCAGAAGGTGATCGCGTCGAACCGCAAGGCTCGGCACGACTACATGATCCTGGACACCTACGAGGCCGGTGTCGCGCTTGTGGGCACCGAGGTGAAGTCGCTGCGGCTGGGTCGGGCGTCCCTTGTGGACGCCTTCGCCACCGTCGACGACGGCGAGGTGTGGCTGCGCAACCTGCACATCCCGGAGTACGTGCTCGGCACCTGGACCAACCACACGCCCCGGCGCACCCGCAAGCTGCTGCTGCACAAGAGCGAGATCCTGCGGCTGATCGGCAAGACCAAGGAGAGCGGGCTGTCGCTGGTCCCGCTGTCCATGTACTTCAAGGACGGCAAGGTCAAGATCGAGCTGGCGCTCGCGCGCGGCAAGAAGGCCTACGACAAGCGGCAGTCGCTGGCCAAGCGGGACGCCGAGCGGGAGATCTCCAAGGCGGTCGGCCGGGCACTGAAGGGCCGCCGCTGAGCCATGCGGGACGCCGAGGTGTCAGGGTTCGTCGCCGGGCTCGGCCTGCCCGGCCTGGTCGACCTGCACGTGCACTTCCTGCCGGAGTCCGTTGAGCGCAAGGTCTGGGCGTTCTTCGACCGGGCCGCCACGGAGTACGGCGGCGAGTGGCCGATCCGCTACAAGCTGCCGGTGCCCGAGCGGCTGGCGATCCTGCGTGCGCTGTCGGTGCGCACGTTCGCGCCGCTGGTCTACCCGCACAAGCCGGGTATGGCGGCCTGGCTGAACGAGTGGGTGCTCGACTTCGCCGCCAGCACGCCGGGCGCGGTGCCGACCGCCACGGTGTATCCGGAGCCCGGGGTCGCCGACTACCTGGCCAAGTCGCTCGCCGCCGGGGCCCGGTGTGTGAAGGCGCACGTGCAGGTCGGCGCGTACGACCCGCGCTCGGAGCTGCTCGATGAGGCCTGGGGGCTGCTGGCCGAGGCCGGGGTGCCGGTGGTGATCCACTGCGGGCACGGGCCGCTGCCGGGGGAGTTCACCGGGCTCGACGTGTTCGAACAGGTCCTGATCAGGCACCCGCGGTTGGTGGCGGTGCTCGCGCACGCCGGCGCGCCGGACTTCGTGGCCGCGCTCGACCTGGTCGAGCGGTACCCGAGGGTGCACCTGGACACCACCATGGTCGGGGTGCCGTTCAACGCCGACGCCGCCCCGCTGCCGCCCGACTGGGCCGCGCGCCTGGTCGGGGTCGCCGACCGGATCGCGCTGGGCACCGACTTCCCCAACATCCCCTACGAGGTCGGCGTGCAGGTGGGCGCGATCGCGTCCTGGGCCGAGGCCGACGACCGGCTGGGTGCCGACTTCCTGCGCGCGGTGCTCTACGACACCCCTCGACGGCTGCTCGCTGTGGGCGAACACGGTTCGGAAACATCCTGAGCTTCCCCCGGGTTGAGTAGGACAGACTCAACTTTGGAGGGTGTTCTCATGGCACAGTCGCTGACGCTCCCGGTGCTGCCACTGGACGACACGGTGCTGCTGCCGGGCATGGTCGTGCCGATCAGGCTGGCCGGCACCGAGGACGCGGAGGCCCGGTCCGCGGTGGAGGCCGCGCAGGCCGTGGCCGAGGCGGGAGACAAGCCGAGGGTCGTGATGGTCCCCCGGCTGGACGGCAAGTACGCCAGGGCCGGCGCGCTCGGCGTGATCGAGCAGGTCGGCCGGCTGCCGGGCGGCGAGCTCGCGGCCGTGATCCGCGGCACCGAACGGGTGCGCATCGGCGCCGGCACCACCGGGCCGGGCGCGGCGCTGTGGGTGCAGGTCGAGGTCTCGCCGGTGCCGCAGGCCGACGACCGGGCCAGGGAGCTGGCCAAGGAGTACAAGTCGCTGGTCATCACCATGCTCCAGCAGCGTGGCGCCTGGCAGGTGGTGGACTCGGTACAGCAGGAGGCCGACCCGTCGGCGCTGGCCGACCTCGCCGGCTACGCGCCCTATCTCACCGACGAGCAGAAGATCTGGCTGCTCGAGACGGCTGACGTGACCGAGCGGCTGGCCAAGCTGCTCGAATGGGGCCGCGAGCACCTGGCCGAGCTCGACGTCGCCGAGACGATCCGCAAGGACGTCCAGGACGGCATGGAGCGCCAGCAGCGCGAGTTCCTGCTGCGCCAGCAGCTCGCCGCGATCCGCAAGGAGCTGGCCGAGCTGGACGGCAAGCCGGAGTCGCAGGAGGAGGACTACCGGGCCAGGGTGGAGGCCGCCGAGCTGCCGGCGAAGGTGCACGAGGCCGCGATGTCCGAGGTGGACAAGCTGGAGCGGACCTCGGAGCAGTCCCCCGAGGTCGGCTGGATCCGCACCTGGCTGGACACGGTGTTGGAGATGCCGTGGCACACCAGGACCGAGGACGCCTACGACATCACCGGCGCGCGGGAGATCCTGGACGCCGACCACTCCGGCCTCGACGACGTGAAGGAACGGATCGTCGAGTACCTGGCGGTGCGCAAGCGGCGCGACGAGCGGGGTCTCGGCGTGGTCGGCGGGCGCCGCAGCGGCGCCGTGCTGGCGCTCGCCGGTCCGCCCGGGGTCGGCAAGACCTCGCTCGGCGAGTCGGTCGCGCGGGCGATGGGCCGCAAGTTCGTCCGGGTCGCGCTCGGCGGCGTGCGGGACGAGGCCGAGATCCGCGGCCACCGCCGCACCTACGTCGGCGCGCTGCCCGGCCGGATCGTGCGGGCCATCTCCGAGGCCGGCTCGATGAACCCGGTCGTGCTGCTCGACGAGATCGACAAGGTCGGCGCGGACTACCGGGGCGACCCGACCGCGGCGCTGCTCGAGGTGCTCGACCCCGCGCAGAACCACACCTTCCGCGACCACTACCTGGAGGTCGAACTGGACCTGTCGGACGTGGTGTTCCTGGCCACGGCCAACGTGGTGGAGTCGATCCCGGCGCCGCTGCTCGACCGGATGGAGCTGGTCACGCTCGACGGCTACACCGAGGAGGAGAAGGTCACCATCGCCGGCGACCACCTGCTCCCGCGCCAGCTCGAACGCGCCGGGCTGACCGCCGAGGAGGTCACGGTCACCGACGACGCGTTGGCGCTGATGGCCGGCGAGTACACCAGGGAGGCGGGCGTCCGGCAGTTGGAGCGGTCGATCGCACGGGTGTTGCGCAAGATCACCGCGCAGCTGGCGGTCGGCTCGGTGTCGCTGCCGCTGACCGTCGACCTGGGTGACCTGCGCGGATACCTCGGCCAGCCCCGGCACACGCCGGAGTCGGCGGAGCGCACGGCGGTGCCCGGGGTGGCCACCGGGCTCGCGGTCACCGGCGCCGGCGGGGACGTGCTGTTCGTCGAGGCCTCGGTGGCCTCGAAGGACTCCGGCGCGACCGGCGTCACGCTGACCGGCCAGCTCGGCGACGTGATGAAGGAGTCGGCGCAGATCGCGCTGTCGTACCTGCGCTCGCACGGTGCGGCGCTCGGGGTGCCGGTCGACCAGCTCGCCGAGCGCGGGGTGCACGTGCACGTGCCGGCCGGTGCGGTGCCCAAGGACGGCCCGTCGGCCGGGGTCACGATGACCACGGCGCTGGCCTCGCTGCTGTCGAACCGTCCGGTGCGCGCGGACGTGGCGATGACCGGTGAGGTGTCGCTGACCGGCCGGGTACTGCCGATCGGTGGGGTGAAGCAGAAGCTGCTCGCTGCCCACCGGGCCGGCATCACGACGATCGTGCTGCCCAAGCGCAACGAGGCCGACCTGGACGACGTGCCGGACGTGGTGCTCGACGAGCTGACCGTGCACCTGGCGACCGACGTCCGCGAGGTGCTGGACGTCGCGCTGGCGCCGGCGGCCGAGACGGCGGAGGCCGCGGCGACCATCGCCGCCTGAGCGCGAGGAGGGCCGGGACCTTGTCCCGGCCCTTCTTTGTTGCCGTGAACAGGTTCCGCGTCCGGGCGTGATCCTCGACGATGGTCCGGTGAGCAGACCGACCGCCGACACCACCGCCGCCGCGGAGTCCTGGCTGCGTTCCGAGCGGGACCTGCAGTCGCTGCTCGACGAGGCGCTGGAGTTCGACGAGATCGACGAGGTGCTGTCGGCGGAGGACATTCCGCGCGCCGAGGCCCGCGCGGTCATCCTGGAGGACCCGAACGTCCTGGCGGCGTTGCGCACCACCCGCGAGTGGTGGAAGGCGTTGCTGGAGCGGTCGGATCAGGAACCCGGTCTCGGCCTGCGGTCGCGACGGATGAGGCAGGCGCTGCCGGTCGCGCGCATGGCGGTGGCCGCTGTGGCGATCGTGGTCTATGTGCTGTTGTCGATCGCCGTCGCCGACGTCACGCCGCTGTGGGTGAAGGTGTTCACGGCGTTCGGTTTCCTCGGTACGGCGGGCTTCGCGGTCGGGCTGGTCGCCGAGGACCTGTGGCGGGCCGCGGGCACCGACACCAGGAACCGGTCGGCCTGGCGGTCCTACGCGCTCGACGAGGTCATCGTGCCTCGGCTGCTCCAGTTTCTCGACGAGCGTCGCGGCCCCGACTACGGCACGACACTGACGCTGGAGCGGGTGCACGATCTGTACCGGGACACCGACGACGCCCCGGTCATCATCACCGCCGCCGGCCGGCGACTATGGCGCGTCCTTGAGCGGTCCACTTCGGACGCGGTGGCCATCGCCGGGTACCGGGGCATGGGCAAGACGACGGCGATCCGCGCGGCGGGTGCCGGCATGTTCAGCGACCCGAGTGCGCCGCCGCCGATGCGGATCATCGCCTCGGCGCCGTCCCGGTATGACGCCCGGGACTTCCTGCTGCACCTGCACGCGATGCTCGCCAAACAGGTGATCGCGACCACCGACAGTCTGCTGTGGCTGCCGCGACTGGCGTGGCGGTGGACCGGGCGCGCGACGCTCGCCCTGGCTGTCGCGGCGGCGGGGTACCTGACGGGTTTGTTCTGGCTCGCGTTCCTGCTTGATGGCCGGCCGTTCGAGGAGTTCCTCACCCGCCTGTGGACGTTCCTCCATCCCGGTTTCGTCGGGGAGCTGATGAACGTCTTCGACGGCGGCGCACCGACGAACCTGCCACTGACCACGCCCGCCATAGCGGTCGTGATACTTGCGCTGAGTTCGGTGCTGGTGCTGGTCGCCGGACTGCTGAGGTGGCCGGTTGGCGTGGTCGTTCGGCGCCTGTTGGCAGCCGCGAATCCAGAGGTGGCCGGGTTACGTGCCGAGGCGCTGCGCCAGTTCGACCGGATCCGGTTCCTGCAGACCTACACCAGCGGCTGGTCGGGCAAGGTCGGCCTGCCCTTCGCCGGCTCCGATGTCGGCTGGACCCGAGGCAGCCAACGCGCGGAACAACAGCTCACCCACCCGGAGGTGGTCGAGGCGTTCCGGAAGTTCGCCGGGCAGGCGGCCAGTGTGCTCGTCAGTGCGGGCGCCATCGAGCGGATCGTGATCGCCGTCGACGAGTTGGACAAGATCGCCGAGCCGGACAGGGCGAACGAGTTCGTCAACGACATCAAGGGGATCTTCGGGGTCGATGGGTGCCTGTTCCTGGTCGCGGTGTCCGAGGACGCGATGTCGGCGTTCGAGCGGCGCGGGATCCCGGTCCGCGACGAGTTCGACAGCGCGTTCTCCGAGATGGTGCGGCTGGAGCCGTTCACGGTGGCGGAGAGCCGACGGTGGATGAGCAGGCGGCTGCTCGGGCTGCAGGTGCCGTTCAGCTGCCTGTGTCACTGCCTGTCCGGTGGCCTGCCGCGAGACCTCCGCCGCAGCACCATTCACCTGATCGACACCCTGCGGGAGACCGACGCGCGTGACCTGGAGTCGGTGGCCGCGCTGATGGTCCGCCGGGAGCTGGCCGGCAAGGCGCACGCGTTCGCCGCGGCCGTCCGCCGGCTCGACGACAGCCCCGAGGTCACCGCCCACCTCACCGACCTGGTGGGGATCGCGCACGCGCACACCCCGGCGGACCTGGTCGACCTGGCCGCCCGGCTCGCGCCCGACGAGAGTTCCGCGCTGCCGAGGACGCGGTGGCAGAGCGCGTGTTTCGTGCTGTTCTGCGCCACCGTGCTGGAGGTGTTCACCAACGACCTCACCGAGTCCGGCCTGGCGAGGGGGATCGAGCTGCTCGGCTCGGCCAGGGCCCAGCTGGCCGTGGACCCGCACGTCGCCTGGCGGATGGTCGGTGACGTGCGGGACCGGTATGCGGCTATCCCCGTTCCAGGAAGGTCAGCACCGCCCTGACGCGGCGGTGTTCCTCGGAGCTCGGTTCGAGGCCGAGCTTGGAGAAGATGTTGCCGACGTGCTTTTCCACGGCGCCGTCGGAGACGGTCAGCGACTTGGCGATCGCCACGTTCGTCAGGCCCTGGGCCATCAGGCCCAACACCTCGCGTTCGCGCGGGGTCAGCACGTCGATCGGGTTTCGTCGACCTCGTGCCATCAGCTGCGCGATCACCTCCTGGTCGATGCACGTGCCGCCGCCGGCGACCCGGTGCACCGCGTCCACGAACTCCGCGACGTCGGCCACCCGCTCCTTGAGCAGATAGCCGACCCCGCCCGCGCCGCCGGACAGCAGCTCGACGGCGTAGCGCTCCTCGACGTACTGGGACAGCACCAGCACCGGCAGGCCGGGCAGCTGCTCGCGGGCCCGCAGCGCGGCGCGCAGACCCTCGTCGGTGAACGTCGGCGGCATCCGCACGTCGACGATGGCCAGGTCGGGGCGGTGTTCACTGAGCGCGACCAGCAGCGCCTCACCGTCCTCGACCGCGGCGACGGTCTCGATGTTCTCGTCGGCCAGCAGACGCTGGATCCCGGCACGCAGCAGTACGGAGTCCTCCGCGATCACCACGTGCACGGCAGGTCCGCCCGGATAATTGTCGGCCCACCGACGGGGCTCACCACGGTCATCACGCCGTCAATCGTGGCAGCCCGGTCGGCGAGGCCGGCAAGGCCTCCACCCGACTGCAGCGACGCGCCGCCGATCCCGTTGTCGGTGATCTCCACGATCACCTGGTCGCCGCTCGGCCGCTCCTCCCGCCAGGCGTTGACCTTGGCCACGGTGGCGCCGGAGTACTTGGCGAGGTTGGTCAGCGACTCGCCGACGATGAAGTAGGCCGTGCTCTCCACCGCGGCCGGCGGCCGGGGGTCGATCTCCACATGCACGTCGACCGGGATCGGGCACTTCGCGGCCAGCGACGAGAGCGCCGCGTCCAGCCCGCGGTCGCCGAGCACTGCCGGGTAGATGCCGCGAGCCAGGTCGCGCAGTTCGGAGACCGCGAGCTTCGCGTCCACGTGCGCCTCGTCGATCAGGGTCTGCGCGCCCTGCGGGTCGGCGGCCATCTTGGCCTTGGCCCGGCCAAGGCCCATGGCGACGGCCACCAGCCGCTGCTGGGCGCCGTCGTGCAGGTCGCGTTCGATGCGCCTGCGCTCGGCCTCGGCCGCGTCCACGCCACGGGCCCGGGAGGCCTGCAGGTGCTCGGCCTTCTCGGTGAGCTGCTGGTTCTCGTCCGGCCCGAGCAGTGCCCTGGCCAGCATGATGTGCAGCGAGGCGACGACGGGCAGGACGAACAGCCCGATCGGCAGCAGGATGATCCCCGCGATGCCCAGCGCGAACTCGACGACGTGCAGCGGGAAGGTGATCAGCAGGTAGGCCAGCTCGCGCCACATCTGCGGGTGCAGCAGCCGGTTGGTGTAGCGGCGCAGGAACGAGCCGGAGGTGTCGTGTTCGACCTTCGGGGCGGGGATGTGCACGCCGAGGGTCGAGCGGATCAGCGCACGGGAGGCCTTGGCGTAGCTGCCGATCAGGAAGGTCGTGGCCAGCAGGATGGGCAGCCCGACCCAGATGACCAGCGTGCCGACGCCGACCGCGAACAGCGTGACGATCATGATGAAGCTGGACAGGCTCAGCGGGAACCCGGCCAGCATGAAGCCGGCGGACTTGAGACCACGCTGCACCAGCGACGGTTCGGTGTCATCGTCGGTGCTGGTCGTGTCGGGAGGAGATGGAGCCACGTACTCAGCATCCCGCTCGGCCGGCTCCGGCACCAGGTACAGGGGCTCCGGGCTGGTCATCGGGTCACTGGCGCGGTGGTGGACCAGTCGATGACGCCGGCGGTGTCGAGGGTGTGCAGGCGGTCGATGCGCTGGACGCTCGGGCCGAGCATGGCGCGGGCGAAGCGGGCGTGCAGCGTGCCCAGCCGCCTGGTCAGGGCGATCGCGATGGCCAGGGCCAGGACGCCGAGCGCGGCCCAGGGGAGGGTCTCGGCCCAGGTGTCGACCCGCAGGAAGTCGTTGTTCCAGAGGGTCGGGTACCAGTCGCCCGGCAGCCACCAGTAGTTGGCGGGCAGCAACAGCAGCCACACGCTGGTCGCCCACGAGGTGATCATGATCGTGAACTCGGCGATGCCGATCGGCAGCATGAGCAGGTGGTAGACCATGTCCTTGTAGGTGGCCGGGTCCTTGAACCGGGCGCCGATCGCCCGGCCGAGGCCGGCGTCGGCCGGCGGGCGGTAGGGGCTGGCGATGTAGGTGCCGAGCATGGCGTGCACCCGCATCCGCTCCAGCGTGGCCGCGCCCCGCCAGGCCAGGGTGGCCACCGCGAGGATGGGCAGACCGACCCAGATGATGACGGTGCTCACCCCGACCGCGGTGCACGTGACGACGAACACGAACGACGCGATGCCGATCGGCAGGTTCATCAGCAGGTAGGCGAGCGAGCCAAGCAGGGGCGGGTCGGGCCGGGTGCCGTCACGTTCGGTGGTCATCGTCGGTCTCCTTCGTCGCGGTGCGGTACTAGCCTCTCCTCGAAGGGGTGGTGGGGACCATGGGGTAGTCCGCACAGTTCGGGGTGGGGTTTTCCCTACCCCCGGGGCGGACGTAACCGGGATGACCAGCTGGCCGCGGGGCGTTAGACTGACGGTGGTTGATCCACGACGAGGGGGTGAACGGTTTCGACTCTGGACGTTGATTCAGGGGAAGCGTGCAGGTGCAGGCGGAGGGCCACCTAAAGCGTCGCCGCAAACCAATATGCGCCAAGGTTAATTCCAAGGCCGACGTCGCACTCGCCGCCTGAGCGAGTCGTGACGTCTGTCGGCCCGGGGTCGCCTCCGACCCGGTCTGCCGGCATCAGCTAGGAGGCTTACTGCCACGAGTCGGCCGCGGACTTGTGGCAGGACACTCACAGCGGCTGGGCCCGTCACATCGGCTAGTTCACGTGACCGGTGGGGCCGAGTAGAGGCACAGTGAGCTGCGCACGGAGAAGCCCTGATGAGGCGACAGAGGACCCGGGTTCGATTCCCGGCACCTCCACAGCCTTCGGCCGCCCCTGCTCGGTTGCTTCGCAACCTCGCCGGGGCGGCCGTCATTATGTTGGGGGGCCGAGCCCCCCAAACCCCCCACGGTGCGAGTGGTTGCTGACCCGGCGTTCTTGCGTTCTTGCGGGCTGGGTTGGGGGCAGGTGGACGTGTCTGCGGGGGTGACGTTGGTGGTTGCGCTGATGGTGAGGCGGCCGGGTGGGTGTGACGGGTCGGGGTAGGTCGTCGCGGCTTCGTGCAGGATGTGGGTGAAGGCGGCGTGGGCGGTGGGTTCCTCGGTGAGGGCTTTGCTGACGAAGGCGCCGGTGGGGACTGGGCGTAGGCGTGTACTACCTCTTTGAACAGGGACTCCTTGTTTGCCGAAGGTGGTGTACAGGCTGCCTGGCTTTATGCCCATCGCGTCGGTCAGCTCGCTGATGGAGGTGGCCTCGTAGCCGCGTTCCCAGAACAGGTGTGTGGCGGCCAGGGCGGTGGCGCGTTCGGGTCGACGATCGTGGGGTGGACAGCCGTTGGATGGCAAGGTCGCGCTGGTTGCTGGGGGGAGCAGGGGGATAGGGCGGGCGTTCGCAGTTCGGGCGCCGCTTGGCGACGTGGCCGGGTTGTGGGAGCTGTTCGATGCGGGGGTTGGTGAGCATGTGTCTGGTGGGGGCGTGGACATCATCGTCAACAACGCCGGGATCACCAGCGGTTCCGATCTCGCCGCGCTGACCGAGGAGGAGTTCGACGTGCTGTTCGCGGTGAACGTGCGGGCGCCGTTCTTCGTTGTTGGGGAGGGGCTCAGGCGGTTGCGGGATGGCGGGCGGATCGTGGCGTTCCTCGCGTCGGACGATGGTCGATGGGTGGCGGGGAGGGTGATCGACGCCACCGGCGGCGTCGGGTTGTGAGACTCGGGTCGGTTGCCGCGCGGTTTTGGGCGTTTCGGTAGCGTTTGGGGTGTGGGGCGGCCGGGTGTGCGTGTGCTTGATGGGGTGGGCACGCTGGTGCGGCTTGGGTTGGGCGGGGTGTGGCTGGTCTCCGGGGCGGTCAAGGTCAGTGATCTCAACCAGGCCTATGTGGCGGTGCAGGCCTATGAGGTGTTGCCGTCCTCGGTGGTGAGTGTGGTCGCCGCGGCGGTGCCCTTTCTTGAGCTGGCGCTCGGGGTTCTGCTGGTCGTCGGGCTTGGGGTGCGGGTGAGCGCGGTGGTGTCGGCGGTCGTGCTGGTGGCGTTCATCGTGGCGGTCGCGCAGGCGTGGGCGCGTGGGCTGAGCATCGACTGCGGGTGTTTCGGTGGCGGTGGGCAGGTGGCGCCCGGGGAGACCGCGTATCCGGAGGAGATCGCGCGGGATGTGGGGTTTCTGGTGCTGGCGGGGTGGTTGGTGGTGCGGCCGCGCAGCGCGTTGTCGCTGGATGGTTGGCTGACCGGGAACAAACGGGCGGAACCGGTCGACGCGCAGGGAAGGACTTGAGCTGTGGGTGGAGCTGAACGCAGCGCGCGCCGGAAGCGGCAGGCGCAGACGGCGGGGACGGGGCGTGCGCCTACGGCGGCGGCGCCGAAGCGGCCGCCGGTCGACCGCAAGAAGATCATCATCGGGGCGGTCGTCGTGCTCGTGTTGGTCGGCGCGGTGGTGGGCGGGGTTATCTACACGAACAACCAGAAGAACGCGACCGAGGGGCAGACGATCGCGGTCGTCGAGGTGGACGCCTCGTACCAGGTGCGGCGCGACGATGCCGTGGTGGTGGTCGGCGAGGACACCGCGAAGGTGACGTTGGACGTGTACGAGGATTTTCTGTGTCCGGCGTGCCGGGGGTTCGAGGACAGCTACGGGCGCGACATCGAGCAGCACGTCGAGGACGGCACGGTGCGGGTGCGGTACCACATGTTGCCGATGCTCAACGGCATGTCCGACCCGGAGGGATATTCCGCGGAGTCCGCGAACGCCGGGCTGTGCGCGGCGGACGCGGGGGAGTTCCCCGGGTTCCACCTGAGCCTGTTCGGCGCGCAGCCGGCGGAGGGCGCGCGCGGCTGGGACAACCAACAGCTCATCCAGCTCGGCCAGGGACTGGGCATCACGTCCCCATCCTTCAAGTCCTGTGTGGACAGTGGCGAACATGACAGTCTCATCGCGACACACTTCGAAGAGGTCAAGAAAACCGGTTACCTGCAACAGGATGTCGACGGCGAGAAGCGGTTCGGCACCCCGACGCTCGCCGCCGACGAGAAGGTCGTCGATCTCGGCGACGAGAAGTGGCTGGAGAAGTTGGTCGACGCCTAGCGTCACCCGATCCCGGCCAGCGGCGGTTCTCCCTCGGTCCAACTGGCGAACCGCCGCGCCTTGCCGACCTCGGTCCTCGGCACGCTGCCCGGCGCCAGGACGTGCACCGCACAGGAGATCCCCAACCGCTCGCGCAACGCGACGACCAGCTCCTCGCCAAGCGACCCAGGGTCGGCGATCGCCGGCTCCACCGCCACCCGCAACTCCGGCCTAGCCACGACCCGCCGATCCTCGACGACGAGGTAGTGCGGACTGACCCGCTCGTCGGCGAGCAACACGGCCTCGATCTCGGTTGGAAAGACGTTCACCCCACGGACGACGAGCATGTCGTCGGTGCGGCCGAGGATTTTCGACATCCGGCGCAGGGTGCGCGGTGCGCCCGGCACCGGCCCGGCGAGGGTGGCGACGTCTCCCGTGCGGTACCGGAGCAGCGGCATGCCGGTCTTGGTAAGCGTGGTGAACACGAGTTCGCCAGGAGTGCCGTCCGCCACCGATTGCCCGTTCGAGTCAACCGCCTCCACCAGGAAGTGATCCTCCGCGACGTTCAGCAGCCCCTCGGAGTCAAGCGACTCGCAGGCGACTCCCGGCCCGATGATCTCGGACAGGCCGTAGATGTCGAGCGCACGCAGCCCGAGGAGGTTTTCGATCTTGGCACGCATCTCGTTGGTCCAGGATTCCGCGCCGAACAGGCCAGCCCGCAGGCTGTCAACCCGAAGATCGCCGGCGGCCATGGCCTCCGCCAGAAAGATCGCGTACGAGGGCGTACAGGTGAGAATGTCCGGCCGAAGATCCACCAGCAGGCGAAGCTGCCGATCCGTCATCCCACCCGAAAGAGGGACGACCGTGGCGCCGAGCCGCATACCGCCGTGGTGGACGCCGAGACCGCCGGTAAACAGGCCGTAGCCGTACGCGTTGTGAATGGTGCTCTGCCGGGTGGCGCCGGCACCACCGAGCGCCCGAGCCATGACAGACGCCCAAATACCGACGTCCTGAGCCGTGTAGGGAATGAGCGTGGGCCGGCCACCAGTGCCCGACGAGCCGTGGATGCAGACGATGTCCTCGGCGCGGGCGGCCCGCAGGCCGTGCGGATAGTGCTCCCAGAGGTCACCCTTGGTGACCATAGGTAGCCGATGGAGGTCATCCAAGGTGAGCTCGTCGCTGTGAGTGATGCCCTGATCGGTGAGCCGGGCGGCCTGCAGCCCGCCGGCGGCGAGCAACCGACCAACGAGCCCGCGGAGACGGCGCTGCTGCACCTCCCACCGCTGGTCAGGGCTGATTCCCTCAGCGTCAGGTTCGACTAGCGGCACACCCACAACACCGTCGGCGATCACGGACCCGGTGTAGCACGGAGGGGTCGGCGAGGGAACCACCAACCCGATTGCGTCCATGGTCGGTGGATCAGGTAGTTTGTACTGGCGCGGCCGAGAGGCTGTGTGGGTATGGGGCTGTAGCGCAGCTGGTAGCGCACCACACTGGCAGTGTGGGGGTCAGGGGTTCGAACCCCCTCAGCTCCACAGATGTAAAGGACCCGTTGACTCTGCGATTGATGCAGGTCAGCGGGTCTTTTTGTGATCTTGAACCTCTGTCCCAAGTGGACTCACGGGCATGTCGGGCAGGCGGTCCTGGAGCAAATGTGGAGCAGGGTCATGATCGTCGCGAAATGGGGTCAACGGTCTGCTCCAGATAGCAGTGCTATCCACTTCGCCGCGAAGGTCGCGTTTTCGAGGTCGTTGGCGGTCGCTTTCTGCGACCTGCGTCTGCCGGCGATGCTGCCGTCTCTGACGATTACTAATACCGTGTCAGGTCGGAACGCCAACGCCTCTACCTGGGGCAGGCTTGTAGAGCTTCAGACCCCAACGGAACCGGGAATGTGACGCGCAGTAGCCGTAGCCCGCGTGTCCGGCCAGGTCGGAGCGCTTTACCGTCTCCCTCGACCTGCCACAGGGCACCGGGGGTCACGTCGGTCATCCACAGATCATCGAACCAGGACGAACAGCACGCGGCGAGAGTGATGGTCGCCTTGCACAGCAACACCCACCGCCCGCACATCCAGAGGCTCGGACGAAATTCTCGCGAACGCCCAGATGATCAGCAACGCCCCAACGGACACCGCAACTACCTGCGTACGAACCGACGTGAAAAGCCATCGAAACGCCTTGTTCACTGCACCGGCCCTGCCCAGCAGGGATGTGTCAATGGTCAGTTTGTTCAGGCTCTGGCACAAAGTCCGTGATGGTGCCCGGAGGTGGGGAATCCTGCGGCGGTTGATCATGTCCGTGGTTCGATGATCTTGATCTGAAGGTTCTGCTTCCTCATCTGGCTCCGCTGTGGATCGAGCGGATCCTCCAACGAGGGGGCACGCTTCGGCCGTGCGCACGTTCTCGCCAGACGCTGCCTGTCCGGGCCGCGGCAGCAGTTCCGGACGAGTTCACAGCCGACCATTGACAATCGCGCTGCCCTGGCCAGCCTGCACCCGGTCTTACCCGGCGCGGTCCAGTCGGGCCACGCGACGGCGTCCACCTTGCCGAGCGCGTCGCGAGGTCTATCCAGGTTGACTCGATAGCCTGTGATGAGCGTTGAGGATGTCCACGAGTTCGAAAGAGGGGCGGGAGTGTTCGAACGCGGGATGCGAGTGCTGGTGCGTGATCGACGGTGGGAGGTCGAGGCCGTTCGTGGTGCGGGTGCGCAGACGTTTCTGCAGCTGCGCTTGGCTGATGACCGGCCGGGGCCACGCCGCTTGACGGTGCTGCCGAGTCTGGAACCGAGCCTGCAGCTTGAGCCTTCCCGTGCGCTGCGTTTTGAGCTGGGCAACCCGGTGCGGCTCAACCAGCTGCACGACGCGTTGGCGCTGACGATGGCACACGGCCGTGGTGATCTGGTGGCGGTGGAGCACGGCCGGATCGAGGTCGAGCCCTATCAGCTGGTGCCGGTGCTGGCCGCGATGCGCCAGCCCAAGACCCGGCTGCTGATCGCGGACGACGTGGGTTTGGGTAAGACCATTGAGGCAGGCTTGGTGTTGCTGGAGCTGGCCCGCCGGGGTCGGGCGGACCGGGTGCTGATCGCCTGCCCTGCGGGTCTGCAGGAGCAGTGGGTCGAGGAGATGCGGTTCCGGTTCAATCTCGATTTCACCAAGGTCGACAGTAAGCAGTGGCTGGAGCTGCGCCGTTCCTATCCCACGACGGTGAGCCCGTGGACAGCCGCGCCCCTGGCTGTGTCCTCCATCGACTACCTGAAGAACAACCTGGCTGCTATCCAGGCTGCCCCTCCGTTCGACGTCGTCATCGTGGATGAGGCACATCACGTGGCCCGTGCCTATGCCGGCGAGGGTCGATCTAGCGGAACGGACCGTAGCCGCTTGGCCCGTGTCCTGGCCGATCACACCCAGGAACTGCTGTTGTTGTCGGCGACTCCACACAGCGGCTACAAGGAATCCTTCGCCAGCCTGCTGCAGCTCCTCTCGCCGCACCTGGCCAGTGACGACGGCCACCTCCAGCCGGAGCTGGTCAAGCCCTATGTGGTGCGCCGGCTCAAGGACGACGTGGCCCGGGGCAACCCGCCGCAACCGATCAGTCGTCGACACCCACCTCAGCCGATCGAGGTAAACCCGACAGCAAGAGAGAAGGAGATCCACCAGCGGCTGAGGGGCCACAGTAAGCGCGTACTGCGCGCACTGCGGGAAACCAACTCCTACTACGTCCAGGCGTTCGCATTGGAAGTGTTGCGCAAACGGGCGTTGTCCAGCCCGCACGCGCTGCTGCAGAGCCTGCGTCGTCGGGCCGAGAGTCTCGGAGTGACACCCGCGGAGCACGCCGGGCACGGCCGGCTGGACGCGCTGCACGTCTATCGAGGCGACCTGGCTCTTCCCGAGGAAGAGCTGATCGAGACCGAAGAACTCGCGCTCCAGGGGGTCGCCGCGCACCTGCCAGCCGACGACCTGCAGGAAGAACGTCGGCTAGTGGGAACCCTGATTACGCAGGTCGAGGCACTGACCGCGGGCGATGACAGCAAACTGACCCGGCTTCGCGGCTGGATGGACGGCTTCCGCGCGGCCCGGCGAGGCGAGCGGATCATCGTATTCACGGAGTACCGCGATACCCTGGACTACCTGCAGGAACGCCTCGGTTTGGGGCCAATCCTGCGGATCGACGGCACCGTGCCGCTGGCCAAACGCAAAGATCTGCTCGCGGAGTTCGCGGCCACGCCCGGCGCGATCCTGCTAGCGACTGATGCCGCGGGGGAGGGTCTGAACCTGCAGGAGGCCTGCCATGTCGTGGTCCACTATGAGCTGCCGTGGAATCCCAACCGTCTCGAACAACGCAACGGCCGCGTGGACCGGTTCGGCCAGAAACAGGTCGTCGAGATCAGCTACTTGTACCTGGCCGACACTCGAGACGAGGAGATCCTGCAGCGGCTGCGCGAGAAGCTCGCCGAGATTGCCAGGCAGCTGGGCTCAACCAGTGACATTCTCGGGGTCGCCGGTCGCAGCGAGGTGATCGACGGATTGTTGGAAGACATCCCGGCCGAAGAACTGGAAGCCCGGCTGGAGAAAGTCGCCAACGAGGTCCGCGACTATCTCTCCCGTAGTGGGGCACTCGCCCTGCTGCGAGGGCTGTCCGACGAGGCCGCCGCTGAGCGCGGCGCCACCGAGGCCACAGACCACAGCCGGTGGCTACTGCCCGATTTCAATGAGTTCCGCACTCTGGTCACCTCGGTGGTACGGGAGAATGGTGGCAGTGTCGTCGGCAATGGCGACAGCGTCACGATCACGCCCGGCCCGCTGTTGTCCCAGTATCCACAGGTACCCGCCGGTGCGTTCGAGGCCACGTTCAGTCGCGCCGTCGCGCTGGTCCCGGAGAACAAGGGGTTGGCCTTCCTCACCCCGGTGCATCCGCTGGTCCGTGCCGTTCTGCAACGCGTCCGTGCCCGCCTGTACGAGGACAACACCCAGGACCGGGTGGCGGTCCGGGCGATCGCCGACGGCCAACCGGGATGGCTGTTCACCCATATCGGCCGCATCACGGCCACCGACGGACGTTTGCTGGAGGAACCCCTGATCCCGGTCCTCGTGCCCGTGCGCGCAGACGGCACGCCCGGCACCGCCAGCCTGGACTCCACCACGGACCTGCGACAGCTCCGGATGCGGCCCGCTGCGGCTAACGGCCACGACCCGGTTGCCGCAGCCCAGCAACTGCTCCAGTCCGGATTCACCGATGCCGCCGCGACCGCCGCCCAGGAAGCCAACCGCCGCCTCGCCGAGCGCACCGAGCAACTGCGAACCCAACTCACCCAGGATGCCCAACGCCTGGCCGATGAACTGGATCGCTGGCACGCCGCTGAACTGGCCGAAGCCGAACATCGGCTCAGCGATCATGTTGGGGACGGGTTCTTCCAGCTCGGGTTGTTCACCGACCTAGGGCACAGCACCTTCCGCACGCTCGACGAGGCTCACGCAGCGATCAACATCGAGTTCGACCGGCGACGACAGTCTCTGTCCGAGGGATATCGAGTAGCCGATGTCGGCGCCGTCGAGCCAGTGGGCTGCATCCTGTTGGTGGAGGCCCGCTGATGCTCAACATCACCGTCGCGGGCACCACCTTGTCGACCTACTACTTGGCCGACCCCGGTCTGTTCCTGCGCGAGCAGCGTGGGCACGCGGACACCGACGGAGCCGCCGAGGGCATCCGAGCAGCCCGGCGCGAGCTGCGGCGACTGATCGCCGATATCGACGAGACTACCAATCTGGGCGTGGCTCGTCGGCAGATGGTGAGCTGGCTGGCCTACTTCGGCTGGCGCTTCCCGACGTTGCCGCAGACCCTCGACGAACCCCTCACCGCCTACGACGACCCCGACGACGACGTCGCGCAGCATCGTGCCTGGGTCTTGATCACCCCGACCGGTCAACACCTCGACACCTCCCCGAGCGGCCGGCGGGCAGGCAAGCTGCGGCCCCAACGCCAAGCCGAAACCGTGGTCCGCTCCGGCCAGGTGCCCGCCGTGCTGCTGTCCAACGGCGCAGAGCTGCGTGTCATCCGCCGCGACCCAGGGCTCGGCGGCGAAGCCAGCTATCTCGCCGTCGACCTCGCGGGGCTCGCGGAACTGGGGGACGACCACGAATGGCGCGTGCTGTGGGCGCTGCTGCGGCCGGAAGCCTTCACCCCGGACACCGACGGCAAAAGCCTGTGGGACCGCGCCGAGAAGGCCAGCACCGAGGCCGCGGACACGGTCAGCGAAAACCTCTCCGACGGCGTCCGCACCGCCATCCGCGCCGTCGCAGACGGGGCACTGGCCGACCTCCGCCATCGCAGCGCCGCGACGCCCACCCCACGGGCACTGTTCGCCGACGCCCTCAAGATCGCCTACCGGCTGCTGTTCGTGGCCTACTCCGAAGACCGGGGCCTGCTGCCCGTCGGCACCCCCGCCTACGACAGCGGCTACTCACTACGCATGCTGCGGGATCACGTCACCGATCCCAACACCGTTTGGGCACCTGACGGCGGCTACCTGTGGTCGGCGCTGCGTGCGCAATGGGGACTGCTGCGCGACGGCATCAACGCCGGAGAACTTCAAATCGCCGGCTTCAACGGCGGCCTGTTCGACTCCGACAAATGTCCTCTGCTCGACCACCCCGAGCTGACCGTCGGCGACCTGCACGTCCGCGAGCTGATCAGCGCCCTGTCCTGGACCCAACCCACCACCGGCAGGAACAACCAACAGGTCGGCCGCCGACGCATCAACTACCGCGAACTCGGCGTGGAACAACTCGGCAGCATCTACGAGGGCCTGCTCGCCTTCGAACCACAGATCGCCGACACTCCCAAGACCCTCGTCCAAGTCGGCACCGGCCAGCAGACCCGCCAGCAGATCGTCCCCACCGACGACACCCCGCCGACGGCGGTGGTCATCGAGGAGTATCCCACCGGATCGTTCTACCTGTTCGAAGCCACCGGACAACGCAAAGGTTCCGGCTCCTACTACACCCCACGCCAGCTCGCCCACTTCGTCGTCGGCGAAGCACTGCGCCCCCTCGTTCAGGACGCGACTCCGGAACAGATCCTCAACCTGCGGGTCTGCGATCCCGCCATGGGATCCGGGGCGTTCCTTGTGCCGGCCGTGCACTTCCTCACCGAGGCATACGGCGAAGCCCTAGCCCGCACCGGGGAGAACATCGACCACAAACTGGATGACACCGAGCGCGCCCGCTACCGGCGACTCATCGTGGAACGCTGCATCTACGGCGTGGATTTCAACCCCATGGCCGTCGAACTCGCCAAGGTCTCACTGTGGCTAACCACCGCATCGGCCGGCAAACCACTGTCCTTCCTCGACGCCCACCTGCGCTGCGGCAACTCCATCATCGGCGTCGACCTCGCCACCTGGGAAGGCGTCCCCGAACCAGCGATCGACAAGGGCCGCAGGGTCGAGAAGATCGACGAGGAACAGCCAATGCTGTTCGAGACCGACGCGCCCGACCTAACTTACGTTCTGCGTGAGCGTCGCAAGCTCGCCGAGGCACCGTCCGATGACCGGGTTCAGGTACGGAGGAAGGAAGAAAGCTTCGCCCGCTTGCTCAAAGGTGACGACTGGACGCGGCTGCGAACCCTCGGCGACTGGTGGGTCGCGCCCTTCTTTCACGACGGGCTGCGACAGAACAGCGCCAACTGGCGCGTAGGGCGCGAGGATATCCTCGCGCCACGACTCATGTACGGAGACGGCCAACGCCTACTCGATCGAACCCGCGACGAAGTCCTGCCCTTCCACTGGGAGATCGAATTCCCAGAGGTCTTCTTCGAAGCTTCAGGCGCCCACCGTCCCGACGCTGGGTTCGATGCCATGATCGGCAACCCGCCCTGGGAGGGCATCACATTCAAGGCCGCCGAGTTCTATGGACGTTTCGACCCCGGATACACCCTGCTCCGGGGGAAGGCGGAGAAGCAAGCGCGCCAGGATCACCTACTCACTCGACCTGACGTGCTCGGGGCCAAAGACCGTGACACCGCCCAGCTCGACGGTGTGAAGTGGTTCATCAAAGGTTCCGGGGTCTACCGAATGCTGTACTCGCACGGCACCACGTTCAACTATTACCGCACCTTCCTTGAACGAGAGCTGACACTCCTGGCGCCCACCGGACGGCTGGGGCTGGTCATCGACTCCGGGGTGATAGCCGATGCCGCCACGGCGGAACACCGCCGGGAGTTGCTCGACCGCTGCGTAATCGACCGATTCGTGCTATGTGACAACATCGAGAAGATCTTCCCCATCGATAGCCGCGAACAATTCCTGCTACTCGTTGCTGGGCGAGGAGGTGGCACGGATCCACTGATGTTCACCAGTGGAGTCACAAATCTCGAAGATCTGCTCCAACTGGACGAACGTACGGTGACCATTCCCCGCAGGACCATCGAGGCGCTCGCACCTGACACGCTGGCCATACCCGACGCCCGCGATCCGAAGCTGCTGGATTTGCTGACCACCATTTATGGTAAGCGGCCGTTGCTGCTCAACGAGAAGCTGGCCGGCGGATGGTTCGTTGACTGGGGGCGGGAACTCCACCTGCACGATGACCGAGCGTTCTTCGCTCCCGAGGCAACGGGGTTACCTCTCTTCGAGGGAAAAAATATTCATCAATTCGTCCACAACTTCGCTGAATCGGCCTACCGACTCAGGGAAACAGTTGGCGAGGATGCTCTCGCTATCCGCGCGAAGAAGCGCGCCAAGAAAAAGGATATTCGGTCACTCAAGCGCCACCAAGGTGAACGCCCCCTGCTCGTACATGAGCCTCGCTCTGGTGTTCTGGAGTTGCCCTCAAACCACTATCGGCCCTGTTTTCGTGAAGTGGCAAGAGCGACTGATGAACGCACTCTGATCGCCGCGATACTTCCACCGGGGACCGTGGTTACTCACTCCTTGCACTTCTTCTACCGATCCTACTTCGACCATGCCGGCAATGGCTATCGCACGGCGTTGAGCGCCGAATCAATGGTGTATGTGGTCGCGCTGTTGAACAGTCTCACCCTGGATTTCGTGGTCCGTAGGAAGGTCGGTGCCCATGTGACGAAGTCGGTCATGGCGACCCTGCCGGTGGCGGATGTTCCGCTGGGTCACGGTCCGGGCAAGGCCGTGGTCGACCTGTCGGGTCGGTTGACGTGTCGCACGTCAGAGTTCGACGAGCTGGCCGAGGTGCTCGGAATCGACTGCGGTCCACTGGCCAAGGACACCGAACGGGCTCTGCGAGCGGAGTTGGACGCGCGCATCGCTCACCTGTACGGACTCTCCTCGACCCAGTTGGAGCTGATCCTCGCGGACTTCGATCAGAGTGCCAGCGGCGAGGGCAGTCCGGTTCGGCCTGGTCAGGCGTACAAGCGACTGGTCAGGGAGGAATTCGCCCGATTGGCCCAGTAGCTCTGGCGGCCGAAACGCCGGCCGAGTGTCGGTGGTGGTCGTTAGAGTGCCTGTCAGGTCTCCCGTGGTGAGCCTGGGGTCGCGCAGGTCGGCCGTCGCCTCGGGTTGCTGGCACCTGACATAGATGGAGGACGCTGGCTCGTGGATCCGTTGGAGCTCGCTGACCGGCTTCGTGAGGACTACCGGCGGTTTACCTGGACGACCTATCCGATCGCGGACCCGCTGCTGCGGCAGCGGTTGGAGCGGATGGTGGACGAGGACTCGCTGCTTTGGCACGGCCCATTCCTCTCCGTCCAGCCCCGGTTCCAGCTCGACGCCACGCTGGCTGAGTTGGGGAGCCGTATCGGGTTGCCGACGCAGGTTTGCGAGGCGTTCCCTCGGGTCGAACGGCTGTTCGCCCATCAGGTCGCCGCGATCACCCGGATCCACGCCGGATCGAATACGCTGGTGGCGACGGGGACGGGCTCCGGTAAGACAGAAGCGTTCTTGATCCCGGTCGCCGCGCACGCCTTCGCCAACCGGCATCGCCGCGGCGTGAAAGCGATCGCGCTGTACCCGATGAATGCGCTGGTCAACGACCAGGAGGACCGTGTCAAGGCGGCTTGCGAGCAGCTTGGCTTGCGCTATGGGGTTTATACAGGGGCGACCCCGCAGAACGTGCGTGACGCGATGCAGGACGCTCCGCCGGACATCCTGCTGACCAACTACTCCATGCTCGAATACCTGCTCACCCGCCGCGACGACCGCAAGTTGTTCGGGGACGGTGTGCTGCGGCACTTGATCTTGGATGAGGTGCACACATACCAGGGCGCGCTGGGCACCGAGATCGCCTGCCTGGTGAGGCGGCTGCGCGGCCACATCGATGTCGAGGGCCTGGTCTGCGTGGGACTGTCCGCCACTGTCAGCGCCGGAGGTGACCACGCGAGCGACCTCGCTCGCACCGCCGAGTTCGCCTCCAACCTCTTTGGCGCCCCGTTTGACACGGGGGCCATTGTTGAGGAAACGCCGATCCCTCCCGCCGCACCCGAGATGGACCGGATCGGGCCACCGCCAGACGCCGCCGCCTTGACCGCCGCCTTGGCGGAGGGTGCCGACCCGTCCGCGTTGCGCCGGGTTCTGGGCGACCCCAACAACAGCTTGATGTTGGACCTGCTGCGGGCCAAGCTGACCGAGCCCCGCACCATCGCCGGGCTGGTGACCGAACTGGCGGAGGTACCGGCTCGAGCCGACACCGACCCTGTCCATCTGCACGACGAGGTGGCGGGCTGGTTACTGCTGGGGGCTGGCACGTCCACCCCGGAGGGCCCACCGGTGCTGGAGGCCAAGGTCCACCTATTCCTGCGAGGACTTCCGCACCTGATGCGGTGCGCGGGCGAGGGTGAACATCTTCTGCTGGACGGGGCCGAGACCTGCCCGGTGGAAGGCTGTGGTGCACAAGCGACCACGCCGCTAGGTGTGTGTTTGGGATGCGGCCAGGACTTCGACCTGGAAACCGGTAACCGGGGCGGCCGGCCGAGCTACTACGTGGCCAGGCGCACCGCGTGTGACCCGGTGGAGCAGCCGCAGCCGCGCACCCGGTGGTATCCCTCGCGGCGATGCGTGCGCTGCGGCACGAGCGCGACGGGCGCGGCTTGTCTGGGGTGTGGCGCGCCGACCAGGAGTGTGCTGGTCTGTGAACCGGAGCGAGGCAAGCCG
This sequence comes from Actinophytocola sediminis, assembly GCF_054779715.1. Lineage (NCBI taxonomy): Bacteria > Bacillati > Actinomycetota > Actinomycetes > Pseudonocardiales > Pseudonocardiaceae > Actinophytocola > Actinophytocola sediminis. Next base: position 97,368 of record NZ_BAAGXS010000049.1, on the reverse strand, counting down.
CTGACCCGGTGCCCGGTGTGCGGGTACGGCCGCAACGTCGGCGCGGTGCAGGAGTTCACCGCGCGCACCGCCTCGGCGATCACCGCGACCGCGTTCAGCCTGCACCGGGGATTGGCTGAACAGAGCGACGACGTGATGCTGCGGCGGCTGCTGGTGTTCGCCGACTCGCGGCAAGACACCGCCTTCCAGGCTGGCTACATCCGCGGCCGCTCCCGCGCGGTCCAGGTCCGGCGATTGATCACCCAGGCGGTCCGGACACGAGACACCGCTGGGGCGCCGCCGGCCAGTTTCGACGGGCTGGTTGAGGACGTCTTCCGTGTGGGCCGCGATATCGGCCTGTATGACGATCCGGCTGGTCGCGACGCCAGCAACCGGGTCCGGCGGGTATGCGAGTGGGACATTCTCGGGGAGGTGGCCAGCGACGAGCGCCGCCCACCGACCCTGGAACGCCTCGGCATGATCACCGTCGGCTACCCCGGCCTGGACCGCCTTTCGGCGGCCGAGCTGTCCTCCCTGGCCGACATCGTCGGCAGCGACACGAATTCCTTGCGCTGGCTGCTGGGACGCATCCTGGACCTGGTGCGCACCCGCGGCGGCGTCGGGCACGAACTCCTACGCGCCAAGATGGAACCCTCCGCCCAGTACGACCTCATCGAGGCCGGCGCCACCCTGCGACCAAGCCAGAACGTGGTGGGGCTCGGCGAAACCATCACAAAGGTCAAGGGTGCCGGGCCGATCAGCCTTGGCGCGAGAGGCACCGTCGCCCGCCTGGTGAGAATCGCCTTCCCCCACTTGGTCAAGACCGACGACCAGGAACGCGCGGTGCGGGCACTCGTCGCCTTCCTGGAGCACCAGCGGCTGCTCACCCGCACGCGGGTCGGCACCGGCCGCTCGCAGGTCACCCTCTGGCAACTCGCACAACAGGAAATGGAAATCCGACCGCCCGCCACCACGATCTACCAATGCCGGGCCTGCCGCGCTGTGCAGCCACAACCGTCGCCGCGCAACACCTGCGCCACCTTCAACTGCCAAGGCGTGATGGAACCCTGGCAGGACAATACCGACGACTACGAACGGAAACTTGCCGAAGGACGCGACCCGCTTGCGGTCACCGCCGAAGAACACTCCGGCCAAGTACCCCTGGAACAGCGCGAGAACATCGAGGAGCGGTTCAAGAACGGCGAGCTGAACCTGCTGGTGTGCACCATGACCCTGGAACTGGGGGTCGACCTCGGTCAACTGCTCGCGGTGGTGCTCCGCAACGTGCCCCCGCGGCCCAGCAACTACGCACAACGCGCCGGCCGCGCCGGCCGCCGCGAGGAACGGGTCGCGCTCATCGTGACCTACGCGGGCGGAATGCCCCACGACAGTTACTACTACCGGCGGCCTGTCGAGATGATCCGCGGCGCCATCCGGCCGCCCGCGTTCCTGATGGACAACGCACGGGTCATCACCCGCCACGCCCGCGCGTTGGCGTTGGAGCTGTGCGGCGAGAACCTGCCTGCCTGGATGGGCGAGTTCGTCTCCGAAGACGACGCCGGCGAACTACACGACCTGCAACCCGTACGGGACGCCCTAGCGGCCGACACCGACCGTATCGCCGAGCGGATTCACACCACCTTCCGCCACGGTCTCGCCACGAACGATCTGCCGTGGCTGGACGCCGACTGGTCGCGCGGGATCGTCACAGGGTGGACCGAGGATCTCGACAAGGCCGTGGAGCCCTACCGCCTCAAGCAGAAGACCCTGCTGGAGGAATGGCGACAAGCAGCCGCCACGCCGGGGAAGACGGACTCCACCAGGGCATTGCACACCATCGGCGCCAGCCTGGCTGCGATGCGGCGCACCGACCGCACTCGCGCCTACGTGCTGTCCTACCTGAGCACCGTCGGTTTCCTGCCCTCCTACGCCTTCCCCACCGACACGGCCACCCTGTCCATGGAAGGCGAGAGCGCGGAGCTGTCCCAGGACAGCATCCAGGCCGTCAAGGACTACGCCCCCGGCCAACTCGTCTACGCCCGTGGCGCGAAGTGGTTCGTCGACCAGGTCGACTTCCGGCGCTCCAACCTCGTCAACGCCGACGGCCACGGCGCCGTTCCGCAGGCCAACCTCTGCTCGCGCTGCGACACTGTCAACGACTCCACCTCGGCCAGCTGCCTGTCTTGCGACAACGAGGATCTCCTCACGCTGGTCACTATCCCGATGCGGGCGATGCGGGCATCGCGACGCCAGCGCATCGGCGCCGACGAGGAGAACCGGTCCCGGCAACCGTTCGAGGTGACTCACCACCTCGGCGCACCCAACACCGCCGAAACCTGGCTGTTCGAACGTCCAGGCTTGGTGCTCCAGTGGGAACGCAACGCCGCCCTCACCGTGCTCAACCGGGGACGCGTGCAACCAGACGACACACCCGAAAGATTCATCATCTGCACCAGCTGCGGACTGTGCTTCGATGCGATCCCCGGCCCCAAACCCACCGAATCGCAACGCAGCCGCGCGAAGTTGCACGACAAGATCTGCACCAACCACCACTACGAGTTCACAGTGCTGTCCACCGCACGTGGGGTCGACTGCCTGCAGATCCTGCCCGACCTGGAATCCTTCGACATCCAGGCCAGCCAGCTTGAGGAGTTCCTTGCCAGCATCCGGGCCGCGCTCGACTTGGGCTGCCGCGTGGTGCTGCAAGCCGGTGAGGACGAGGTCGCCGGTTTCGACTGGCCACGCCCGGACCCGAACAGCGCCGAAGCCTTGATGCGGCTGGCAGTGCTGTACGAGGAGGTCCCCGGCGGCGCCGGCTACCTACGGCAACTCGCCGTGCGGTTCAGCGAGGTTGCGGCCGCTCTCGTTCCCGTTCTGGACGGCTGCACCTGCGAACGTGCCTGCTACGCCTGCCTGCGCTCCTACAACAACCAACTCGAAGGCCACCTGCTCGATCGACGCGTCGCCGCTGACTTCCTTCGGCAGTTCATCAACGCCCCCGATGCCACCCTGCACCGCGTCGGCTCCTTCACCGATGGCTTCCACGGCCTGCCACGCTCCCCGATCGAACGACGTCTCGCACTGGCCCTCATCGAAGCGACCGCCCCACGCGGCCACGCCCAGTTCGCCTGGGGGGACCGGGGATCCACCGACGGCGCACCACGCCCGGTCACCATCGCCGACTTCGCCTGGCCCGAACACAAGGTCGCGGTCTTCTGCGACGGCTGGAAGCACCACCACACCCCGGAGCAAAAAGCGGAGGACAAGATCAAACGAGACGCGATGCGGGCCGACGGCTGGGCGGTCTTGTCTTTCTGGGGCGGCCAAATCGTTCGAGACGTCGACGTCTGCGTCGCCACGGTAACCGAGCGCCTCGCGTCCCGAAGTTGAGCCAAGACAACAGACTCATTCACCGGGACGGAAGGGTAGACGGCAGTGGTCAGCGTGGAGTCCCTACGGGGCTACGTCCTGGAGGAGGTACTGGCTCGACTTCTATATGACAATGGCTACCGCCTGTTGGTGTCCGAACAGCAGGATCCCGAGGCGTTGAAACGTGGCGCCCATGGGCTGCTCGTGCGCGGTCGTGGCGCGGACCATCAGGCCGACGTGCTCGGTGAACTCACGCTACCCGTACCGTTCTCGCTTCCGTTGCGGATCTTCGTCGAGGCGAAATATCGCGGGGTCAAGGCGAACCTTCGGGACGTCCGCAACGCGCACGGAGTCGTGCACGACGTCAACGAGCAGTACGCGACAGCGTCGGCGGGCGCTCGTTCGGTGCCGGTGCGGCGCTACTACTACCGGTACACGCTGTTTTCTGCCACCGGATTTAGCCGACCAGCCCAGCAGTACGCCCTCGCCCAGCAGATTTCCCTGGTCGACTTGTCAAGTCCCGCGTTCACGGCGCTACTGGATGCGGCGAACCGTACTGCCTACGAACTGCATGGCCTGGCCGACGAAGTCCGCGTGTCGCCGTTTCCCCGCGGCCAGGTCCGCACCGCACTCAGGGTTGCGCTGGGAACCTGGACCGCCGACGGGCGTCAAGGCAACGCGGTCGAGCCCGAGGTCCAGACATCTGATCATCGAGCGTGGCACACGGCGGAGCCGAACTCGTCACGACGAGAACCTCAACAACTGCCTGTCGAACCGCTTGCCCGCATCGCGGCCACGCTCGTCGACCGAGCGAGTGGCGACTTGCTCCTGGGGTTCCCATCCGCACCGTTCGTGCTGCCCCTGCGCCCCAATGACCCTGCAGCACTTCCCGCCTACGTTGCCCGTTATGGACCCGACGTCAGGGTGAACATCGAATTCGCCACCCGACGTGAAGTCACCGGCGACTGGGTGATCGTGCCCGCTGACGGCTCACGCAGCTTCCAGTTCCAGTTCGCCCTGCCGGCCCTGTTGGAAGACTGGCTGCTCCGCGACGACGGCGCGGCAGCATTGCGCGCACGTGATGTCAAGGCCGACTTGCTGTCTTCGATCGCGGTGTTCCAGGACGGTCGCCTCGTCCGGCTACTGTTCCAACCGCGGCGTCGTGCCTGATCCATCGTGTGTCGATAACACCTCGAGGGAAATTGACCGTCCATTCGGGACGGAGACGATGCCGGTTTCCTCGGCAAGCTCCCGCGCGGTCTCATACGCCAAATCGCCGGTATCAAGCTCGGTGTCCGGGCCGATGGGGCGGTTCGACCACACTGCCAGGGAGATGCACCCGGCCAGGCACGGCCGTGGCCGTCGACGTCCGCCCGACCAACAAACCCCCGTCATCGACGGGTTGGATCACCGGCGCTACCCGCCAGCGGCCGAGGTCGACGTCATTCACGCCGCCATCCCACGCCTTCGCCGTGCCCTGGACCGACTGGATCTACCCGACGACGGACCCACCAGAACCCCGGCCAACCTGCAGGGCGACATCATCCGCGCCAGCGACGACCGGTTGCAGTCCCGTTACGGCCGCGGCTGATCGATCTGATGCGTTCGGCCGCTCAGTTCGCTGAGGATCCGTTCTTGTTGGCGGTGGTGGCCTATGTGCGCACCGAGACGTTCTTCGCCACCGGCGACCTCGACACCGCTGCCCGGGCCCTCGAACTCGCCGCCGACCACCTGCCCGCGCAGGGCACCGCCTCGTCCTGTGCGGCGTTCGGCGCCCTGCACATGCGGGCCGCGGTCGTCGCCGGGCGGTCGGGCAGGCCTGACCGTGCTGCCGACCACTTGCGGGAAGCCCGCCGTGCCGCATCCGTTGTCCCTGAAGGCATCTATCAGGGCACCGCGTTCGGTCCGGCTTCCCTGCGCATCCATGAACACGCTGTCGCTGTTGAACTACGGGATCCCGTGGGTGTCGAACGGGCGGCGGCGTGGCAGCCGCCCGCGGAGCTGCCGGCCGAACGCCGCTCTCACTATTTCATCGATCTCGCCCGCGCTCAGCTCACGCTGGGCCGGCACGAGGACGCCTACCTGTGCTTGCAGGCCGCGCGTCGGACCGCGCCGGAGCACACCCGTACGCATCCGCAGGTCCGCCAGTCGCTCTCGACGCTGCTACGCACCCACACCGCCCCCGACTCCGGCTGCTTGACCTCGCCGCCTGGGCCCGCGCCTGCTGAACCTGTCATCGTGTGGTCAGCAGTTCCGACAGGTCGTGCAGGGAGTTGATCACCCAGTCCGCGTCGCGCCGGACCAGCGGGTCCTGGGCCCAGAGATAGCCCCACGGGCCGCGTCGGATCAACGCCGCGCGGAACCCCGCGGCCTTCGCCGCCACGATGTCGTTGTCACGGTGATCGCCCACGTACACCGTCGTGTCCGGTCGTCCACTGGGCACCATCGTGGTGACGTGGGCGAAGAATTCGGGTGAGGGTTTGGCGACGCCCCATTCGCGGCGGGCATCTGCTGCCGTTCCGGCTGGCCGGTGAGCGGTGGTGGTGATTGCACGGGCCGCGGACACCGGTCGCCGGCGGGCCGACAGCGCGCGCTTCGCCCTGGACCTGCTTGGTGTGGCGTTGAGCGCGTATTGCGCCCGAGTCGTGGACATGTCGGATGGCGTGTACGAGCTGCCGGTTGGCGCTGCCGTCGTGGTGGTGTACGGCTACGACACCGCCGCTGTCGCGACGGTGGATCAGGGTGCGGCCAGCCGGGCGACGGTACTGGCTGGCCGGTTCGTGGGTCGCGGCGTGCCGGTCATCCAGGTCGCGCTCGGCGTGATCGACGACCTTGCCGACTCGCCGGCCGACGTGCTGGTCGCGTGTTATTCACCGCACCGGGCCAGCGTCGCGGCGCTGGCCCGGACCTTGTTCGAGCACGGCCGTGCCCCCGGCGTTCTGCCGGTGTGGGGGCCGCGATGGCGACTCGTGTTCCGGCCGTCGCGCTGGCGCATTACCATGGTCGTCAAGAATTGGGGTCGGCGCTGGCTACTCGGCCTGCGGCTCTTCAGCGCCGCTGCCCAGGTCCTGGCGCACATAGACGGTCGCCAGGGAGGGTCTGCGCGCACCGGGCAGCCGATACGGGAGTTCCTGGGCGGCCCGCACCTGGGCATGCATAAGCGACCACGTCCTGCGGGAGGTCGGGAAGCTCACGCCAGGTCCCGGGGCGGTCGAGGACGGCGACCATCTTGCTGACGAAGCGCTTGACCTGGCCGTAGACGAGTGAGTCGCGGTCTTCTGGTTTGCAGATGTCGATGTGGTTGGCGTCAACGGCGATGGGGACGACCCCGGCCAGGCCTGGGTTGGCCGAGGTCTCGTCGACGACACGCAGGCCCTTGGTCGGGTGGGTTTCGTAGAAGCCAAGGTTGCGGATCTTGGTTTCGTCGACCCAGTTCCGGTAGCGGTCGGACAGGTGTCGAAGACACGGCTTGTTCTGTTCCAGGTCGTCGATCGCGGGAGTTCCCCGAAGGAGCGCGCCGAGTGCGTGATGGCCTTGGCCAGCCCGGAGCCGGTGTGTGGCGTGGCGAGGAAGACGACATCCCTGGTGGCGCTCGCGAACGAGGCGAAGTCGGTGTGACCGTCGGCCGCGTGCAGGAGGATTTCCTTGGCGAGCAACCCGCCCATGCTGTGGGTAACGAAACACAGCGGCTGCTCGCCGATGTCGTGGTTCTGCAACTGCGCCATGAGGTTGACCGCGCGGTCCTGCATCGGCATCGACCGTCCACGCCAGCCGCTCGACCATGCGTCGTACCCCACCGACCAGACCGCGATCCCCCTCGACGTCCTCAGCCAGCCATTCCGGCCAGAAGGACGCCGTTCCCTTCCCCGATCACGTCTTACGCGCGTCCCCATCCAGTCCGTGAATAAACACCACGTCCAGAACGGCCCGCTTCGGAAAGTGAACGACGAGGAGCTTCGTCACCCCCACACTCTCGCCCTGCAGCGCTATTCTCAGGCACACGGTCTCGCGGGTCTATCCCGTGATCGGCTCTGGCGCGCTCTAGGTGGTGTGTGGGTCTTCGCCGCAACCGGGTGTGGGTTGCCATGATCGTTTGTGGCTGAGATGGCGAAGCTGGTTGGTGTGGTGTTCTCGGGGCTATCGGCCCTGTCGGTCGAGGGTGTCGAGGACGCTGGTGATGTGATCGTGGTGCGGGCATCGACCAGGAGTGCTCGGGTGGCGTGTCCTGTCTGTGGGACGCCGACAGACCGGGTTCATGCCTTCCGCGAGCGGGTGCCTGCGGATGTGCCGGTTGATGGACGCCGGGTGCTGGTGAGGTTGCGAATCCGTCGGATGCGTTGCGCTGTCAACGAGTGCGCGCGCCAGACCTTCCGGGAGCAGGTACCTGGCTTGATTGAGCGGTACCAGCGGCGGACCGTCCGGCTGGGCGAGCAGGTTCGCAGTGTCGTGCGCGAGCTGGCGGGCAGGGCATCGGCCATGGGGATCGCGGTCGGGCGGGACACCGCTGTGCGGGTCCTGCTGGGAAGCCCGTTGCCGGGTCGTGAGGTGCCGCGGGCGCTGGGGATCGACGATTTCGCCCTGCGCAGAGGTCATGACTACGCGACCGTGTTGATTGATGCCGACACCGGCGCCCGGATCGACGTGTTGTCTGGGCGCGGCGCTGAGGTGGTGGCCGGCCGGCTGCGGTCCCATCGAGGGGTCGAGGATGTGTGCCGGGACGGCTCGGCCGCGTATGCGCAGGCGGTGCGGGACGCATTGCCGAACGCGGTCCAGGTCGCCGACCGATGGCATCTCTGGCACGGTCTGTGTGACGCCGTTGGCAAGGAAGTCGCCGCCCACAGTGCATGCTGGGCCACAGCGACGGGACTGCGCGAGGGANCTGGACTGCTCACGCCGCCTCGGCCTGGCAATGAACACCGTCAAGCGATACGCCCGCGCGGCCACACCGCAGCGCATTCAGCGGATTCCCAAGTATCGGGCCTGCATGGTCGACCCTACCGGGACCACCTCCGCTCCCGCCGTGAACAGGAGCCGGGCGTGGGGGCTACCGCGCTGCTGGCCGAGATCCGTGCCCTGGGCTACAACCGGCAGCCACAACCTCCTCGTGCGCTACCTGAACTAGGGACGGCATCTCGACGACCACCCGCACCTCTCACCACGACGAGCCGCTCGCCTGCTACTGACCCGGCCGGAGAACCTCACCGAACGGCAACGCGAACGACTCCAAGCTCTGACCGCAGCCTGCCCCGAGATGACAGCGCCGGCAGGCGCCGTGCGTTCTTTCGCCGCCTTGCTCGCTCCTCACAAGGACAACCCGGCCCTGTTGGCGGAATGGACCACCGGCACACGCAAGGTGGACCTACCCCATGTGCACTCCTTCGAACATGGAGACGGGGAACGAGAGACCTGCCGGCCGGGGCAGGCGAGCGGTCGGGCAAATCGGGCGCGTGGTGCTCCTGGGTCTCGCGAAGGGGATGAGCAGCGCGATCGGCGGTGCGATTGTGACGGGGGTCCTCTGGTGGATCGGAAACCGATGACAGAGCACTACAGCGGAGCGCGACGAACAACGGCCTACTGCGACCGACCCAGAACCACGTCGCGACAGGCTCAGGCGCCAGTCAGCTCGCATGGGGACGGGTTCGAACCAGACCAGCGTGCAAGGAGGGATCAGTCTCACAGGCGCGGGACAATTTGGGGTCGCGCTTCGTGATGGGCCGATCGAGTGTACGTTGCGGGAAAGACCTACGGCGCGGGACCGCTTGTGTTCTGATATCTGCCGTTGGCTACGGGGAAGTATGGTCCGTCATCACAGGGGGAGTCATCGGCTCATGGATCCGTTGTCATTGTCATCGTTGGGAGCCGTCGGCCTGGGGTATGCCGTGAAGTTCCTATTCGACCGTGCCAGTGCCGCCCTCGACCGTCGGGCGCAACGTCGTACTGCCGATGCACAGACACCTGCCGACAATTCGTCTGCGGAATCTGGGGCTGGCGTCGTAACCGGCTCCTCGATTGCCTCGTCACATGATGCGTCAAGCGCGCACGAGACGGTGGACAAGGACGTGGCAGACAGGGACGCCGCAGAGAACGAGGTGATCGGTGCGTTGCGGGTGTTGGAGGTCTACCGCACCAAGAATCTCGCCCTGGAACCGGGCGACGCGGTGCTGCTGGACACCGTGCAGCGACTGCACGCGGCGTTAGAGCGTCTGGAGGGCGTGCCGGTGGACCTGAACGCTGCGGCGAAGGCCGTGATCGAAGTTGACCAGTCCGCCGATCACGTCCGCGGCGCGTTGACCGGTGCGGATCTGGGCAGTTCGTCCCTTGACACCTCTGCTCACATCCGGCAGCAGGTCGGCACCCTGCACGAGGGCGGTTCTGTCACTGGTTTTCGCGCAGGCGGTGGCCGGTGAATGATGCGGGCGGCACTTGGTTCAGCCGCCGCAGCGCACGTGCCAACATCGGCCCCACTCATGGGCTCGACTCCGAATCGGAGATCGGACCCGAAGCAGGGCACGATTCCCCGTACGAGGTAGCCCACGCACATGTTGCTCGGGATGTGGATGACGTTGCCGTCGAGCCCAACTCCAAGCCCGGCCCAGGGACGGACCCGTCTCCCATATCTGACATGGCGGATCTCGGTGTTCCTGACGGAGGGCACACTGGCCGGGCGCCGGCTCCAGATGTTCGGGACATCGTGCCGGACTCTTCGCCGGGGGTGGTTCCGAGTGATGCCCCGGACCTCGCCGCGCATGGAGTCTCTCGTGACGACGCCTCGGGGCCGGCCCAGCCAGGGGCCATGCCGCACCGCCTCGACATGCAGGTGACGCCTCCCGTAGCGCCGGGAGTCACCTCGTCGATCGTTGTCAACAGCATGACCGGTGGCACCGCCGTCGGCGCTATGTGGGTAAACAGCTTGCTGCCGCTGGAACAGGCCCCGGTGCGTCCGACTCACCTGCGCCGGGTGCTGGACACTTACGCCCGTCCAGAGGGCTTCGAGGACCTTGTGAGCCTGGTGAGAGACCGGACGCGCATCGTGGTGTTCGACATCGAGGAGAACGCGGGCCGCACCACCCACGCGGAGGCGCTGGCCGCGTGTCTGGCCAGCCTACAAGCCTCCCTCGACCGCTCAACGCCCACGCATTCATCCGGCGCGCAACCTGCCGGTTCCCTCGGTCCGCTCCCGACTGCCTCCGACGTCATTGGCCCCGATCCGACCAGCCACGGTTCGGCCCAGTCGGCGTGGGGGCGTGGCGATCTCCCGTCGGGCACATACGCCCAGTACCCCCCGGCCCAGCCCGCTGGCGTGGGGTATGCCGGCGCACAGCATGCGGAGGCGGCCGGGGTCTATAGGGATGAGACGGTGTTCGATGTGGCGCGGTTGATGTTCGGCGGGTCGCCGCACTTCCCCGACACCAGGCTGCCGACCGACCGGGGTCGGGTGTGGCTGTTGGAGATACCGACCGACGAGGAAGGCTTTCGGGTCGCCGAAACCTTCGGCGACTGCCTCCCCGCCCTGGACCGGTCGCTGGCCGACCAGGAGGGAAGGTTGGTCGTACTGACCCGGCCCGACCAGTGGCGCCGAATCGGTGGTAGCCCATCGGAGCGGTGGCCCAGTGTGCGTGAAAGGCTTACCGGGGTATCGCCGGCAGCGGTGGCGCACGCGCAGCTAACTGGCAGGATGCCCGGCATCAACGCGAAGGATTGGTTACAGCAGCCCGATATCAAGGCGATGGTTGAGCAGGGCGGCACCACCGGGGCCGTCGAGTTGGCCGAGGCGATCCTCGCCGCCGAGCGGACCCCCGTGCACCTGCTGCCCGCCGATCCGGCCTCAGCCGGCACTGAGGGTGCGGCGCAAGACACTCGGGTGCTGCACTCTCGCAGGATCGCGATGGTGGTGGACTCGCGAGGGCAGTGGCGCCGACAACTGCTCACCTGGCATCGCCATCCAGGTCGCACCGCCTTCGAACGTGATTTCCAAGTCGCCGCGGCCGCCCTGACCGGGCTGCCCGTGACGCACGTCTACTACGGCGCAACCCAGCTCAATACCCAGTTCGGGGGTCGCGGCGTGGTGGACCCGGACGGGCAGGACGCACCTGGCGTCATAGCGATGCTCGACGCCATTGGTGGCGAACTCATTAGCGAGGACTGCATCCACTTTCCCCGACCGGGCTGGGCCGACTCCATTCTGGAGTACTTCTGGGTCGACCGGCCTCTGGCGCGCGGCACATTCCTCGACTGGCTTGCCAAGGCCCCAAACTATCGTGCGGGCGAAGCGCTGGAAGCCGTCGGCGACGATCAGCGACGGGCTACGGCACGACGCATCACGCGGTTCGCGCTGAGCTGGGCCGCGCGGCACAATCGCGACGCCCCGCTGGCCAAACTCGCCAGGGCCTGGTGCGAGTCGCACCGCGGCCTCTGGGACGAACTGGTCGAGGTCCTCTCCGCTGTGGCCTGCGCCGATAGCGCTGACCCCGCCGAGGTCGGCAATGACATCGCATCCCTCGTGGTACACCAGCGTTATGTGCACCGGCTCCTGCTGGATTGGGCTAAATCTCCCACCGTCGACCTGGCGCACGTGGTCTTACAGGTCTGCGCGGGCCCCTTCGCCGCCCGCTATACCGGTAAGGCCCTGGTCCGGCTCAAACACGCGGGCCGCCACGCCGACGGCAAGATTCGGCCCGTGCTGGAGGAAGTCATTGTCCGGCTGTGGGAAGAACCCTCCGCGCGCGCCACCCTCGTCGCGGAGATCGCCAGCTGGTGCGGAACCGCCCAGCATCGCGCTGCTGGTAGCGTCGCATTCGCCCGACTCGCCGCCATCACCCAACCTGATCCCCGCCACCTGAGCCGCGACGACAATGGCGCCGCGGACGCGGATCCGATGGTCGACAGCATCAGCGCCCGCAGAGTGGCGCTACTACAGGAGGCTGGCGGCTACACCCCCGACCTGTCAGTGTTGGGCCAATGTTGGCGCGCCCACCTAGCCACCTCACTCCCCAGTGACAGTGCCGACCTGGTGACACTTTGGCTCGGGGCCGCGACCAGTGATTCAACCCAACGACCCGCCGTGCTCGACGTGCTGCGCCTGGCTGTGCGCGGCACCAACACCGAGGACCGCACGGCGCGCGACATCGTCCGCGGCATCGCCCGGACTTGGTCGGCCGACCACCAGGACCGCGTACTGCTCTACCATGACCTGACCGCCGTGCTGGACACCGACATCACCCACACCATGTACACCTTGCTTTCCGATGGAGTCGGCTCGTGAGCTGGTGGCGCCGTCGCCCGACACCACCTCCGCTGGAGCACAGCTGGACTGACTATGTCGGCAGCGCCGATGCCCACCTCGGGTTCGCCGCACACATCCATCTCACCGTCCACCCCGAGCCCGCGTACCTCGGCGTGGCTCTGACCAATGGTGGTGTCCATGCTGGGGTGCCGCCTGTGTTGTCGCGGGCGGGTGTCTGGGCACGGTTGCAGGTTGAGACGGTGACCGAGAAATGGGACGTATTGCACCGCCAAGCCGCCCAACACGACCTCAACGACCAACTGGCCCGACACTTGCCGCACACCCTGGACGGCGGCGCCGTGGTGGCCGCAGCGACCGCAGTGCTCTCGGTGACGGCGGACGATATCCGTGCCGGACACGAATTGCTCCATGCCCGCCGAGAGGCACACATGGACGAACTTGCCCGCCGTCAGATCGCTGCCACCCTGCGTTTCCTACGCGAAGAGTGCTTCGACAACCCGGCCTCGGCGCGACTGTTTCTCATGCTCAATACCAATACGCGGCTGGGCGTGTTCCCTACCGCGCAACAGGCCGACGACGTCGTTGACGAGGTCACCCGCTGGCACCCGGACACCCTATGGGTCCAGGTCGCGAAAACCCTTCAAACTGCGCTGGGAGCGCTGACCCCCGACCGGACCGACGAACTTCTACGCGTGCTGTCGGCGGCGCTGCACAGCACCGGACACCCCGACCAGGCCCGCACCATCCATGACCTGCGATCCGGTACTGTTCGAAGCTCCAGCAACGGCTCCGCGAGCCCTCCGCACGATGAATCCGGCTATCCCGGCACGACCAGGACGACGGGAGGTCCACATCATTGAGCGTTGCCACGAAGTGGCGGAAGCTGTTCCAGGACGTTCGCTCTGGCGAGCAGCACTCAGTCACTGGGGTAGATGTGCTGTCGGGTGCTCGGCTCACGCGTGCCGCGTGAAGTAAGTGTCCGTTTCACGCTGGGGCCGGTGGAGCAGATCTGGAGCACTGGTTCGTTTCGAACCGCGCTGAACGGCATTGGCTGGAGCGGAACGGCGTCGGATTTCCTGCGGGTTCTCTGTTTGTGCTGATCAGAGGCATGATCGGGCCATTCTGGCAGTGTGGGGGTCAGTTCGAACCCCCTCAGCTCCACTGGAAGTTCGATTTTTCGAATTTGACCTGCGGTTTTATACGCAACGCCACCCTCTTGATCTGAGCGAGAGGGTTTTGCTGGTCGAGCCCTGTTTTGTGTTATATCCCCGGTAAGCTGTCGTGTCTGTTGTGGCTGGTGTTGTTCAGGTCAGGGTGCCGCTGACCGCGGTTCGTAATTGGTGATGCGACCGTCGGCGAGGTAGAGCCGACGGAAGAGTGCGTGGTTGAGTTGCTGGCGCTGGTCGTCGTCGCGGGCGCGGTACACCTGGACCGGAGTGAGGAGTCGATCGGGTTCGTGGTCGGCGGTATCGCCCGTGGCGAGCCGGGCAAGGGCGTCGGCGACCTGCTGTTTGGCTGACGGTGGTGTAGTAGCGCTTGACGGCGTGTTCGGCGACCGCGACGTTCACATAGGGGGCTGGGCAGGTCCCTTGTTGTCGGTTGCGGCAGAAGAAGTGGGTGTACTCGTCGCGGCGGCGGGTGACTGCGTGCTGGATGATCATCCGTCCACTGGTGCCTACCTGCTGGCAGTATCCGCAGTACAGGGTGCCCTTGAGGTAGTGGTGGTGCACCCGCCGCCGCTCTCCCGAGGTGGTCCGGGCGTCGAGAACGGCTCGGACGCGGTCGAACAGGCACTGGTCGATGAGTGGCTCATGGCGGCCGTGGAGTTCTTCGCGTGGTAGGCGATATAGCCGAGGTAGTAGCGGTCGCAGCATTCGGGCCAGTTTGCTGATCGAGACCTGTTGGGCTGGGTGTCGGCTGGTGGACGGGTGCGTAGCCCGCGCTGGTAGAGCCGCTCGGACAGTGCGGTCGATGTGGTTGAGGTAGCCGAGCCGTCCGCATTCGACAGTCGAACACCCTCGCGAACCTGCATGGGCGATCTCGACATCTCGGCAGGCAGCCCGCTGTCCGGTCATCAGGCAACCTCAGCCCGAACCCGAGGACGTAAGCCGCTGTAACGACTCTTCGCCGTGGGCCGACTCACGGCTTGTGATCCACCCGTTGTAGCCCGTCCACGCCTCGCGTTGCGCACGTCTGGTAAATTCTGGAAAATGCAGGAGAATTCTGGCTCTCTGGACGTGGACGAGCTGCTGCGCCAGCTGCGAGCATTGACGGAAGCGCGCGGCCTTGATCGGCTGACGGTGGATAAGGTGAGTCTGGCCCTCAGCGCGGCTGACCGAGGCCTGCGCGCAGCGAGGACCAGTGTCGCCGCGCCCGCCCGCCAGCAGGCGGTGGATGCGTTGAGCGAACTGGGCGTGCCCGGGACTCCCGCGCTGATCGCGGAGTTTCATCGGGCGAGATTCGGTTCGGAGCTGGCGCCGCGTGCGTTGGCCAGCATCCGGCGGGACGAGCTGCGCGCCTACCGGGCGACGAGTAGCACCAGGTCGACGTGGGTAGTGCCGGCGTTGACGACGCAGCTCCAGCCCGCCCGCGGCTATCTCACGTTGTCGTCGTGGCCAGCCTGGCTGCGGATTCACGGGATTCAGTCGCCGCGGGTCGACACCCTGCAGGCGCTGCTTGTCGTGCTGGACGCGCTGACCGGATTGCCCACCGCGGGCCGCGATCGACTGCAGGCGGCGCGGGAGCTCCGGCGCGTCAGGCTGACCGACCTGCTGATCCGGCTCGGCGCCGGCGTGCCTGGCATCGACGAGGTTGTCGAGGTGGAGACCGCCCGCGAGGCGATCGAGGACGAGCTGGACCACCTTGTCGCCAAGGACCGGGCGGAACGCGACGCTGCCGCATCAGGGCTGTCCGCGATGAGCGAGGAACAGCGGCTTTTCGGCCGCTCCGCGGCAGACACTGGGAAGGTTGATTGATGGCCACGATCGACTCGATGGTCACCGAGGCGGCGGCAGCGTTGGCCGGACGCGAGGGCACGGTGCTGGTGCTCGCCGACGGACCGGACCGGCCCGACTTGGTACTCGTCGATCGGCGGGCGGGCGTGTACGCGATCGATCTCGATCCCGACGGGACGACGCCGGACGAGCGGCGACCGTGGATCGCGCTGAATCGAAAGCGGGCAGAACTGCGGGAAACTCTGGTCGGCTTCGCCGAACTGCCGGTCGGCGCGGCAGTCGTGCTCGGCAGGGCGTCCGGCCGGTTGCTGGAGACCGTCCCGTCGTCGGCGGGCCGGATTGTCTTGTCCCGGCAGGACATCACCGTTTCGGACTGGCCCGATCACCTGCCACGTCGTGCTGTCGACGACGCCGATTTCACCGCCATCGTGGATCGGCTCGCGCCGTCCGCGGTGTTCACCGGGGCCGCCAGAACCGGCGCAGCCGACCCCGGCGCGACGGAGCGGACCGCGACCAGGCTGCTGTTGGACGCGGCGCAGGCCGTGACCGCCCTGGCGCCGATCGCCGACATCGCGCTGGTGACCGGCCCGCCGGGCAGCGGGAAGACACTGCTGCTGGCCGCCCGCGCGCGAGAACTGTGCCGGTTGCATCCGGACTGGGACGTGACCGTCCTGGTCTACAACCGAGCACTGGTGCCTTACGTGACGCGGCTGATCGATGCCCCCGCGGTCACGGTGACCACGATGGGCAAGTTCGCACACAGTATCGGCTTCAGCATCGATTTACGTGGTGGCGACGAGGCCGAACGGGATTTCCGGAAGGCGTGCGAGCGCGGAATTCCGCAGGCGATCGACGCGCTGCTGGTCGACGAGGTGCAGGATTTCGACCCGGCTTGGCTGCGCTTCGCGGTGGCGACCGTCAGGCCAGGTCAGGGCGGTGTGTTACTGGTTGGCGACCCGGAGCAAGGGCTGTATCGTGACAGCGATACAGCAGCCGCGCTGGACGGCCGGGACATCGTCCGCCACTCGCTCACCCGGCCGTATCGCAGTACGAAGCAGGTGCTGCGGGCAGCGGCCGTGCTGAACGGACAACCGGTGACCGGCGCCGAAGAAGCGCCGGCAGGAGAACCAGTCGACTTGATCTGGGCCGACTCGAAAGACGCCCAGTTCGACTGCGTCGCCTGGGAAATCGGGAGGCTGCTGCAGGACGGTGCCCGGCAGCCGCACGAGATCGCGGTCCTGCTCACTCAATGGCACGGCCTCGGCAAACTTCGTGCCGCGTTGGCCGCTCAGGACATCCCCTTTGAGGTATTCGACAAGAAGAACCCGCTTGAGTTCGACCCGGCGACGTCGTCGGTCAAGGTCGTCACCGTGCATTCCGGCAAGGGTTACGAATTCCCGGTGGTGTTTCTGCTCGGTTTGGAGACGTTGCCGGCAGGTGCGGAGGAAGAAGCCGGGAGACGGCGGCGGGTCGGGTTCGTCGGCGCCACCCGCGCCAAGGACCAGCTGCTGATCACTTATACGAAGTCCACGGCGCTGGTCGATCGGCTGGTCGCACTCGACGCCGACGTGCGCTGCTGGACCTGGCCAGACGACTATCAGCGCGACGCTCGCGCGGAGGTGAGCTGACATGGCACGACTGCATGTTCTGGGCGACTGGCACGGGCCCGGTGAGGAGAACACGGCGAACCGGCTCAGAGACGAGCTCCCCGACTATTGGGACGTTATCGCCGGCCGGCAGATCCCCATCGGCACAGGCACGGTGGATCTCGACCTGATCGTGGTCGGGCGCAACGGTATCTACGTCGGCGAGGAGAAGGCCTGGGGCTGGCACGTCGTCGCCGGCGAGGTGTTCTGGTACGTCAACGGCGAACAGCGTTCCAACCCTGTCAATCAGGTCGCCCACGCGTCTCGAGTGCTGGCGGGAAAGCTGCGAGCGAAGATCACCGGCTGGGCGCAAACGCAGAAACGACTGCCGCGAGGCGTGCACCCGGTCACCGGCCACGTGATCATGTCGCACCCGTCGCTCGAGTTGTCCGGCACCGCCGACCTCGGCACGGATGTCGTGCTGCCGCTGGCCGAGGCGGCTAGGGCCTTGACCGCGCGCGACGCGGCGCTGCCGGACGAGATGGCTCCGCTCCGGCAGAAGGTGATGAGCTATCTCCTCGGCCTCCCTCAGCGCGATCCGGCGGAAGCACCCAAGCAGATCATGCAGTACACCGTCATCGGCCAGCTCGGAGAAGAAGGCAACGCTCAGGTGTTTGCCGCGGAAAACCCGGCGCACCGGATGCTTTTCCTCTACTGCGTTCCCGTCGCCACGGCCGCTGACCGGGCCGCGGCCGAACGGCTTGCCGTCCGCGAGCACGATGCGCTCGCTTTGCTGGCTAAGGAAGACCGCACCTGGCAGGTGCGGGATTGGTTCGACTGGGAGGGTTACCGGGTCACCCCGATCGAGCCCGACCCGGACGGAACCAGCCTCTGGAAGCTCAGCGGCGATCGCGGACCGGCCGCGGACGCGCAGGGCGTGATTCCGCCGGACGTCGCGACGCCGGTCGTGCACGACGCGTTCGCCGCGCTGGCCTCCGTGCACGGAAAAGAAATCATGCATCGCGCACTCCGGCCGAGGTATATCGCGCTCACCGCCGAAAACCGGGTGCGCTTCCGGGATTTCAGCCGGTCTCGCATCCCGAGTACGGAGACCATCGCGCCGGACCTGGTCGACGACCATCCGTCGACGCCGTTCCGCGCTCCGGGAACCAGCATGGAATTCTTCGGCTCGAAGGACGACGTGTACAGCCTTGCGCTCTGCCTGGTGCAGTGGATCCACGGCGTCCAGGAAGCGGAGCCCGACCACGACCTCGTACGGCGGCGCGCGGCGGCCTATCCGGAGATCGGCGCCCTGCTGGCCCGCTGTCTTTCGCCGGAGTACGACCACCGGCCGGAGGCCGCCGAGGTCGCCGCCGCCACCGCGCCGGACGTCGCGGTTCAGTCGGCGATCATCGCGGCCGCCGCGGACCCGATGCCGGACCAGCTCGTCAACGGCCGGTATCGGCTTCGGCGCCGGCTCGGCGAAGGTGCGTGGGCGGTGACGTGGCTGGCCGCCGACGAGCAGGTGCCCGGCGAACGCACGCTCAAATACCTCCGTCCGGACCGGGTGTCCGGGGAGCAGGCCCTGGCCGAGTTCACCAACGCCGACCAGCTGTACAGCAGGTACTGCGCTCGGGTCTACGACCTGTTGCCACACCCGGCACCTGGTGTGCTGGTACAGGAATACGTGCCGGGCAGCATGCTGAAGGAGCTGGCGGCGGAGCCCCCGCTCGACGGCGAGGCAGCCCGGCGCATCGCCGTCGACGTGTTCTCCGGACTCGCCGATGCGCACAAGCAGGGGCTGTATCACCGGGACGTCAGCCCGGCCAACATCATCGTGTCCGCCGACCGCAACGCGCGGCTGATCGATTTCGGGCTGGCCGCACCGGTCGACGAGGCTCATTCCGCGGTCGGTTCCCCGCCCTACACCGCGCCGGAAGTCTGGGCGAGCGGTACCTGGTCCCGGGCCGCCGACCTGTACAGCGCCGCCGCGTCGATATTGCACGCCATTCTCGGCCGCTACCCCTACGCGGGTACTGATCTCGGAGGCCGGAAGACACTGATCCCGCCGACCGACGACCACCGGCGGCGCTACGGAGCGGTGCTGCTCGACGCGCTGTACCGCTGCGTCGCTTATGAACAGGCGGAACGACCACCGAACGCCGAGGAGTTCCTCCGGTCGCTGATCGAACCGACGAACCAGGTCGTCAACCCGACGGTCGCGGCCTTGCGCGGTCTGTATCGGGAAAGCGGGATCGGCAACGCGGGAAACCGCGGCCTCGACGACGAATTCGCCCACAACACGTACGCGAAGACCTGGCTGGACGACCGCTTGCTGCCCGCGATTCTCGACCGCAAGCTCGACATCGTCGTATTGAGCGGCAACCCGGGCGACGGCAAGACCTCGTTCCTGGTCAAGGTCGGCAATGCGCTCGACGACCGTGCCGCGGAGACCCGGCACGCCGACGAGGCCGGCTGGCGCAAACAGCTTGCAGGACATACGTTCGTCGCGGTCTATGACGCGTCCGAGTCCCACGGTCCGCTTTCGTCCGACGACCTGCTTCACCAAGCACTCGCTTCTGCCGACGGGGAGGATCCGGTCCGGCGCACGGTGCTGATCGCCGCAAACGACGGCCGGGTCACCCAGTTCTTCGACGACAATGAGGACTTGTATCCGGAGGTCGCCGAAGAACTGCGCCGGCAACGCCGTGGCACTGCCGATGCGAACGCGCGCATCGTGTTGGTCGACCTGAAACGCCGAGCGCTGGTCGTTCCGAATGGCACGTCGCCCAGTTTGGCTGAGGCCATCCTCGATCTGTTCACCACGGACTTCCGCTGGTCGGCCTGCGACGGCTGTGTCGCGCGAACTGGCTGCCCGATCCGGCGCAATGTCGAAGACCTGCGGGCGGCTCCAGCCAAAGCTGCGGTCAGAGAACTGGTTCTGACCAGCCACCTGCGGCGCCGCCGGCGCGCGACCGTGCGGGATGTCCGGTCCGCGTTCGGCTGGCTGATCACCGGGAACCTCTCCTGTGAACAGGTTCACGCAGAGCGCGCCAACGACGCCGACCCGGCGACGGACGCCCGTCGGCTGCCCGGACTGGCTTTCGGTGGGGGCAGCAGCGATAACCTGCTCGGGGAATGGGCCGAGCTGGACCCGTCGGAGCTGCCGGCTCCCGGCGCTGTTCGGACTGCACGCGCGGATCGAACGCTGATCCCCGATCTGCACGAAGTCACCGACGCGGACATCAGGCGCCTCAAACGCGAGCTGTTCCTCGGCCACTGGGGTGGGGAAACCGCGCGGGCCGAGGTGCGCGGCTACCGCTACCTCACCGAGTACCTCGACGCGTTGGCCGCGCCCGAGCAGGCGTTGTCGCGGTTCGTCAGCGGGCTGTCGAGGGTGCTGGGGTTCGTCGGGTACGCGGACAAGGACCTGGCGCTGCGGGATCAGGCATACGACGCGCCCGCGGTCCGCGCTATCGTGGTGATCAAGGAACTGGCCGCGTCCCAGTTCGCGCTGACCGCGGACGGCACCCGTTCGCCGTACCTCGAATCGTTTCCCGACCTGCTGGTGTTGCGGCATTCGTCCGGAGCGGAACTGCGGATCACCCTGGACACCGCGGAGCTGCTGTTGCGCACGGCCGACGGCGAGATCCTCGGCGACCTCGCCTCCGCGGCGATCCGGCAGGAGGTCGCCGGCTTCGGCAATCGTCTGCGCCGGGAGCCCGCGCACGCGGTGCGGGTGATCGACGGCTCCGGGCGGTCGTTGAAGGCGAAGGTCGTCGACGGCCGGATCGTGCGAGAGGACGCGTCATGACCATCGAACTGCCCAAGACCGTGAAGACGTACCAGTACCAGCCGCTGACCATTTTCAGCGTGCTGGACACCGACGTGGACCGAGTTTTGCCGCACGTGTTCGAGGCGTGCGTCAAAGGCGGCCGGCCCGGCAAGTTCCTGACCGACGAACGAGACTACGACGGCTATCTCGATCGTTTGCTCGCGAACGATCAGCTAGCTGGCTTCGATTCGTCGGACGCGCGTGCGTTGCTGGACGGCTGGCTGCGGTCCTGCATCGTCGACATGGGCAAGATCGGGAAGTCGCACAGCGGCGAACAGATGCTGTCGGTCGCCCCGTTGACGCTGGCGGCGTACCGCGCCGGGCTGCCGAAAACACGAACCCGGCATCGTCGTATCGACGAGTTCACCTATCAGCTGTTGCGCGCCGAAGTCGCGCGCACTGCCTCCGTGGAGGCGGACGGCGAACTGCGCCGGGTCATCTCGGACAACATCGGCCAGGGTCTCCGAATCGGGCCGGGCCCCCAGTGGAAGCCCGAGCTGGTCGACCCGAACCGGCTCGACATCAGCGCTTTGCTCGAGGTGAGGTTCCTCGAAGGGTTCGAGATGGGTGACGTCCGCGCCTTCAAAGAGGACGCCCGCGAGCTGGATAGCCCGCTGCCCGGAGTTACCGGGAAAATGGGCACGATGCTGCTCGCACACCTGGTCGTGTACTCGGAGAGGCTGCCGACCGCGGCGCTGATGTCCACCTTCGCCGGCCTGCTCGCGCTGAGCACGTTCACCCTCAGCCTGCGCATCAACGCCGCAGGTCGGGAGTTGTTGCGCACCGGCACTACGCCTGCCGACATGGTCGAGGCCGACCCCGCGTCAGGGCTCGAGCTGTACTGCGACTTCACCGGCGGCATGGACGACGAGTCCGACAAGCTCTCCAGGCTGTGCGTCGAGCGTGATCTCAACCAGCTTCGGCTCGCGTTCCGCGACCGCATGACGTTCATGATTGTCGAAAAGGGGCTCGAGCGAGCGCGAGCCGAATGGGAGGAGCTCGCCCGGCTCTCCCAAGCTGAGCGGTTGGTCCGGCTGGCCGAGCTTCGCGAGCGCCAGAAGGTGGAGCTGTTCGCGATGAGCCAGCTCGACGACATCGACGCGAACAACCCGAGAGACGGTGCCCAGCTGACCGAGGACGAGGCCGAGTTCCTCGACGAAATCAAGCGCGCCGAGAAGAGCGAGATGGACAAGCTGCTGGACTTGCTCGAGTTCGTCAACCAGGCCAAGGCGACCGCCAACACGGTCGGATGGTTTTCCTCGGTGGGCGGTCTGCGCAAGCCATACGGGATCCTCTCGGGCTCGTTCCAGCACCGCCGGTCCTGGCGGTACGCGCCCAGTGACGAACTGCTGAACATTCTGCTGCTGGCAGTATTCGTCAAGAACCGACAGGGCTTCCGGCCGACGATGCCACTGCGGACCGTCCTGGCCGAGCTGAGGGACCGGTTCGGCATTCTGATCGACCAGCCGCCCGGGTTCCTGGACGGCGCGGAGGCGCGTGCCGCCGCGGCGAACAACTTGGCCGCGTTCAAACGCCGACTTCAGCTGCTGGGCTGTTTCGACGGCCTTTCCGACGACTTCTCCGAACAAATCGTTCGCCACCCGCTGGGAGATCGTGATGCCTGAGCCTGTAAAGGCGTTGCCGAAGCTGGTCGTCGATCGGATCGCGGCCGCGCTGACCGAGCACGTCGCGAAGCACGAGACAGGCCACTGCGTCCGGGTGGACAACCTGCGCCAAACCGATGCGGAGTGCTTGGCACGGGTCTTGCAGGCAGGTTCGGCATCGGCCAAAGCCGATGTGCACGTGCTGACTGACCGGCCGGACCACGCGGACGGTGATCTGTCGATCCCGGCCGAGCGCGCGGTCGAGCTGCGCAACCGCAAACAGCGTCAGCTGGTCCTGCTGATCCCCGTCGGTATCGGTGCCGCGGCGAGTTCGCTGGACAACAGCTTCGAGCGCCGCGACGCGGTCGACCTGCTCCGCGTCGCGAGCGAGGCTTTGATGGACGAGCTGCCGCCCGACGACGGCGTGCAGACCGGCGTCAGGAAGGTAGCTCGCGAACTCGGCAGCAAGCGGCCGGTCGAGGCATGGGCCCGGTATGTCGCCACAGTCAGCGCCGAGCCTTCGTGGCAGACCATCGGTTCCTCGCTCCCGCTGGTCGGTCTCATCCCTGACCACGGCAAGGATCTCGTCGGGAGGCTGGCCGACAACAGCAAGTGCGTCAAAGCAATTTCCCGGCCGGCGCGGGCGGTTTCCACGGTGGCGGACCGGCTCAGCAAGGCCGGTTTGCAAGCCGGCCCGGTGCGAGACTGGCTCGCCGGCTTCCTGTCCGACGCACATCGTGATCTGTCCAACCCGGCGTCCTGGACCGCGGCGCTGGCGGATGCGGACGATCTCGGCTTCGGGCGGTGGCCGCTGGCGGAGCCGAAGACGGTCGACGTCGACCAGGTCCGGGTCGCCCCGTTCGTCCGACAAGACGGGAAAGTGGTTGCTACCTCGCGGCTCAAGCAGAAGGACCCGAACGACCTCCCGTTCACCGAAGTCGGCGAGGGTGTCGCCGGCTCGGTGCGCGTGACCTGGACGACCGATCCGGCGAAGACCGATGCGATCCATCGCTGGCTCGTCGAGGTGCTGCCCCCGGCGGACCTCCGTGACGACGGCGACGCCACCGAGCCGATCGCGAAGATGATCGTCGCGAGTTCCCGGCGGACCGCGACTGTCACCATCGATATCGACGAGGCAGACCTCGAGCAGGGTTCGTTGTTCATCGTGCGCGTGACCGGGCTGGACACCGCGGGTCAGCCGGTGCTGTTGCGAGGGGGCGGCGACATCGCCCGCGACGAAAGCCAGCAGTTCACCGTGCGCTGGGAAGACGCTTTGATCTCCGGCGACACCCGGCGCGCCTCGGCGTGGGCGCTCGCGCTCGGGAGACTGGATGCGGTCCTCGGCGGCCAGGACGACCTCAGCGAGGACGCCTACAGCGTGGACGACACGCACACCGCGGTGTCGCTGCGGCTCGGCGGGCGACGGACCGTGCTGCTCGGCGTCAGCCCGGTCATCGCCGATCTGCAACACCGGCTGTTCGAGCAAGGAAGCCGAGCCACCGCCTTCAAAGCGACCGGACGCATGGGCGAGGTGCTCGAACTGGCCGGGGTCGAGCCGATCGATCACGTCCTGCCGCAGGCCTTGGCGAAGGCTCGGAAAGAAGTCCACGCCCTGTTCGGCGCGCAACCGCGCAGCCTGGTCGAGTCGGTGGCCTGGAACGACGAGCTGCGGACCCAGGTGCGTTCCTATTGCCAGTCTTACAAGCGTGCACTCGACCAAGCGATCACCGACCCGGCTCACCGGGATGCGTTGCTGTCCCTGGACACACTGACGCTGAGCGTCACGACGGCGGGCGGGCAGCCGATCCGGGCGGTCGTGACACTGCCCTTCCATCCGATGCGACTGGCCTGGCTGGCCGAGTACGACACCGCGTTGACCGGCTGGGCACGCGAACTGGCCAAGCTGGAGAAGGCCCAGCGCAAGAAGCGGGTCGATGCCGACCTGATCCGCCGGGTGACTCCGGCCAACCTTCCGTTCGCCGTGCCCGCCGGCGGCGATGTCTTCGTGCATGCCCGGGAGGCGACGGTCGGCACCGGGATCTATCTCGCCCCCAGCGAGCGCGAGCCGGGCATCGCCGTGCAGGCGGTGTTCGACGTGATCGGCATCGACCGCCGGGACGTGGCCACCGACGTGCCGCCGAACATGCTCGCCGAGCGCATCTCCACCTACCGGTACACGCACTCCCATCCGGACGCGGTCCGGTTGCTCGCGATCAACCCCGGTTCCGGCGAACTGCTGGCCAAGGCGCTCGGCGCATCGGTGCTGACCAGCAAGGACACCGACTCCGACGTCACAAGGCTGACTGGCCGGGCTGAGGTCGTGGCCTACACCAACCGGCAGGCCGGCACCGATCCGCTGCCTGCCCTGACCGACCTGCAGAAGCGGGTCGGCGGGTATCGGGTCGGGAACACGCGGTCCCACCTGCGGCCTCCGCTCGGGCTGAGCGTGCGGCCGCTCGAGCGGCTCGCGGCCGATGTCGAGCCCGCACACCTGAGCGTGGTCAACGACCTCGCGGTGGTCGCGGCGGACGGTGCGCCGACGGCGGACGCGACGACGGCGTTCCGCAACCTGCTCACCCCGACCACCAGCAGGCCGGTGCCCACCGAGCACGGCCGGCGCTGGGAAACCGTGCCAGCGGTGAAGCTCCGGGACGGAAGGAACAAGAATGCCGCTGCGGACGCCGTCGACGCGCACCGGGCGCACCAGGCCGTGCTCGCCGTGCAGTTGGGATTCCCGGCCGAGCACGGCATCGCATTGCGGGCCTCGCTCGGCGACGACGAGACGAAGGCGCTGGCGGCGGCACACGACCGCGCGGACTGGGTGCTATCGATCGGCCGCAATCTCGGATTCGAGCTCTTCACCGAGAACGCCGACCAGAGCCAGCCCTACATCGTGGACTATGCGCCCGACTTCCTCGAAGGAATCGGGCCCCGTCTGACCGTCACCACGAAACACCGGGGCGAGATCGAGCGGTTGCTGTCCGCGGCAATGCGGGACATGGGATTCGTCGACGATCCTCGATCGGTCCGGGACACCCTCCGCTGCCTGCATCGGGCGTCCGGGCGGCTGGCGTTGCGCCTGATCGGCAAGACCGACTTGGCCGCAGAGGCGGTCGGGCTCGCCGCGACACTAGCCTGGCTGGACAGCCGGGGCGAGCTGAAGGACACGATCATCGTGCCGGTCGATGTGCATCGGGAGATATTCGGCGTCGCCGCCGACGGGCCGAGGCTGTGCGACCTGATCCTGGTCACCGCCACCAGGCAAAGCCTGCGGATGAGCTGTGTCGAGGTCACGTTGCGACATGGCGGCACGCCGCCGGAACAGCTGACCGACGACATCGCCGAGCGCATCGACGCGACCGTGTCGATGCTGGATGCCGACTTTCTCGGCACCGATTCGCCTCGCACCGACGCAGATCTGCAACGAACGAGGCTGTCCGGGATCCTGCGCCATCACGCGCACCGCGCGTTCGCCATGGGCATGCTGGGCGCGGAACGGCTGGCGGTCGCGGAACGTCAGTTCGCCAGGCTCGAGGAGAGCGTCAACGTGGAGATCTCCCGCCACGGCTATTTGGTGAATCTCGACAGCGAACTCGACATCGCCAGTGAGCATCGCGGCGTGCCGATAGAGGTGCTGACGGCGGCGAAGCTCCGCAAGGCAGGCATCGGGACTCTGCTACCGAACCAGCCTGCTCAACCCGGGAAGGACAACGCGGTCTCGGACCGTGCCGAGACAACGTCCGACAACGAACCGGACCCGGATCCGGACTCACGGCAGGAATCCGCCGAAGAACCGACCATCGACTCGGCGCCGCCGACAGACCCCGAGACCGAAGACTCTGAGACCGAGGAGCAGAAGACCAGGGGCCGACCCGGCGAGGTGCGGGTGGTATTGGGGCGGGATACGCATTCGGCCGAGGTGAGCTGGCGGATCAGCACCTCGGGCAGCCCGCACATGTTCGTCCTCGGCATTCCCGGCCAGGGAAAGTCGGTCACTACCCGGCGGATTCTCACCTCGTTCGCCGGCCAGGGACTGCCCGCGCTGGTGATCGACTTCCACGGCGACATGGCGGCGAACCCAGCGGCGAACGCGGCCGTAGTCGACGCCGCTGACGGACTGGACTTCTCCCCCTTTGAGCTGCGGGCCGGCGCCGACCACCGGAAGTATGCGCAGGCAGCCTTGGAACTGGCCGAAGTCATCGGCTTCGTGGGCGGGCTCGGCGAAATCCAGCGAGACGTCGTCTACAAAACGTTGCGCGAGCTTTACCAGCACCACGGATTCGGTTCGGCGGCAGGCCCGTCCGGGCTTCCCACCATGGCGGAGTTCGCCTCCTTGCTCGAACACAAGGAAAGCACAGGGCCGGGCAAGAACGTGACCGCGCGCGTCCGCCCGCTCAGCGACTTCGACCTGTTCCGGGACAACTCCGGCGACGGCCGGTTCAGCGAGTTGCTGTCCGGCGGCATGGTGCTCGACATGCATTCGCTGATGGAACAGGTGCAACTGGCCGCGGCCGCGTTCGTCCTCAGGAAGGTCTACCGGGAAATGTTCCACTGGGGACAGACCGACCGGCTGCGCCTCGCGGTAGTGCTGGACGAGGCGCACCGGCTCGCCAAGGATGTTACGCTGCCGAAAATCATGAAGGAAGGACGCAAGTACGGCATCGCTGTCGTCGTCGCGAGCCAGGGCGTTGACGACTTCCACCGCGATGTCCTCGGTAACGCCGGCACCAAGATCGCGTTCCGCTGCAATTTCCCGCAAAGCAAAACCGTCGCCAGTTTTCTGCGCGGCCGCGCGGGCCAGGACATGGCGCAAGCGCTGGAGAAGCTCGGTGTCGGCCAAGCCTACGTTTCCACTCCCGACTCCCTCGAAGCGAAGAAGGTCTTCATGGAGCCGTGACCGTGATCGACCCGGGCACCGACCCGGCCTTCGCGATCATCGCCCGCTGCCTGCCCGTTTATTCAGCGAGGGACCGTCCCGTCTCCCCGGCTAGTGGCGGGTCGTCCCCACTCCGGAGGGCGGAGGTGTCCGCACTATCGCCGTGCTCAGGCGGGCGAGCCAGGACGCGATCTGGCGAAGTACAAGGCCATCCAGAAAAGTCCGCTCGCTGCTGCGGGAATCATATCCCGGATTTCTGCAGGCCTTCGTCAACAGCTCGGTTACTGACCGCGCCAGCACCGAAACCCGCGCCGTCCTCGCCTTGGCACCCACCCCGGCGACCGGCGCAGCCTGGACGACTCTAAGTAACTCGACCTGCTAGCGGAGATGCCCCGCTCCGCACGCACCAGCCTCACGAGCGTTCGCGGTCGCTCCGCGCCTATACCCAGGCCTTCCCGGAGGTTTTCGGCAGAGATCGGACGCTGATACAGCTTACGATGCGACCGATCCTCATGCCGTGCCCGCTCCAGCAACTCAGCGCCCACGTGCATGCCTTCTCGCGGCTCCACCGCAGCATTGCCTGAGTCGACAGTCTGGGCAACGACACCCGGGTGCCCGGTGGCCGATACGGTGGCCAGCGCTTGCAACAGGACCGGGCCGACTTCCGCCCATCCGATCAGCAGCAACGGTCCGACGGCGTCGAAGGCGGCCTTGCCGTAGTGGCCTGCGACGAGCGGGTCGGCCACGTTAGGGTCAGGGTGACTGCGCTGGCGAAGATCAGCAGGCGGCGGGCTGGTCGCAGTTGTGCCGGTGTCGCCCCGGCCAGGGCCAGTCGTCGAATGCCGAGGAGGAGCCCGAGGCTCGAGAGGTCGACTGCCGGCGCGACGAGGGGAGCGACCCAGACCGGCGCGCTGAGCCGGAGCGCGAGGTTGAGGACGTTGCCGAACCCGAACATGAAGGTGAGGCCGACGACCGACGATCCCCATGACCACGGTGACCGCCTGAGCGACCGTGGTTCCCCCTGAACCTGATGAACGGGGCGATGCGGTCGTGGAGCTGGTCATCGAGGACCACTTGCTTCGCTGCGCGGGCGTCCATGAGTGTCTCGGGTGGGATGCCGTGTTCGTGGAGTTTGGTCAGCACGGTGGTGTGGTTGTCCGGGTCTGCTGCACGAGTAGGTGACATCTGAGTTGGCTTGCCGTGATGGTGAGCTGGGAGGATGTCGCTGTGCCCAAGCCCTACCCCCAGGAGTTTCGCGACGATGTCGTGCGGGTCGCCCGTGACCGCGGGCCTGGTGTAACCGTCGAGCAGATCGCCAAGGATTTCGGGGTCCACCCGATGACCTTGTTCAAGTGGCTGCGGCAGGCCGACACTGATGAGGGCGTCAAACCTGGTGTGAGCAGGAACGACTCGGCCGAGTTGCGTGAGGCCCGCAAGCGGATCATGCTGCTGGAGCAGGAGAATGAGGTCCTGCGCCGCGCGGCCGCGTATCTGGCTCAGGCGAATCTGCCGGGAAAAGGCTCTACCCGCTCGTGAACGAGCTCGCCGCGGACGGTATCCCCGTCGCGGTAACGTGCCGGGTCTTGAACATCGCTCGACAGCCCTGCTACCGCTGGCGTGCCCGGCCGGTCACCGACACCGAACTGGCCGAGGCGTATCGGGCGGACGCGTTGTTCGACGCCCACCGCGACGATCCGGAGTTCGGCTACCGATTCATGGCCGACGAAGCCCGCGACGCCGGCCTGTCGATGGCGGATCGGACCGCGTGGCGGATCTGCTCGTCCATGGGCTGGTGGAGCGCGTTCGGCAAGAAACGCGGCAGAAACGGGAAGACGACCGGTCCGCCGGTCCACGACGACCTGGTGCAGCGCGACTTCACCGCCACCGCACCGAACCGGCTGTGGCTGGCCGACATCGAGCGCCACGAGGCGCTGTTGAACCGTGAGGAGGTGCGAGACCTTCTCCGCTTTGCTGTCGCAGCAGCAGAGTGAAGCAGGGGGCAGCCTGAGCCGGGAGGTGCCGGTGAGGGCGGAAAGCAGCCCTGTCAACGACGAGGCGGATCAGGACTGCCAGATGGTCCGTGCTCGGCAAGCGAGACGGAAAGGCGCACGTGAGGAACCAGCGGCTGAACGCCTCTCAAGGGAGCCACCAGCTCGAACCTGGCGGATCAGGGCTGGGTTGCAGCGCGCACCCGTATGACGTTGTTGTGCGGGGAACTTCTGGTCCGGGTGATGTCGCCGGTCGGGAGGCCGCGGTGAAGGCCTGCGGCGTAGCCGCGGCGATGCTGCAGGGGCATAGCTGGGCGCCGACCCCGTCGAACGGTTCGCCAGTGAACGTGGGAACCACCTTGGTGGCCCCCAACCCGGGTCGCGGCCAGCGACCCGGCGGGAAGGCCCACCGTCGGTTGATGCCACCGGGGTGGGGCGGAGGACCCGTAGTAGTCCGAGATCAGGAAAGCCGGTCACATGGCGAAGGGGTCCAGCGTGTTCGCGGCGTCGATGCTGATCCGGGAGGTCGCTGGTGAATATCGGCGCTCCGTGGCCTGACCTTGATGAGGCGGAGACACGGGTACGGGTGATGCAGAGGAAGCTGCACCGATGGGCGAAGGCTGATCCTGGCCGTCGCTTCGATGATCTCCGCAACCTCGTCTATGACCCGGCATTCCTGGTCGTGGCTTGGAATCGGGTGCGGGGCAATAAGGGCGCGCGAACGGCGGGGGTTGATGGTGTCGCACCACGCGATGTCGGCCTCGCCGCCGAGGAATTGCTCGATGGGCTGCGGGATGATCTCAAGGCCGGTCGGTTTGTTCCTCGGCCGGTGCGGGAGAAGGCGATTCCGAAAGCATCGGGCAAACTCCGGCGCTTGGGGATCCCGACGACCGGAGACCGGGTCGTGCAGGCCGTGTTGAAGCTGGTGCTCGAGCCGATTTTCGAGGCGGATTTCCAGCCGTGTTCCTACGGTTTCCGTCCGAGACGTCGCGCGCAGGACGCGATCGCTGAGATTCACTACCTTGCTTCACCCACTCGGAACTACGAATGGGTGTTCGAGGCGGATATCTCGGCCTGTTTCGACGAGATCTCACACTCGGCCCTGATGGATCGGGTGCGGGCACGGATCGGAGACAAACGAGTCCTGTGCTGGATCAAGGCGTTCTTGCGAGCGGGCATCCTTACTGAGGACGGCCGTGACCGCGAGACGATCGCCGGCACACCCCAGGGCGGGATCCTGTCACCGCTGCTGGCCAATATCGCCCTGTCCGTCCTGGACGAGCACTTCGCCCGCAAGTGGAAAGCGCTCGGCCCGGAATGGACGCGGAGCAAGCACCGGCGCGCTGGTGGCGCGGTCATGAAGATCGTCCGCTATGCGGACGACTTTGTGGTCATGCTGGCCGGGAAACGCGCCGATGCCGAAGCTCTCTGGGATGAGGTCAGCGCGGTACTCGCGCCGATGGGCTTGCGCCTGGCGGCCGAGAAGACCAGGGTCAGTCACATTGACGAGGGGTTCGATTTCCTTGGCTGGCGCATCCAGCGCCGTGCCTGGCGAAACCGAACCGGTAAACGAGCCGTCTACACCTATCCATCGAAGAAGGCTCTTGCCTCGATCATGGACAAGATACGGACGCTCACTCGCCGCCGGAATCATCGAACACTTGCCGATCTGCTGCGCCGACTCAACCCGGTGCTGCGGGGATGGTGCACCTATTTCCGCCACGGGGTGTCATCTCGGACGTTCGGCTATATCGACCATTTCGCCTTCTGGCGGATCGTCGGCTGGCTCCGAAAGCGGCACCTCGGGCTGAACATGCACACCCTCGTTCGCCGGTTCCTGCCAGGATGGCAGATTGGTGCCGAGGGAATCGAGATGTTCCGGCCGGAAACGATAACTATCGAACGTTACCGGTATCGGGGCACTCGCATCCCCACGCCATGGTCGCAAGCAGACACACCAGGAACGCCCGCATCAACGGCATGAGCACGTGGAGAGCCGGATGCGGCGACGAGTCGCACGTCCGGTTCGGAGGGCGGGCACGGGAAACGGGCCAGCAGAAACGCTGGAACCGCGCCCGTGTCCGACCCTACACCGAACACCGCACCACAGAAGGAAAGCTGTATCTGTGCGCGGTCAAGGACGTCTGCTCCAACCGGATCGTCGGCTACTCCATCGACTCCCGGATGAAGTCCCGCCTCGCGGTCACCGCGCTCATCAACGCCGTCGCCCGCCGTGACGAGATCACCGGCTGTGTGGTGCACACCGACCGTGGATCGCAGTTCCGATCAAGGAAATTCGTCCGTGCGCTCGCTCGTCAGGGGCTGGCCGGCTCGATGGGCCGGGTCGGCGCCGCCGACGATAACGCCGCCATGGAAAGCTTCTTCGCGTTGCCGCAGAACAACGTTCTCGACCGACGCACCTGGTCCACCAGTGACGAGCTGCGGATCGCGATCGTCACCTGGATCGAACGCACCTACCACCGCCGCCGACGTCAACCCGCCCTCGGCCGGTTGACCCCCATCGAACACGAAGCAATCATGACCACACCAGCCAGCAGGCTGCGTGACTACCACTGTCACCTACTCGTGCAGCAGATCCCATCTCGATTCCGGTGACTACCTCCATGCTATCGGCGGTCGCCCCGTCAAGGTTTCAAGACTGAGTGCTCTTGGTGCCCGAGTCACAATGGCACACAATATTACCGTTGATGACCTACACACATACTATGTCACCATAAGTCATAACATATCAGTGTTGGTACACAACGATGAAACGTGTTCCATCAAATCCCGTATGTGTACAGCCGGCCCAGGGGACCTTGGCTTGCCCAATCAGGGTAAGGTTCGTTATGTTCCCCCTAAGGGATATAATGCATCTAACCCGCTGCCGCGTGGTCCGGGCGGTGGCTATCTAGATCGTTTTGGCAATGAGTGGGTCGTTGGGCCTTCGCGTACTAAAGGGGAGTCATTTGAATGGGAAGTTCAGCTTTCTCGTACCGGGCAGTCTCAGCTTGGGTGGTTGTCCCGTGATGGACGCCATGTCAATGTTTCCCTCATGGGTCGGGTGACGCACTGATGAGTGATATTGACTATTATGATGTTGTTGAGGTGCTGAATACGACATCCACTTCAACGTCCGGTATAAGCGGTAAATTCGGAGTTGTTCTTGGGAAATCTGATGGGTCTCTTGGTAAAATGTACGCCGTTTCGATTGACGATGATGTAACTTACATGGTGGCGGAATCGGATCTGCGTGCAACTGGTGAGCATCGCACTCGAAAGGATATTTACGGCGACGAATAGATTTGAGGTAACTGACGGATCCGGTTGCGCGCGCACGCACGCATGGCCGACCTACGCCTCCCTGAGGGCAGGTCGAGGATTGTCGATTCGTGCGACCTCCGCCATTGGCGAGGTCACCGTCTACCGGGACGGCACCGAACTGGGCACGAGTCCGGTGGCGGGGTTCGTCGAGTACCGGGTGCCAGACGCGGACTCGGCGTACCGGGTGGTGGCCGAGGCGCGGCGGTCCAATGCCGCGTGGCGGGAGCCGGCACCAGCTCCGCCAGCGGTGTGTGTCATCAGTTCGCGAAGTAGCCGGCCAGGTCCATGACGAAGTGAACGTTGCCGGAATGGTTGTACACGTTGTATCCCCAGTACTGCAGTCCGTTGTCACGAATTTCCCAGGCAAGACCGACCGTCGTCGTGTTCGCCACCGTTCTCCCGGCGGTCACGTTGACGGTCGAGGACAGGGGCGGTGTGGTGCCGGCCGGGTACACCGTCAGGTAGGTGTCTTTCGTGGCGTTGGTCGCGGTTATGTTCATCGCCAGGGCATGGAAGGTCATGTCCTGTACATCGAACCCGATGTACCAGCCACCTTTCAGGGGCACGCCTGGGGAAATCCGTGTATCGACTGCCCGCACCGGCGAGACCGGGTAGAAGAGATCCTCCCCCGTGAGACCGTAGTAGCCGACCAGATCGACCACCACGTGCGCACTACCGGAGTGGTTGTAGAGCTGAATGTCCCGGCCGGGGCCGAGCGCGACGGTCACCTGGTTGGCCGTGACCGCACCCTTGGCGGCGTTGATACTGGAGGCATTCGGACGATCGCTGTCGCCTGACGGATACGCCGTCAGGTACGTGTTGGCCGTCGGCGAGACTACGGTGAGGTTGATCGTGACGGCATTCGCCAGGCTGTCCACGAAAGAGCTCGTGTTGAGGTAGATGATGCCGCCCGGGCCGACCGGGCGCCCCTCTGTTCTGGTGTCCAGCACACGCCGTGGAGCGGGACTGTTGTACCGCCCCGACGCATCGCTCCCGTAGTGGCCGGCAAGGTCGGCGACCAGATCGACGCTGCCGGCGAAGTTGTACAGCTTGAGCCGACGGTCGGCACCGAGTGCGACGGTCACCGCGTTCGCCCGCACCTCGCCGGTTGCCAGGTTGAGATTGGAGACGGTGGGCATTGGCTCCGCGGCCGGCCAGACCCGCAGGTGCGTGGGCGCGGTCGGCTTCACCCCGGTCAGGTTCAGCACCACGGCCGTCGTGTGCTCCGGAACGTGCCCCGACAGATCGAGGCTGATGGTGCCGCGCGCCCCGACCGGCCCTGACGCGCCGAGACTGACGCGGGTGTCCAACACCCGCTCCGGCGACCTCCCCGTGAAGAACGAACCGGTCTCCGCCTCCGCCCGCGCAACGCCGCCGGCACGAGGCAGATCAAGCTCCAGCACCGGTGGCTGCCCCTGATCAGGCGTCGCCACCGCCTCACCACTCACCAGGACAGCGGCCACCGACGCGACCAGCAGTGCGAGCGCTCTTCGTAACATCATCGAACGTGGTCCTCCAGAACCCCTCAGATTGATCCCCCGCGTCACCGTAGCCGCGCCGTCAAAGTGCGATACCAACCCGTCGAGGCTCCAACCGGGCGATGGCGGCAGCGGCGCGTCGTGCAGCATCCGTGCAGCGGCACTCGCCGCCGACGACGTGATCGACGGCTCGCCGAGGGCCCGAAGAGGCGTGGTTGGTGGTTCACCCGCCGGGACGATGTCCGGTTCACACGGCGGTAGGTGGAGCAGATGTGGAGCACGGCTACGAGCTGAACCGCGCTGAACGGCACTGGCTGGGAGCGGAACGGCGTAGGATTTCCTGCGGGTTCTCTGTTTGTGCTGGTCAGAGGCATGATTGTGCCAGTCTGGCAGTGTGGGGGTCAGGGGTTCGAACCCCCTCAGCTCCACAACACAAAGCATCAGGTCAGGACATGCTTCCTGACCTGATGCTTGTGTCTTGTCCGCACTTGGACGTTGTCATGCCAGATCAGGCGGCAGGCGCCCCCGTGCGTCCTGGATCATGAGGTCCAGCGCTGCCGCGGTCGCGTGATCGCGCTCCCAGGTCGGGTGCTGGTAGATCATGGCAGCCCGAGTGTTGGAATGCCCGATCCGGGCCAGGAGTTCCTTCAGGCTGGCCTAACAGACGCCCGTCCGGACCGGGCTGAGCGAACGCCTTCAGGTGCTCGGAGATCTCCGCCGTGGTCACGACCGACAGCGAGATCGTCCGTTTGCCCGAGTCCGACTTAGGGGCGTCGTCGTACTGGACACCGCCGTCCAACTCCCCGGTGGCGACCGCCACCTTCAGTTCGGGGTATGTCGGGGACACGTGCCGGCGACAGCCGAGGAGTGGGTGCGCCGGGCGTGCATGCTGGTGGCGGCGTCCGCCTTCTGCCGGCAGCAGCGCGGCTTCGCCCGGGAAGGCGATTTGATCCGGTCGAGTCCGATCAGGAGCGGGGCCGGATTCGAACCTGTCACCTGCCGCTTGGGAGTCCTCGGGACTAGCGACCGATTGGGATCGGATCCGTACGCCAGGACTGCGACGGTGACGAGGAATCTCATGCGAGCGTGGACGCCGCACTGTCGTGACAGTTCTACCGACGCAACGTTATCGCCCAATACCGGCGGCTGCCGCCGGTCCTGATGGTCACGACACGCCGGTGGCTCGTATCGCTACGTCTGTTGCTTTGTTGCGGCCGGATCACAATTCGCGTCGGATGTGTTGAATCGGCGGCTTCTGGTCGATGTGTTCCCCGAAGACATCTTTCTATCGATGGGGACTGCGATGGTGGCCACAACCGATCCGACCAACCCGGAGGTTTTCCGGAGCCGCCTCCGCCGGGCCGTGCGATCCTGGCGGTTTTGGGTCGGGGCGGCTGTGGTGGCCGGGCTCGTTGCCGGGTGGGGGTTGAACTTCTACAACTACGCCGTGAGCGAAGCGAACGACGCGTTGGTGGCGAGGCTCGTCAAGGACAAGGACTCGCTCACCGAACAGTTGGAGGAGGCGTCGAGTGCACGTGAGTCGCTTCGTGGCCAGCTCGTCAGTAGGACCACCGAGCGGGACCGACTTGCCGCCGCCGAGGCGACGCTCGACCAGCGGACGAGCGCGGTCAAACAACGCGAGGACGCGGTCAAGCAGCGAGAGGGCGCCGTCACCATGCAGGAGCGGACGATAGCGCAGAACACCATCGGCGAGGGCGACTGGGCGGTCGGCGTCGACGTACAGCCCGGTACCTATCGCACCATCCAAGCGGTGTCCGGTGACTGTTACTGGGAAATCAACTCCGACGCCAACGGTGACGACATTGTGGCCAACAACATCGTCACTGGCGGCCGGCCGACGGTGACGCTCGAGAATGGTCAGTACTTCTCCACCAGCCGATGCGGTGACTGGCGGAAGGTCTGACGCCGACCTGAGCACCACGGCATTGTGCTCAGTTAGTGATGGCAGACGAAGCCGCTCAGCCGAGCCGCGACCTTGCGCGCTGGTTTGCCTGCTCGTCGTTGTCCGCCTTCGTATCTTCGGCGGCAACTGAGACCTGAAACAAGATCGGCCGCCTCTCCGCAAGTCGACCGCAGGAGGTAGCAGGTCAGCGGTGGCGTCCCCAGTAATCGGCGGTGTTGTTTGTGTCAGACTTCGGGGGTGCAGGTGGACGAGTTTTGGTCGTTGATCGAGAAGGCCAGGGATGATGCGTCTGGCGATGGCCACGCTTGGCCGGCGGGCGCAGCGGTTGGTCGGGCGTTGGCGGAGCGGCTGGCGCAGCTGCCGGCGGAGCGCATCGTGGAGTTTTATCGTTGTTACGAGCGGGAAGGTGCTCGCGCGTATCAGTGGGACTTGTGTGCTGCGGCGTATGTGATCCGCGGGTACGTCTCTGACGATGTGTTCGGTGACTTTCGGGCGGGTTTGGTCGGTCTGGGGCGTGAGGCGTTCGAGCGGGCGGTTGCTGATGCGGATGCGTTGACGGATCATCCGACGGTGCAGGCGATCAGGACCTCGCTCAGGTCCGGGCCAGCGAGCGTGGCGGCCCAGCCCTCCACGACGTAGACGAGGATCTCGTTGTGGCGGTGCGTGTGGGCTTTGGAGTGGTGCCTGCCGACCATGCCGGAACTGAGCTTGCGGCTCCCGACCTTGTCAGTGGTGATGGCAGGCAGCTGGGACCGCATTCGCGGTCCCAGCTCGGGCGCGAGGTTCCGCGCGGACACCATCGCGAACGGCGGGCGTCTCATGCCGACGACAGGACGTCCGGGTGTTGTGGACAAGCTGTGGATGCGGCCGTCCGCGTGCTCCACGACGGCCCAGTCGGTGAAGTCCGGTGACATTGTGCGCAGCACTGACGGAACATCGGTGGACAGGTCCGGCCACACATACAGGAGGGCGCGCGGACCGAGGTCGGGCACCGTGGCGTCGGCTGTCAGTCGATGCCAACGGGAGTGGTTGCCGACGAACCGCTTCTCCAACAGCACCCTGCCGTGCCGTGCCGCGAGTGTCGCCGCCTCGGCCCAGAACGCCGCGTCCGCCGGACGCGGCTCGTAAGGCCCATTGTCATCCGGGTCGTGGGGCGAGCCGTCCAGGCGCTCGACGAACAGACCGTTCGCCGTGGTCAGCGCGACCGCGTCTCCGCACGGTTACGCGCTTCCGATGTACATGTACTGGTCGTAGCCGACATGGACGAAGAACCGGTCCTCGGATTCGAGTCGGCACCACGCGCCATCGTGGTAGCCGGTGAGGTCGGGCGGGAACAGCCCGTGCAGCCCATGGCCGTCGAGGGGTGGCTCTGCTCCGAAGTGGACGAATCCGCTGACCCACGGGTGGCGGATGGTCAGCCGGGTCACGCCGGTGTCCTCGGTGAACGCCGTCACGGCGGCGAGGTAGGCGGCCGCCACCGGACCGTGGTCGCTCGTGGCACTCGAAGCGGCCGGGGCTATGTTCCACGATCAGATGCGCCCGTGCCAGGTCGACACGTCCTCGGACCCGCGGTACGTGCCCCGGTCGTCGCGATCGGCGGGATCGTGTTTGGTGATCCGGTGGACGTGCGGTGTGCTCATGATCGACTGGGGTGGCCCCTTCGAGCACGCTGACCGAGCCACCAGGTCGACAACGACCCGATAAGCCACGAACGTCCTGTCAGGCCGCAGAGCGGGCTTCCACATGTTCGTTCATACCCGGCGGGCAGGAGCAGATCTGGAGCACGGATGCGATCCGAACCGCGCTCAACGGCACTGGCTGAAGCAGAACGGCGTGGGATTTCCTGCGGGTTCGCTGTCTCCTCTGGTCAGAGGCATGATCGTGCCAGACTGGCAGTGCGGGGTCAGGGGTTCGAACCCCTCAGCTCCGCAGTTGTTCGTGCGTGTGTGCTCGCCTAGGGCTGGAAACCCTGCCATGAAAGGGAGACAACGATGATGCCCCGACGTGTGTTGGCGTTAGCGGCGTTGCTCGGCCTGCTCTTCGCGGGCGCACCACCCGCGTCCGCCCAGACTGGGGAGAGAACGGTCAAGCTGGTCAACAAGGACAGCGCGGGCAACGCCGCGATCCGGTTCGACGTCAACGGGAACGCGATCGACGCTCACGACGGCCAGATCCAACGCTTCGGCGACACCTACTACCTCTACGGCACCTCGTACGGTTGCGGTTTCGAGTGGAACACACCGGGAGCGCGGTTCTGCGGGTTCGTCTCCTACACCTCGCCGGACCTCGTGAACTGGACCCCGCGCGGCCCGTTGTTCGACGCTCGCGGACAGGCCTGGCAGAACCGCTGCGACGGCGGTACCTACGGCTGCTTCCGCCCGCACGTCGTGCACAACAGCGCGACCGGCAAGTACGTGCTGTGGATCAACACCTACGACAACGGCGTCGGCTACCGCGTCTTCACCTCGTCGAATCCCGTGTCCGGCTTCGCGGAGGTCGCGGTACCGGACCTCGGCCCGGACGAGGGTCCCGCGGGTGGCGTGAACTACGGCGACCACCAGATGTTCGTCGACGACGACGGCACGGCGTACCTGGCGTTCACCGACTGGCGGCGGTCCGGTGATCTGATCGTCGAGAAGCTCGACCCCACCTACACCACGGGCTCGGGACAGTGGCGCCGCGTGGGCCTGCGCAACACCGAGGCGCCGACGATCTTCAAGCGCGGTGGCCGCTACTACCTCACCTACTCCGACCCCAACCGCGGTTACACCACCACCGGCACCGCCTTCGTCACCGCGTCCAGCCCGCTTGGTCCGTGGACCGGGACCAGCGTGCGGTCCGACGCCTGGTCGGTATCCGGTGGCGCGCTGCGGATCGACGGCGGCGACGTCGGGCTGAGCAGGGACGGTGAACAGTGGCGCGACTACACGTTCACCGCCGTCGTCACGCCCGAGTTGTCGTCCTCGGGCGACTTCGCCCAGGTCGGTCTGGTCGTGCGCAGCTCCACCGCCGGTGACTACCGCTGGCTGATCGGCAACTACCCGCACCCCGGCGCGGCGGGCGGCAACCTGACCAAGCTGGTGCCGGGCAAGCCCACTACGACCGTCCCGCTGCCGATGGCGATCACCACCGGTCAGCGGTACGAGATCAAGGTCGAGGTCTCGGCCGCGACGATCCGCACGTTCGTCGACGGGCAGCTCGTCGACACGACCGAGGACGGCACCAGCCTGACCGGACGGGTCGGGTTCCGGCAGCACGAAGGTGAACGCGCGTCGGTGGACAGCGTTTCGGTGACCGCTCCCGACGGTACGGTGCTCCTCGCCGACGACTTCTCCGGCGACCTGTCCCGCTGGGACTCTCCCGGTGCGATCATCACCGGCACCAACATCACCACGACCTCGTGCGGCGGGCAGCCGGCCGACGTGCTGAAGATCGACACCAGGTCCGGTCCGCTGTACCTCTACCAGTCGGACGTGTGGATGAACGCCAAGCCGAACGAGGCGCTGGCCAAGCACTACTGGCAGCCGCTGTCGTTCGACTCCGCCGGTGCCATCCGGCCGATCGAGTGTGGTGTCTCCTACGACGTCACGATTCCAGCCAAGCCCGCTGAGAAACCGCGCACTCCTGCCGTGTCGACGGGGAACGCCGGCTACCAGACGCACTGGGACGTCCTCGGCGAGCTGGCTCGGGCGCAGACGTTCACCGTGCCCCGCAAGGGCGAGCTGACCGAGGTTCGGTTCACGAGCTTCCAGACCGGCTACCCGGACGCTGGGCTGACGCTGGAGCTCACGCGGCTGCGCGGCGGCGTCCCGGCCGAGACCGTGGCGTCCACTGTGGTCGGACGAGAGCAGGTTTCCTGGGCGGCGCAATGGGTCTCGCTGCGGTTGCCGACGCCGGTGAAGGTCCGGCGTGGTGAGCGGTTCGCGCTGGTCGTGCGCACCACGTCCAACACCGGTTTCTACGGCATCGCCTACACCGACACCAACCCGTACTCGGGCGGCACCGCGCTGGTCAGCCGGAACTCGGGGACGACCTGGCAGGTCGAGGCAGGACGCAGTCTGCACCTGGCGGCCGAGGTCCGATGACTCCTTGCCTGCCAAGGGCCGCGACCTGCACCGCGGTGCTTGAATGACCCATGCGGATGATCGGGATGCTCGGCGGGATGAGCTGGGAGAGTAGTGCGGAGTACTACCGGCTGGCGAACGTGCTGGTGCGCGAACGGGTAGGTGGCCTGCACTCGGCCAAGGTCGTGCTGCACTCCGTGGACTTCGCCGAGATCGAGCGCATGCAGGTCGAGGGCCGGTGGGCGGACGCAGGCAAGGTGCTCGCCGACGCGGCGGCGGGCGTGCGGGCCGCCGGTGCGGACTTCCTGCTGATCTGCACCAACACCATGCACAAGGTCTACGACCAGGTGCAGGCCGCCGTCGACATCCCGGTCATCCACCTCGGCGACACCACTGCCGCGGCCATCAGGAACGCCGGCCTCACCACGGTGGGCCTGCTCGGCACCGGCTTCACCATGGACCAGCCGTTCTACCGCGAACGCCTGGCGTCGCACGGGCTGACGGTGCTGGTCCCGTCGCCGGCGGACCGCGCGACCGTGCACCGGATCATCTACGACGAACTGTGCCTCGGCATCGTCCGCGACGAGTCCCGACGCGCCTACCAGGACGTGATCGCCCGGTTCGAAGGAGCCCAGGGCGTGATCCTCGGCTGCACCGAGATCGAGTTGCTGATCAGCCAGGACGACGTGCCGCTGCCCGTGTTCCCCACGACCCGGCTGCACGTCGAAGCCGCCGTGGAGAGGGCGATTGGGGCAAATCCGTGAACACGACCTGGCCGTCGGCCACGTCGAGGGGTCAGGAGGTCGGCGGCGCAGCAGGCTTGTTCGGCTGACTGTGAGACCGCAGTTCGGCCAGCGCCTGGAGATGCCGGTCCTCGAGTCGGTGGACACCAGAGGCGTCGAGCGAGTTCAGGTAGTCGCCGAAGCTGAGGTTGTCGATCGCCAGATTGCCGATAACGGACCGGAACGCGTCGGGTTCGACCCGGAACGTCCGACCGGGTTCCTCGATGACGTCGATCAGCAGCAGCGAGCGCTCGGCGGAGGAGAAGGTAACGCGGTCCGCTATGACGAGCACCGGGTAGCGGCTGCCCGCTGGGACCAGTGCCAGCAGCTCCCGCGCGGACAGGTCTCGATGGCTGGGGTCGGTGATGACTGTCACCCAGTCGTCACCGGTCTCGTCCAGTAACGCCTGCCATGCTCCTTCATCAGTGAAGTCGGTGCGCAGGAACGGCGAATAGTCGGTCTCGGGCAAGCGCGCGGCGGTCACGCGTCCTCCTTGGATGTCGGTACAGAGCTTTCATCGTGCGAAATGACAGTGTTGACCTCGACCCGTCAGCGGAGTCCGGCGATGATGCCGGTCTGGAGGTCCTGCCAGACCATGCCCGCTTCCGCGAACCCGGCCTCGCGCAACGCGCTGTCCTGGAACCGGTGCGTGGCGCCGGACCAGTCTCGCGCGCCGTCTGGCCACAGCGTGGCTCGTTCGGCGAGCGCCGCTGCCAGGGCGGGCTCGGCGCTTACGGCCGCCCACCACGCTTCCCACGACTCTCCGCCGGCGGCCAGTGCGTGGTTGCGCCGTTCGCGGGCGATCTCGTCGCACGCGGCACGCAGCCTGCCGCCTTCGGGGTGCGGGAGGTAGTCGGCGTTGAGCAGGACGCCGCCGGGGCGCAGGAGCTCGTACGAGCGGCGGTAGGTGGCGACCAGGGCGGCCGGGTCCAGCCAGTGCAGCGCCGTGCTGGACAGCACCGCGTCGAAGGTGCCCGCCGCGCCGTCGTCGCCGAGTGCGGCCGGCCAGTTCGGGTCGCGCAGGTCGGCCCGGACCCAGCTGAGCCTGCCCTCCTGGTCACCGAGCGCGCCCTGCCCGATCGCCAGCAGCACGGGGTCGACGTCGACGGCGACCGACCTCGCCCTCGGCAGTCGGCTGAGCAGCCGGCCGCTGATCGCCCCTGGCCCGCAGGCGAGGTCGAGCACCACCAGGTCCTCGGCGGGGCGCAGGTGCGCGAGGATCTCGAACATCGCGTCGTACAGCCGGTCGCGCGCCCTGATGTAGACGGTCTGCTGGGCATCCCACCGGGCGAGCAGGTCTGACCACAGGTTGGCGGCGGTCACGGGCTTTCCTTCCTGGCTGCGGTCAGCGGGACACCAGCGGGGACGGCGGCGGCCGTCGTGTCGGGGAGGCGGGAGAAGCCGAGGTGGACCTGCCCGGTGTCGGGGTCGACCCACCGGCACGAGCGGACGCCGAAGACGTCGCCGACCAGTTCCGGGGTGAGCACGTCGGCAGGCGGCCCGTCCGCGACGACCCGGCCCCGGTGCAGCACGTACACCCGGTCGCAGTAGGCGACCGCGTGCGTGAGGTCGTGCATGACCGTCAGCGTGCTGACGCCGAGCGCGCGGACCAGGTCGAGCAGCTCCAGCTGGAAGCGGATGTCCAGGTGGTTGGTCGGCTCGTCGAGTACCAGCAGCCGGGGCCGCTGGGTCAGGGCTCTGGCCAGCAGGACCCGCTGCTTCTCCCCGCCGGAGAGGGTGTCGAAGGCGCGTCCGGCCAGTGCGGCGGTCCCGGTCCTGGTGAGGGCCCGCACACAGATCTCGTGGTCGGTGGCGGTGTCGCGGTCCAGCGGGTCCTTGTGCGGGTTGCGGCCCATCGCGACCACGTCGGCGACCGTGAG
The DNA here is from genome assembly GCF_054779715.1 of Actinophytocola sediminis. Lineage (NCBI taxonomy): Bacteria > Bacillati > Actinomycetota > Actinomycetes > Pseudonocardiales > Pseudonocardiaceae > Actinophytocola > Actinophytocola sediminis. The sequence goes on along the minus strand of NZ_BAAGXS010000049.1, from coordinate 54,481 downwards.
GGAGAAGTCGCTCCCGCTTTCCTGCACGACCGCGGCGGTTCGCTGGGCGGACTGGCGGGCGGTCAGCTGCCACACGTCGTCGCCGTCGATGCGCACCGCACCCGCCGAGGGCCGCAGCGCGCGGTAGATCACCCGCAGCAGCGTGGACTTTCCGCTGCCGTTCGGGCCGACGATGCCCACCATCTCCCCGGCGTCGACGGTCAGCTCCGCCTCGGACACGATCGGGTTGTCGTCGAGCGTGACCGACACCCCGTCGACCACGACCTGTGGCGGAATGATGTCGTCGTTCGCTGTCGTGGTCACCCGAACCGTGCCTCCCGTCCTGCCTCGCGCTGGCGCAGCAGCCAGATGAAGAACGGCACCCCGAACACCGCGGTGACGATCGAGAGCGGCAGTTCGGTGGGGGACAGCACCGTGCGGGCGGCCAGATCCATCAGTACCAGGAACACCGCACCGGTCAACGCCGCCACCGGCAGCAACCGCCGGTGGTCGGCGCCGACGAGCATCCGGCACAGGTGCGGGATGATCAGCCCCACGAACGCGATCGCGCCGCTGACGGCCACCATGACGCCGACCATCAGCGAGGTGACCACCAGCATCCGGATCCGGAACCGGCCGACGTCCAGGCCAAGGGCGACCGCCGTCTCCTCCCCGGCCAGCAGCGAGTTCAGCGGCCGTGCCTGGGTCAGCAGGTAGAGCAGGCCGGCCACCACGGCGACCGCGGGGATGCCGACGTCGTTCCACGCCGTGGCGCCGAGGCTGCCGAACAACCAGATCAGCACGCCCTGCACGTCGTGTGGGTTGGCGCGCAACAACAGCAGGCCGTAGAGGGCCTGGAACAGGTAGGCCAGCGACACCCCGGCCAGGATCAGCCGGAACGGCGTGACCCGGCCCGCGCGCTGCGCCAGCAGGTACACCAGCAGGGTCGCGATCAGCGCGCCCGCGAACGCGGCCGACGACAGACCGAGCCCGCCGGCCGCCGAGGCACCGAGCACCAGTACGAGCACCGTGCCGAGGGAGGCGCCGGAGGAGACCCCGAGCAGGTAGGGGTCCGCCAGCGGGTTGCGCACCACCGCCTGCAGCACGACCCCGACCGCGGCCAGGCCACCGCCGACCACCGCGCCAAGCAGCGCGCGGGGCAGGCGGAACTCCCACACGATGTAGGCGAACACCGGATCGCCTGGCGGGGCGAACCAGTCGGCGGAGATCTTGTGCAGGACCACCTGCACGGTGTCCCGCACCGGCACCACCACCGGCCCGAGACCGGTCGCCAGCACGATGCTGACCAGCACCGCGGCACTCAGGCCGGCCAGCACCGCCGCTTGGCGGCCCCGGCGGCGCACCACCGGCCCGCTGGTGTCCGGTGTGGACGACGTCATCGCTGGCCCGGTGTGGTCGTCGGGGCGGGCACGTCCGCGAACGCGTCCGGGTGCAGCGTCCTGGCGAGGTCCTCGATGACGTCGACGAAACGCCAGCCGGGCGTGTTCGCGGAGTCGGTGGTCAGCACGGCCTTCCGGTCCTTGCTGGCCGTCATCTCGGGGAACGCGCGGTACAGGTACTCGGTGCTCTCCTCGGCGCCGGTGTCGTCGTTGGGGCTCGCGCCAACCAGGAAGACCGCGGGATCGGTGGCGGCCACCCGCTCGATCGGGACGTTGAGGAACCCCCGGCGCCCACCGCCGACGTCCCCGAAGACGTTCCTGCCCCCCGCCGCGCGGATCACCTCGTCGACGAAGGCGTCCCGCGAGCCGGTCATGATCGGGCCTTCGCCGCCGTAGTAGTAGAGGACCGGCACCGGTTCCCGGCCGGCGACCCGCTGTCGCACGTCGGCGATCCGTGCCCGCAGCTCGTCGGCCACCCGCTCGGCGCGATCCTCGATGTCGAAGATGGCGCCGAGGTCGGTGATCGCGCGGAAGGTGAAGTCGATCTTGACCTGGGTGTCGTCCGGGCACACGAGGGCATACACGTTGGCGCCGATGTGCTGGAGGTCCTCGAGCGTGGCGAGCCCGGGGGAGAGCTGGTGGGGACCGCCGTACTCGGAGTTGACGTACGCGAAGAGCAGGTCGGGCCGCAGCCCGAGCAGCTGTTCCTTGCCGACCGGGACGTAGGCGTCCGGCGACTCGTCGGGCACGCGCTCGAAGGCGGCGGCCTGGTCGGACAGGGGTGGGTCCATGGGCCTGATCTGGGCGATCGCCCGGTCGGCCAGTCCCAGGCCGAAGAACAGCTCGGCCGCCGGCTGGAACCCGAGGTAGACCCGGCCGGGCTTCTTCTCGAACGTGACCTGGCGGCCGCAGTTCTCGACGGTGACCGGGTAGTGGTCCGACGCCCCGGCGGCCTCGTTCGCCCCTGGCGCGTCACCACTCCTGGCGCATCCGCTCACCAGGACCGGCGCCAGCAACAGTGCCGCCACCCGCCACCTGGTGCGACGGCTGTCCGCGACCCGGGTGTCATATCGACCAAACATCGACAAACCTCCACAGCAGGTGGTCAGTAATGTCCTAAACGTCGGTCAGGTCCCCCTCCCGGTTCCCGCGACCTCGCACGGTCGCGGCGGCACCGATCGACAGCGCGGTGAACGCGCCGAAGACCGCCGCCGCGCCCAGATAGCCGCCCGCCGCCAGGCCGGCACCACCGGCGGCCGCGCCGACGAACAGGCCAAGGCTCATGCCGGAGGCCTTGAGCGACAGGGCGGTGCCCCGCAGGGCGCCGCAGCGGCGGACCAGCAGCGTCACCGACGCCGCGACCCCCACCGCGTGACTCGCGGACAGCACCGCGGAGGAGATCAACGCCAGTGGCAGCGTGGGCGCCAGGAACACGCCGAACAGCGAGACCAGCGCCACCACCAGGCACACACGCAGTGCACGGCAGGCGGGCCGGTCGGACTCGGTGCCGTTCACCAGGCGGCCGGTGAACAGGTTGCCGAGGAAGAACGCCCCGCCGCTCAGGGTCCACACGAACGCGAACACGCCGGGCGTCAGCCCGAACTCGTCGGCGTAGAACGCGGCCAGGTACGCCTGGTATCCCTGGAACGCCGCGGCCTGGCCGAACGACAGGATGATGATCGCGCGCGCGCCCGGTACCGCCGCCAGGGCACGGAAGGCGGCGAAGTAGCCGTGACGGGGCGCCGTGTCGTCGTGGCCATCCCGGCCGTACCGGAGCATCACCGGCACCAGTAGGACCGCCAGCACCGCGATCGCGACCAAGTCCCCCCGCCAGCCCCACCACAGCGCGGGCACGGCGAGCACCGGTACGACCAGCGTGGCGGCCAGCGTCCGCGTCGCCGACACCAGCGTCGCGGCGCGGGCCGCGGCCGGGCCGGTGCCGAACCGGTCGGCCGCGGCGGTCGTCAGGGCGGGGTAGAGCACGGCGTTGGACACGCCGATGAGCAGACAGAACGCGGCGAGCGCTGGCAGCCAGGCGACGGTCCCGACCAGTGCCGCCGCGGCCAGCAGCAGCAGCGACCAGGCGGCGACCCTGCCGGGGGGAATCCGTCCGATCAGTGGCGCGACGAGGATCCCGACCACCACGGCACCGATGCCGCCGAGGCCGCGCAGCGCACCCACCACCGCGGTGCTCTCCCCGGCGTCGTCGGTGATCGCCACGAGGTAGGTGCTGTACACGGTGAAGGGCATCAGCCCGACCACCGACGCGATCAGGGTCGGCAGCACCGCGCGCGAGATGCGCCAGTCGCTGAGCTGTTCGACCGAGGGCACGCCGGCGGTGGTCGGCGAACCCGCACGGTCCGCCGTGGTCATCGGGCCGTCGCCAGGTCGCCGCGGATCAGCTCGAGGTCCGCGCGGAAGTCCCGCACCGAGAAGGCGGCCGACACCGGGGTGCCCGCGCGCGCCATGGCCGCCTCGTCCAGCGCGCGCTCGTAGCGGGCGATGAACCTGTCGATCGTGGGGCACGGCACTCCCAGATGCCGCCCGACCCCTTGGATGATCTTCGTCCGGTAGTAGTCCTCGTTCGGCATTCTCGGCACGTCCCACCGTCCCGCGCGGTCGACGAAGGCCCGGCGGATGGGCACGGCCGAGAAGTCGAAGTACCTGCCGTCGGCGTCCGGCTCGGAGAACGGGTCGACCAGCAGCGAGGCGTACCGGACGTACACCAGGTATTCCTGATGGATGGTCGGCAGCCGCTCGAACCGTTCGATGTCCCGGCGGGCGACGCTTTCCTCGCGTACCGGGTAGCTGTCCTCCACCATGAACCGCAGCAGGTTCACGCCCGGGATGCCCAGCCTGCCGACCATGCTCGTCAGCTCCTTCCACTGGCTCACCAGCTCGCTGATCAGCGCGGGCGTGATGGGCCCCTCTGGCACCAGCTTGTAGACGTACTTGACCGGGCCGGACTCGGCGAACACGGCGTCCAGCGTGATGTCGTTCATGAACAGCGCGGGGTGCACGTACAGGGAGATGTTCCTGGTCTCGGCCGCCATCGGCCCGGCCATGACCGGCGTGGCGACGCCGAGCCTGCGGTGGAGTTCGCACAGCGCGTCCAGGTTGTCCGACCGGCCGCGGCTGGAACCGACGTACAGCCGCTTCTTGACCGCCGCGGTGACCACGCGCGGGGACGGACCCCCGTCCCGCCAACGGGTGGCGCCAAGATAGCTGGAGAGGCTGATCACCTCCGCGTCCACGCCGTGGCCGAGGAGCAGGCGCCGGACCAGACCGCTCGAGCCGACGGTCGGCGACACCAGCACCACACACCTGACCTGCTCGAGAACCCGGTGCTCGAGCTGGCGCACGACCTGCGTGTACGCGTCCGCGGTCACCGCCAGGACCAGGGTGTGCCACCTGCCGGTGACCGACCGGTATCCCCGGAACAGGTCGTCGACCACGCATTCGCCCTCGGCGGCGCGGTCCTTGGCACTCTGGACGTCCACCCGGATGCGCCCGTGGCTGTCCCGCAGTCCGGAGAAGAACGCGTCCGCTCGGACGGACTCCCGTCCCGCGATCCCCACCACGCAACCGAGCCGGTTGGTCAACGCGACCGCCAGCTGCACGGCGGCCGGACCGGTGCCCGCGATCAGCACCCGGTCGACGTCGTGCGTTCCTCGCCCCGTTCCACCCACAGCCGTACTCACACCTTCCGGTAGAGCGCGATGTCGAAGACCTGCTCGGGCCGCGGCACGTTCTCGGCCAGCGCCCATTTCCGCCGGTCGACCTCCCGCATGGGGTAGTTGAAGAGGGACTTCAGGTCGTCGCCGTAGCGGACGGCCACGACGACGTCGTCGCGGGTCGACGAGTGGATCCGGTCGAGCAGGTCGTACTTGACCGCGCCGGTCGAACTGAAGATGACGTGCGACGCCTCCCCGGTGAAGGCCAGGTCCACCACCGGTGTGTGCTCCAGCCTGATGTCCAGGTCGTCGCTCCCCAGCCGCGCCACGACCTGCCTGCCCAACTCGACGGCCTCGGGATCGATGTCGACGCCGACCACGCCGGCGCCGGTCCGCCTGGCGATGTACAGCGGGGTCATCGGAAACGAGCCAGCGCCGACGAGCAGCACCCTGGCGTCCGGGGACAGTTCGAAGGTCCCGAACTCCTCCTCGATGCAGGACTCGACGTTCTCGAAGTAGCCCGTGGTCCCGGCATGGCCGAGCAGGAGCTGGCGGGCGCGGTACTTCTCCATGATCGCCGCGCAGCGGGCGGACCGCGCTCGCAGGTCCTCGACCAGGTTCGTGAACTCGTCCGTGCCCGCGCGCACGAGGGCGTGCCATGCCTGGTGATGGCGCCGGTCGGTCACGAAACCGGAGTAGTCGCCGACGACGCTGGCCAGCTCCGCGCTGTGGCGCACCGTCCCGTCGTACCGCGCGGCCGCCGCCAGGAGGCGCCGCAGATAGTTGTGCATCAACGACAACAGCTCCGGCGCGCCGCTCACAGGAAAGCCCGTCCCTGCGCCACGATCCGGACCGACCCCTCGACCTCGATGCCCGTCGGACCGCCACGTTCGTAGTTCACCGTCACCCGCATCGACCCGCCTGGCTGGACCACGTTCGTCGCGACGGAGGTGTTGTTCTTCCACGCCAGGTACGCGCCGAGCGAGGCGGTACCGGACCCGCAGCCCTTCTCCCAGACCATGCTGTCCACCGACGGCACGTGGACCAGCGGGGCGAGGCGGTTCGAAGCCGCGGTGTACAACAGAACCCCGACGACGGACACGTCCCGGGTCTCGCCAAGCCGGCGCGCCAGGACCTGCGCCTGGTCCATGGTGGCCCGGTCGAGCAGCCCGGTCTCGATGACCACGAACAGCGAGCTCTCGTAGCGCACGAAGGTCGACCCGGCACCGAGCTCGCCCGCGCGGGCACCGTCCTCCACCGCCGTCGGCAACGGCATCGTGAGCCGGCAACCGAAGTCCCGCCGCCGCCGCACGACCCGGCACCTGGCGACGTCGGCCGTCCCCGACACCTCCAGCGCGGTGTCCAGGCTGTCGCCGGTCTCCAGCTCCGCCTCGAACGCGCGCAGCGCCGCCAGCGCCATGCACGCGTTGCCGCAGAACTCGCCGCCCGCCATGTGGAGACCGGCATCCGCGTCCAGCGACTCCGGTTTCCGCACGAACCCGACCTGCTCGGCGTGCACGTGCTCGTAGGCCATGACGCGCCTGGCGATGGCCGGGTACTCCTCCTGCGGGTGCTCCGTCCGCACCAGGACGGTCATGTTCTGGGTGGGACTCGCCTTGACGAAGTCGATCTCGCGGCTGATCACCGCCCGCTCCGTGCGGAGGCGAACCGGCGCCGGCCGCGCGCGCGTCGCCGATCCTCGTCGCCCCCCGTGCTGGCGAGGTCGTTGCGCATCAGGTCCTCCCCGAATCTCGTCGTGTTCCGGGTCACGAGGCCAGCTGGGTCACACGGTGACCGACTGGTGACACCAGGTCATGAGTCGGCGACGAGGGCCTCGTAGTTCCGAGGCTTCCTATCTGTGACGCGGGACACATTTGGTGCCCCTCGCTGTGGATCGGTCGTGTTAACGTCCCGCTGAGCCAGTCGCGCCCATGTGGCCAGGGAATCCGGTGTGAGTCCGGAACTGTCGCGCAGCGGTGAGGGTGACCGGCGGAACACGCGCCACTGGGCCGAACGGCCCGGGAAGGCGTTCCGCCGGGGCGATCCCGAGTCCGAAGACCTGCTGGCTCGGTCGTCATCCGACCGGGCTCCGCGACCTGGGCCCCTGGCGAGAGCGGGTCCGCGTGTCCCCGAGGCGTGCCATCTCCGGTAGCGGCCCGCCGCGCCGGATGCCGGTCGTGCCGCTGCTGCTCGTGCTGCTCGCTGGTCTGGCCGCCAGCATGGTCGTCTCCCTGACCCTCGGCGCGGAGCCGTTGCCGCTGACCGGGGTCTGGGAGACCGTGCGGGCCAGGCTGGGTGGTGCGCCGGGCCAGGACCCGGTGTACGACGCGATCGTGTGGGACCTGCGTGCCCCACGGGTGCTGATGGCCGCCGTGGTGGGGGCGGGTCTGGCGTTGGCGGGCGCGGTGATGCAGACCCTGGTCCGCAACCCGCTGGCCGATCCGTACCTGCTCGGCGTCTCCTCGGGTGCGGGTGTCGGGGCGACGCTGGTCATCGTCGCGGGGGTGTTCGGCGGGCTGGGGATCTGGGCGGTGTCGGCGGGCGCGCTGGTCGGCGCGGTGCTGGCGTCGCTGCTGGTGTTCGGCGTGTCGCTCGCGCAGGGTGGGCTGACGCCGTTGCGGCTGGTCCTGACCGGGGTCGTGCTGTCCGCCGCGTTCTCGTCGGTGTCCAGCTTCCTGGTGTTCCTGGGGGACGAGCCGGAGGCGACACGGTCGGTGCTGCACTGGCTGCTTGGCAGCCTGTCCGGCTCGACGTGGGCGAGCACCGGTCCGGCGCTGATCACGGTTGTGCTGTCCGTCGTCGCGCTGCTGGCGGTGCACACCTGGCTGGACGCGCTGGCCGCCGGTCCGGACGTGGCCGCCGCCCTGGGGGTCCCGGTACGCGAAATCCGGATCGGCCTGTTCGTGCTGACCTCGGTGCTGGTCGGGGTGCTCGTCGCGGTCTCAGGTGGCATCGGCTTCGTCGGCCTGGTCGTGCCGCACCTGGCGCGGCTCGTCGTCGGTGCGCGGCACGCCGCGGTGCTGCCGGTGGCGGCGCTCGGGGGAGCGCTGTTCCTGGTGTGGGTGGATGTGGTGGCCCGGGTGCTGGTCCGGCCGCAGGAGATGCCGTTGAGCGTGGTGACGGGGCTGGTGGGCGCTCCGGTGTTCCTGATCCTGATGGGCCGCAGGCACTACAGCTTCGCTGGCGGCGCCGCATGACGCGTCTGCGCTGTCACGGGGTGCGGTGCGAGATCGCGGGCCGGGTCATCGTGTCCGGTGTCGATCTCGAGGTGCCGCCGGGCGAGCTGATCGCCCTGGTGGGGGTCAACGGCAGCGGCAAGTCGACGCTGATTCGCGCGCTCTGCGGGCTGGCGGCACCGGCGGCGGGCCGGGTCACCGTCGACGGCGAGGACGTGCACGCGCTCCCGGTACGCAGCCGGGCCCGCCGCATCGCCTATGTCGGGCAGGAGGAGACGCCGCCGGCGGACCTGCTGGTGGGGGAGCTGGTCGCGCTGGGCCGCGTGCCGCACCAGCCGCCGTGGGCGTTGGGGCGGGTGGCCCGCGCGAGCACCCTGGACGCGCTGGCGGCCGTCGGTCTGGCCGACGCGGTGGACCGGCGATGCGACCAGCTCTCCGGCGGCGAACGCCGCCGGGTGACGCTCGCCCGCGCGCTCGCCCAGGGCGCCGGGCTCGTGGTCCTCGACGAACCGACCAACCACCTCGACATCAGCCACCAGACCCGGCTGCTGGAAACCCTCCGCGGTCTCGGCCGCACCGTCGTGGCGGCGATGCACGACCTGTCGCTGGCCGCCGCCTACTTCGACCGCGTCGCGGTGCTGCACGACGGCGCGCTGCGCACCGTCGACGCGGCGGCGGTCGCCCTGGCGCCCGCGACGGTCGAGGAGGTCTTCGCCGTGGCCGCCGCCCACCTGACCGACGCGCGCACCAGTCGCGAGCACCTCGTGCTCGGGCCGGGGTTCGCGCGGTCCCGCCCCGACCAGAGAAGAGCACCATGACGACCCGCACTGTTCGCCGCCGCGCCGTCACCCTGCTCGCCGTCGTCGCGCTCGCCGGGTGCGGTGGCGAACCGCCCGAGTCCGCGTCCGGCGAGATCACCGTGACCAACTGCGGCGAGCAGGTCCCGTTCCCCAGCCCGGCGCGGCGCCTGTTCGTCAACCAGGGGAACCGGATCGCCACCGTGCTCGCCGTCGGCGCGGCCGACCAGGTGGCCGCGGTGAGCAGCCTCGGTGACGACCGGGCGGTGCTCGAGGCCGCCTACGGGGCGGACGTCGTCGGCGGCCTGCCGGTCACCACGGAGGGCCAGCCGTCGCTGGAGAACGTCCTCGCCAAGCGGGCCGACGTGATGGTGTCCTGGTTCAGCGACGGCGACGACGTGACGCCGCAACGACTGGCGGCCCAGTCGATCGCGGCCTACCAGACGACCGAGGGCTGCCCGCGGGGCTCCGGCGCCGAGCGCGGCACGACCGAGCCGTGGGCGGCACTGACCACCGACCTGCGCAACCTCGGCCGCATCACCGGGCACGACCGGGAGGCGGCGTCCGTGGTGACCGACATCGGCGACCGGCTCGACGCGCTGGCCGCCGCGCCCGCGGGACAGACCCCGCCGACGGTCTTCCTCTTCGACCGCGGCACCACGGACGTCTACTCCAGTGGGGCCTACGGGGCGCCGCAGGCCGTCATCGAGGCCGCCGGTGCGCGCAACGCTCTCGGTGATCTCGAGGAATCCTGGACCTCGGTGTCCTGGGAGCGGATCGTCGCGGCGAAGCCCGACTTCATCGCCTTCGTCGACTACCGCAGGCAGTCCTTCGAGGACAAGGTCGCCGTGCTGCGGACCAACCCCGCCACCAGGAACCTGCCCGCGGTCGCCGAGGGCCGGTTCCTGAACCTGCCGTTCGCGATGTGGACCTCCAGCCCGCTGAACATCGACGCCGCCGAACACCTCCGCGTCGCGCTGGAATCCCGCAACCTCCTGCCCCGCAGCGAGATCAGCGCGCGCCTGGACGTTCCCCGGTGAACACCGGGCTTTTGAGGAACGGTCGTTCTTGACTGATCGTTCCTCAAAAGTCTACGGTTTGGGGCATGGGCAGGCGACGGGCGTTCGACGAGGACGCGGTGGTGCGTGCCGCCGTGGGACTGTTCGGCGGTCGCGCGTACGACGGGGTGTCCATCGACGACCTCGTCACCCACCTCGGCGTGCACCGCAACAGCCTGTACAAGACGTTCGGCAGCAAGCGCGGCCTCTACCTGGTCGCCCTGCGCCGCCACCTCGCCGACGACGTCCGCCCCCTGGTCGAAGCGCTCGCCGCGGCGACGGATGCCGCGACCGCGCTGCGGATCGTCACGTCGGCCGATCTCGGTCTGCTGCTGCTCGCGGCGGTCGACCGGGCGCCCGCCGACGAGGAGGTGGCCGCCGAGGTGGCCGCGGCGCTGGCCGCCGTCGACCAGGCGATGGCCGGCGCGCTCGGCATCTCCACCGACCTGGCCGCCGCCCTCACGGCCACCGGGCTGGGCATCCTCCTGCGCGGCAACCCCGGCGGGGTCGCCACCGCGCTGACCCAGCTCCTCGATCCGCTCAACTGACAAGGAAACAGCTATGGCACTGGTCCAGATCGACGGCGACGACCTCGTCGTCGTGATCGAGGGTCTCAACAAGCTCTGGGCCTTCAAGAGTCGCCTGACCATCCCACTGGTCAACGTCCGCGGCGCGACCGCGGATCCCGGCATCGTCGCCGATCCCAAGGGGATTCGCGCGCCGGGCGCCCGCGTGCCCGGCCTGATCACGGCGGGCACGTTCCACCTCGACGGCGAGAAGGTCTTCTGGGACGTCAGGAATCCGTCGAAGGCGGTCGTGATCGAACTCGCCGACGAGCACTACGCCCGCCTGGTTCTCCAGGTCGACGACCCCCGCGCGACCGTGGCGCTGGTCGAGAACGCCCTACCCGGAAAGAGGTAAGCCGATGTTCGCCCACTTCGTCGCGGCCGTGCTGTCGCTGACCGTGGTGACCGCCACCCCGGCCGAGGCGAGGCCGCGCCTTGTGCCCGCCGCTGACCGCGAGGTCGTCTTCACCGTCGACGGCACGACCACGTACGGCACCCTGCACGTGCCCGCGCACCGTGCCGGGCAACGGTTGCCCGCCGCCCTGCTGCTGCCCGGCAGTGGCCCCACCGACCGCGACGGCAACCAGCCGGCCGCGTCCCCGAACACCCTGGCGCAGGTGGCCGGCGCGCTCGCCAACGACCGGGTCGCCACGCTGCGGTTCGACAAGTACGGCACCGGCCGCACCGGGCTCGGCGCCTACGATGGCCGTCCGGAAGCGCTCGACTACCCGGCATTCGTCCGCCAGGCCACGGCCGCCTACCAGGTGTTGCGCGACCAGCCGGAGACCGACCCGCGCGCGCTGATGGTCGTCGGGCACAGCGAGGGCGCGATGACCGCGCTGCTGCTCGGCGGCACCGTCCACCCGCGACCGGCCGGCCTGGCACTGCTGCAACCGCAGGCGATCCGCATGCTGGACCTGGTCGCGTCGCAACTGCACGCCCAGGTCGCCGAGGCGACCCGGCAGGGCCAGTTCACCCCCGAGCAGCAGCGCGTGATCGACGCGGCGATCGACGCCGCCGTCACCGCCCTGCGCGAACACCGACCGGTCGACACCGCCGACCTGCCGCCCGCCGTCGCCCAGCTCTTCGAGGCGTTCCAGGGGACGAGCCGCCGGTTCGTGCTCAGCGACGACGCCGTCTACCCGCCGGCCGCCGCCGCCACCCTGCGGCCGGGGACCAGGGTGCTGCTGACCTGTGGCAGGAACGACGTCCAGGTCCCTTGCGCCACAACGGATGCCCTGACCGACGCGCTGCGCCGCGCGCACGCCGGCGGACCGGGCAGGGTGTCGCTGTCCGGAGTGGACCACCTGCTGCACGACGCCGACCACCCGGACACCCTCGCCCCGGCCGTGGTCGACGCCCTGCACCGGTTCGCGAGGCGCTAGTACCAGCACGGGCACGGTTCGCGGGAGCGGCTGAACGCCTGCCGGAAGGTGTGGACGGCGGCCCGTGCCACGGCGCGTAGCTCGGTGGACCATCGTGATCTCTGGCGGCACCGACGGGATGGGCCGGGCCGTCGCCCGCCCGGTCACCGCGGGCGGCGCAGTCCGGCCAGTACGAGGGTGATGACATCGTCGGCCTCGGTCCGCCAATGGGCGCGGTCATGGGCCGCGCCGATGCCGTGCAGCGCCATCATCACGGCACCGGCGTCCACGTCGTCGCGAACGGTGCCGTCCCGCACGGCGGCGGCCACCAGGTCGGTGACCGCCTGCTCCAGCGCCTGGCCGCCCTCGGCGAGGACACCCGAGCGGTCGGCCATGAGCGTGGCCAGCGTCCGGGCCAGGCCCACGTGGGCAGCGATGTGGTCGACCATGCCGCGCAGGAAGCTCGCCAGGGCCTCCGCCGGGGGCAGTGTGGCCCGCAGCTGGCGGGCGCGGTCGCACAGCGTGGCGACTTCCCCGTGGTAGACCGCCTCGGCGAGTGCCTCCCGGGTGGGGAAGTGGCGGTACAGCGTGCCGGTGCCCACCCCGGCCAGGCGGGCGAAGTCATCGAAGCGCAGGTCGAAGAAGTCGCCGGCGTCGAAGACCTCTCGTGCCTTGGCGATCAGGACATCGCGGTTGCGTTGGGCATCGGCCCGCAGCGGCTTGTCGGCGGTCATGCGCTACCTCGCGTTGACAAATGGAGATGACCTCCATATCTTGAAAGTGGAGATGACCTCCAGATCGATCGTACCCCATGAGGTGCAGCATGAAGATCCTGATGTTCGGACGTGGCGTGATCGCCACCATCTACGGCTGGGCACTGCACCAGGCGGGCCACGACGTCGAGTTCTACGTCCGGCCGGGCCGCGCGGCGGCGTACGGGGACACGGTGGACCTCGACCTGTTCGATGTGCGGCGCCGAGTGTGGGGGCAGCGCGTCGCCGAGAAGTGGCCGGTGCGTTACCGCGAGACCCTGGAGCCGGACCACGACTTCGACCTGATCGTGCTCAGCGTGCCGCACCACCGGCTCACCGAGGCGACGGCCTTCCTGACCCCGCGCCTCGGACAGGCCACGGTCCTGGTCTTCGGCAACCTCTGGACCGAGCCGACGGCCGCGGTCGGCGCCCTCCCCCTCGACCGGATCGCCTGGGGCTTTCCCCAGGCCGGTGGCGGTTTCGACGCGGCCGGCGTGCTCCGTGGGGCACTGCTGCCGGCGGTCGTCTTCGGCACCATCGGCCAGCCACCGACCGACCGGGAGTGGGCCGTGCGCCAGGCGTTTCGCGAGGCCGGGCTCCGGATCAAGGAGCGGCCCGACTTCCGCGGCTGGCTGTTGATCCATTTCGTGTTGGATGCCGGCCTGTTCTCGCAGGGCCTGCGGCTGGGTTCGCTGTCCGAGTTGGCCGGGTCGACGAGCGACTTCCGCGAAGGACTGCTTGCCGGCCGCGAGCTGCTGCCGCTCCTCGAAGCACGCGGCGTCGACCTGCGACGCCACCGGGGCGGTGCGCTGCCGTTCCGGGCGCCAACCTGGCTGACGGCCTCCGTGCTCGCCTGGCTGACCGCCCATGTCCCGCCGATACGCGTGAACTTCGCGGCGCACGCCGACCCCACCGCCGAGGAACCACGGGAGGTCTGCCGGGACACCCTCGCCGAGGCACGCCGGCTGGGTATCTCGGTACCACGGCTGGCAGCGGCGGAACCGTACTTCGCCCGTGAGGGAGCTCGCCAACAGCCGCTGCCGCCTGTCCGTGACGTCGTGGAAGGAAAGTCATGACCACCGCCGAGAAGCACGAGTTCCCCCTGGCCCGTACGTGCCCGTTCACGCCGCCGCCGGCCTACGACGAGATCCGCGAACAGGAGCCGGTCTCGCGGGTTGGGCTGCCCGACGGCGGACGGGCCTGGGTGGTCAGCCGCCACGAGGACGTGCGAACCGTGTTGAACGACCGGCGGTTCAGCGCCGACCGGCAGCATCCGGACTTCCCCGCGCTGGTCGAGGGCGAGGCGGCGACCCGGCGGCCGGACCAGGAGCGCTTCCTGATCGCCATGGACCCGCCCGAGCACGGGCCGGCGCGTAGGGCCGTACTCGGCGAGTTCACGGTGCGCCGGCTGGCGGCGCTGCGGCCGCGGATCCAGCAGATCGTCGACGGGCAGATCGACGCGCTGCTGGCCGGGCCGCGGCCAGGTGACCTGGTGGAGTCGCTGTCGCTGCCGGTTCCGTCACTGGTGATCTGCGAGATGCTGGGCGTGCCCTACGCCGACCATGAGTTCTTCCAGGAGCACACGGTGAAGGTGATCAAGCAGTCGACGCCGCCAGCGGAGCGGCAGGCGGCGATGGTGGCCATCCAGGGCTACATGGCCGACCTCATCGCGGCGAAGGAAGCGAACCCGCCGGACGACCTGCTCGGGCGGCAGATCGTCAAGCTGCGCGCGGAGGGCACCTACCGACGGCCGGCGCTGGCCAGCATGGGCCTGCTGTTGCTCGTGGCCGGCCACGAGACGACGGCGAACATGATCTCGCTGTCGACCGTGGCGTTCCTGCGCAACCCGGACCAGCTCGCGATGATCAGGGCCGACCCGGGCAGAACGCTCAACGCGGTCGAGGAGATGCTGCGGTACTTCACGATCATCGACGTGGCGACGGCTCGACTGTGCGTCGAGGACATCGAGGTCGGCGGGCAGCTGATCCGCGCGGGCGAAGGCGTGCTGGCGCTCGGTCATTCGGCCAACCGGGACCCGCGGGCGTTCGAGAACCCCGACGAGCTCGACATCGCGCGTGGCGCGCGCCACCACGTCGCGTTCGGGTTCGGGCCGCACCAGTGTCTTGGCCAGAACCTGGCTCGGATGGAGCTGCAGATCGTGTTCGACACGCTGTTTCGCCGCGTCCCCACGCTGGAGCTGGCGATGGCTGTCGACGAGCTGCCGTTCAAGGACGACGCGAACATCTATGGCCTGTACCAGCTCCCGGTGACCTGGTAGCGGAGGAGGACAGGGCCATGAAAATCGTCGCGGACACCACCAGGTGCGTCGGTGCCGGACAGTGCGTGCTCACCGAGCCCGACCTGTTCGACCAGCGCGAGGACGACGGCACCGTCATCGTGCTGCGCGAGACACCGGAGGGCGAGCTGGTCGAGAAGGCCCGCGAAGCGGTGCACCTGTGCCCTGGCCAGGCCCTCTCCCTGGCGCAGTGAGCCCGACCAGCGCTCACTGCTGATGCTCGCCGAGTGGGGTGAAGCAGAACTTCCCGCCCAACAGGGTCTGCTCGGGCGCCTCGGGATCGCCGTCGAAGTTCGCCAGGACCTCCTCGGCGTAGACCTCCGAGTCGTCCCGAGGGTGGTAGCCGATCTCGTTCCCGGCCGCCAGCGACCACCAGCGACGGGTGTTGGCGGAGATGCCCCACACCACCCGGAAGCCGGGGTTCGGCGTGGACAGGCAGGCTTCGAACAGCCGCGCGCCATCCGCGGGCGACAGCCACGTCCACAACGACCGCGGATCCCACGGCTTCTCGAAGCACGAGCCGATGCGCAGGCAGGTCACGTCCATCCCGAAGCGGGAGTGGAACAGGCTGCCCAGCGCCTCGACGGCCACCTTGCTGAAGCCGTAGTAGGTGTCCGGCCGGGGACCGGAATCGGCCGCCAGCCCGTCCTCGGGTGCCTCGCGCTGTTCGTAGAACCCGACCGCGTGATTGCTGGAGGCGAGCACGACGCGGTTGACGACCGCGTCGCGCGCGGCCTCGAGGACCACCCTGGTCCCGTCGACGTTGGTCGACAGGATGTCGGGCCACGGCGCCTCGACGCTGACCCCGCCAAGATGAATGACCGCGTCGACCCCGGTGCAGGCGGCGCGCATCGCCTGCTCGTCGGTCACCGAGGCGGTGATCACCTCCACGTCCTCGCCCGACGCGGGCGGATCCGGAGCGACCACGTCGACCAGGCGCAGCACTCGGCCCTCCCGGGCGAGCCGAGTCCGCATCATGCGCCCGACCCCACCGTTCGCTCCGGTGATGAGGATGGTCTCAGCCATGCCGTCGGTTTCCTCTCACTCGCGCAGTTCGTCGATCTTGTCGAGGTACTCGGCGAACTCCTCGCCGTGCTTGTCGATGACCGGCTGCGCGGCCTCGCGCCATGGCTCGAGGTCGTCGATCTCGGTGATGGTGACGCCCTCCTCCTTCAGCGCCGCCATGTCCTTCTCGACTTGTTCGTCCCACTTCGTGCGCTGGAACTCGGCGGCCTCGGCCGCGGCCTCCTCAATGATCGCCTGGTCCTCTGGCGAGAGGCCGGCCCAGATGTCCTTGTTCATCACGAGGAGCTCGGCGACTCGCATGTGCTCGTCGAGGGTGAAGTTCTTGGCGACCTCGAAGTGCGACGCGGAGACGTAGCTCGGTGCGTTGTTCTCCGCGCCGTCGATCAGTCCGCTCTGCAGCGCGCTGTACACCTCGCCGTAGTCCATCGGGGTCGGTGAGCCGCCAAGCGCCTCGATGAAGTCGATGATGACCTGGGACTCCTGGACGCGGATCTTCAGTCCTTTGAGGTCGTCGGGGGACGCGACGGCCTTGTCGGTGGTGTAGAAGCTCCGCGCGCCCGGATCCATGTAGGTCACCCCGTGGAACCCGGCGTCCGCCAGCCCGTCGAGGAGCTTCTGGCCACCGTTCTCGTCCTCGAGGAATCGCCACAGGTGGTCGGCGTCGTCCCAGATGTAGGGGAGTCCGAACAGGCCCATCCCGGAGGCGAACTCGGTCATGGGTGCCGAGCTCACCCGGGTGAGCTCGATCGAACCCAACTGCACCTGCTCGATCGCGTCCGACTCCTCGCCGAGTTGGGCGCCCGGGTACACGTCGATGCTGATCCGGCCGTCGCTCTTCGCCGCCACCAGTTCGGCGAACTTCTCGTCGCCAAGCGTGGTCGGATATCCCTCCGGATGTACTTCGGCGAGTCGCCAGGAGTGCTCCGCACCGCCGTTTCCGCCCCCGTCGTCGCCACAGGCGGCGAGCACCAGCGACAGTGCGGCCGCGAGACCGACGACCCGCGTCCTCCGGCGCGACCGCTTCGGCGTCACCGTTCGTGGTGTTCTCATGGAACTCACCTTTCGCGAATCTCTATTGCCCGAAGAGGCTCGGCAGCGCCAGCGACAGGCTGGGAATGAAAGTGATGAGCAGGAGCACGGTGATCATCGGGAGCAGGAAGATGGGCAGCGTCCTGGCGACCTTCTCGATCGAGGTCTGGCCGATCGCGCAGCCGACGAACAGGACGTTGCCGACCGGCGGGGTGATCAGGCCGATGGCCAGGTTGAACACCAGCATGATCCCGAACTGCACCGGGTCCATGCCGAGGCTGGTCGCCACCGGCAGCAGGATCGGGGTCATGATCAGGATCAGCGGCGCCATGTCCATGACGGCGCCGAGAGCCAGCAACAGCAGGTTGACCAGCAGGAGGATGACGATCTTGTTGTCCGACAGCTCGAGCAGTCCCTCGGTGACCATCGCCGGCACCCGGAGGAAGGCCAGGAAGTAGCCGAACGCGCTGGCCGCGGCGATGATGAACAGGACGACGCCGAGGGTGCGGACGGTCTTGCGAAGGATCGGGATCATCGCTGCGATCGGGATGTCCCGATAGACCACGAACGTCAGGATGAAGGCGTAGACGCAGGCGATCGCGGCCGACTCGGTGGCGGTGAAGATGCCGGTGAGGATGCCGCCGAGGATGATCACCGGCATCAGCAGGCTGAGCAGCCCGTCGCCGATGATCTTCGGGATCTGCGAGATCGGGACGGTCTCCTCCTTCGGGTAGTTCCGCTTCAGCGCGACCACGAAGGCCACGATCATCAGCGATGCACCCAGCAGGAGCCCGGGCAGGATGCCCGCGGTGAACAGCGCGCCGATGGAGACCCCACCGGCCGCCATCGAGTAGATGATCAGGTTGTGGCTCGGCGGGATCATCACCGCCTGCGCGGCCCCGGAAATGGTCACCGCGACCGAGTAGTCGGTGCCGTAGCCCTTCTTCTTCATCATCGGGATCGTCACCGAGCCGACCGCCGACACGTCGGCGACCGACGATCCGGACAGCGCGCCGAAGAACGTGCTGGCACCGATGTTGACCATCGCGAGACCGCCGCGCAGCCGGCCGACGAAGAGCATCGCCAGGTTGATCAGCCGGCGGGAGATGCCGCCGGCGCCCATGATCTCGCCGCCGAGGATGAAGAACGGGATCGCCAGCAACGCGAACACGTCCAGCCCGGAGACCATTCGCTGGCCGACGATGATCAGCGGGACCCCCAGGTAGAAGGCCTCGAAGACGGCGGCGAGCGCGAGCGCGAGTGCGATCGGCACGCGCAGCGCGATGAGGATGAGGAAACTGCCGAGCAGGATGGCGATGGCGAGGGGATCGGTCATGCTGCCCCCTCGTTCCGGGCGTCGTCGAGTGCCTCTTCGGTCTCTTCTCGGAACCGCGCGGTGTCGACACCGGCCAGCCGCAGGACCATGTAGAGCACGATCATGAACCCGGCCAGGGGCATCGCGACGTACAGCACGCTGCGGGGGAGTCCGGTGCCGGGCAGGGTCGCGTGCCGGGTGTCGGCGACGAACTGGCTGCCCTGGACGATGAGGTACAGGCCGAACAGCACGACGAGTCCGATGGTCAACCACTCGACGCCGCGGCGGAGCGGTTCGGGGAAGCGGTCGACGATGAAGGTGATCGCGATGTGCGAGCCTTCGCGGAAACCGATGGCCGCCGCCAGGAACCCGATCCAGACCAACAACACCCTGGCCGTCTCCTCGCTCCAGGTCGGCGAGTCGGCGAGGATCTCGCGACTGAACACCTGCCAGAGCAGGATGAGGACCACCGCCACCAGACACGAGACGGTGAAGCCTTCGAACGCGGCGTCGATGCCGCGCCAGATGCGTCGGATCACGAACTGCCCACCGCCGTTCGGCTGGCTTCGGCGAGCATCGGCAGCCGGTCGGGGCCGGCGAGGCCGAGGTGATACAGGTGGAACTGCTCGACGCCGGCATCGCGGAGCGCACGCACGTGGTGCCCGAACTCGTCCGGTCTGGTTGGCGGTAACGCGGTGACGTAGGCCCCGGGCGTCGCCCGTCCCGCGACGGCTTCGGCCAGCCGGGCCGCGTTCTTGACCGAGGACGCGCCGGTGGCCCAACACTGTGCGACCACCACGTCGGCGTCGTCAGGTGCGGCCGGGGTGAGTCCTGGCAGGGCGCCGGTCTCCCAGGGGTCGGGCTGGGCGTGCAGGATGATCCGCAGGGACTGGCCGCCGGCGGTGCGGGCCGCCAGGATGGCATCGGCGCGCAGGGCGTCGGTGGCGGTGTGCCGGACTTCGAGCAGCGTTCGCAACCGGTCCGGCGATGGCCGGCTCGTCGCACCCCGGCTCGTGGCGGCACGCAGGTCGGCGATCACCGCGTCGGCGTCGAGACCACGGTCGGTCCAGGCCTTCCGGCAGGCGCGGCAGCAGCAGATCGACAGGAGCCGGCGCGTCTGGTCGTCGTAGGCTCCGTCCGTCTTCTCGTGGTGGCCGCCGTGTTGGATACCGAGCTGCCCGCAGGCCTCGAGGACGATCTCCGAGCTCGGGGTGTCGCGCACCGCCTCGGCCACCAGCGTCGCGGTGTACTCGCGGACCTCGTCGGACCGCGGACAGAGCGCATACGGGTAGGGCTCGTCGAAGCAGTTGACCACCGCGAGGTCGGGGTTGGCTTCGCCGAGTCGCGTGGAGTGGGTCAGTACCGTCCACGCGGCCACCTCGAGTCCGGCATCGGTGAGGAGGGTCGCGGCGTTGCCGAACGGGTCCGGGTCATCGACCCACGCGGCCTCGGCCGGGACCAGCCGGCGGCCGGCCCAGATCTCGGCGCGCACCGGACGGTAGAACGCCGAGCTCCGCGCGTTGACCAGTCGCCGGATCGGGTGAAACGGGGTGGCCGCCCGAGTCGTGTGGTACGCCGCCGCGAGGGCCACCGTGGTCACCCCGAGCCGTTTCACTCGGTCGGCGAAGCCCGGGTCGCCGAGCACGTCCCAGGGATAGGCGTAGCCGACGACGTTCGCAGTCACGGGTCACTCCTGGTGATGGGGCAGGGCAGGCACTGTGATACCGCTTACGAATGCTGGCAGGTTCAGCGATGCTTGCGCAAACCTCATATCGAATCATGCGATGCTCTCAAGGTATGAACTCTTGATAGCGTGACCCGCATGGCCCCCGTGACACTCGACCAGGTCCGATGCTTCATCGCAGTGGCGGAGGAACTCCATTTCGGACGCGCCGCCGAACGGCTCGCGATGACGCAGCCGCCACTGAGCCGGCAGATCCAGAAGTTGGAGACCGCGGTCGGCGCGACCCTGCTGGAGCGCAGCAACCGCGCCGTGGCACTCACGCCGGCCGGCTCGGAGTTCCTCGAGGACTCCTATCGGATCTTCAACGCACTGGACCAGGCCGTCGCGCACGCCCGACGAGTCGAGTCCGGCTCCGCCGGCACGGTGCACCTCGGTTTCACCGCGGCCTCGGCGCTCCGCTTCCTCGGTCCGCTCCTGGTCAGCCTGGGAAAGGACCTGCCGGACGTGGAGGTGATCCTCCACGAGCGGGTCACGGGTGGGCAGGTGGACGGGATCCGGCGTGGCGAACTCGACCTCGGCCTGGCGCGGCCGCCGTTCGACACCACGGTCCTGTCCTCACGGGTGGTCGCCAGGGAGCCGCTGTACGCCGTCCTGCCGGCGGGCCATCCCCTGGCGTCCGTCGAGGGACCGCTCGGCCCCGAGGACTTCGACGGTCTCCCGATCATCAGCTACCACCCGACGCAGGCGGGCTATTTCCACGAGCTCACCGTCCGGTTCCTGGTCAACGGGCACTCCCACATCGTCCAGCACGTCCAGCAGATCCTCACCGCGATGGTGCTCGTCGCCGCGGGCGAAGGGGTGGCGCTGGTGCCCGCCAGTGCCACCACGCTCGGCGTCCCGGGCCTGGTCTACAAGCGGCTCAACGACCTCGAGGGCGGGCATCCCGACAGCGATCCCTCCCGGCCGGTCGAGCTACACGCGATCTGGGCGCGCGGTGGATTCACCCCGCTGCTGCGGCAGGTCCTGCATCACGTCCAGGACGTGGCGTCCCGCCAGGATGATGCACTCAAAGCATGACCGGATACCCAGCAGGTGTTGCGAGTGCATCAGTGCCCCTCACGCTCCGCGCGGTCGTAGGCCTGTTGCGCCGCTGACACGACATCGACGTTGGCGAGTGACCACTGCCGCAACGTGTGCAGGGGTTCGCGCAGGCTGTCGCCTGCTTCGGTGAGGGTGTACTCGACCCGGACCGGGACCTCGGGGTGGACGGTACGGCGGACGAGGCCGTCCCGTTCGAGGCCGCGGAGGGTCTGGGTGAGCATCTTCTTCGAGACGCCCTCGATGCGCCGGTTCAGCTCCGAGAAGCGGGCGCCGCCGTCGGCGAGTGCGCCCACGACGAGCACCGTCCACCGGTCGCCGATGCGATCCATGATGTGGCGGGTCGGGCAGTCCGCGCGGTAGGGGCTGCCGTGGAGCACCGGCCCGGCCTGGGGGGTTACCACAAAGTGCCTTCTTCCCGTTGGCGAGTCGCTCTCCTACGGTAACCGGGGACGTCCCCAATTGCGGAGGAAGGTAACTCGTGTCTCGCATTACCGTCATCGGTGGCACCGGATATGCCGGTTCGGCCATTGTCGCGGAGGCCGCCGCTCGCGGCCATCAGGTCACCTCGCTCAGTCGCGCGATCCCCGAAAAGCGAATTCCGAACGTGACGCACGTCAAAGGCGACGTCACCGACGAGGCGACGCTCGTGGGGCCCGTCCGGGACGCGGACGCCGTCGTGGGCGCGATCGCTCCGCGTGGCCAGTTGGCCGGCGTCTTCCGCGACGCCTATCGCACCATCGCGCGGCTGGCCGACGCCGAGGGCGTGCCCCTGTTCATCGTCGGCGGCGCCTCGTCGCTGCGCCCGGCACCTGGGGCGGACCGCTTCGTCGCCGATCTCAGCCACATCCCCGCGGAACTCCACGACGAGATCCGCGCCGGAGCGGCGCTTGTTCTCGAAGACCTCCCCGCCGCGCCCGCGTCACTCGACTGGGTGTTCGTGAGTCCGGCACTCAGGTTCGGCGCGCGAATGCCCGGCGAGCGGCTCGGCCGATACCGGCTCGGTGACGACGTCGCGGTCGACCCCGAAGGCGGCGCGATCTCCGCGCCGGACTACGCCCTCGGTTTCGTCGACCTGATCGAGAAGGGCGAACACCACCGGGCACAGGTCAATCTCGGCTACTGAGCGGACAATTCCCGCGGCTTTCCCGGACCATTCTGTCGGCACCCGTTGGCCAGTTGCTCGCCGCGATGCTGGGTCGGCGCGGCTACCGCTTCCTTTGCTTCGGCCGCCGAGGACGCGGAGGTCTCCGCGCTCGTCAGCCGCGTGCGCGAGCGTCTCGCCGTGGTCGGCGACATCCATGCCGAGCCGCCGGCGCGCGCTATTTGTCCCAAGTGGACTCAGGCTGCTCCGGACAGCAGTGCTGGTGGGTGTGGGCGTCGCGGGTTGGAGTCAGGCGCACAACGGCCGGATCGCGCCCCACAGTGCGCGCTCGTGCAGCCGGTCGAGGCCGTACTGGTGGTCGGTCTTCGTCTCGGCGAGGACGAGTGCGACCGCGCATCGTGGTGTCGGGCGACGGAGGTCCTCGGTGGCCGCCAGTTGGTCGATGAACTCGACGGTGATCCGGTCCAGTTCGGGGCGTACCTCGGTGGCCAGATCGGGGCGTTCGGTGGGCGCCAGTTCCGGATGTCGGGTCCATCGGTCGTACAAGTCCCGCTGCACGACTTTGCTCATCTCGATCTGCGCGCGGAAGAACTGGACGGCGTCTGGCGCGTCGATGCCCGCTTCGGCGGCGAGCGTCGCGGCTTGGCCGAGCACCTGCTGCTCCCGTACCGGGTCCTCGATCGGCGTGGCTGTGCCGAACTTGGCCGCGGCGACCATGTCCGCGAGCAGGATCCGCTCGGCGGCCAGACCCACCACCGGTGTCAGCCCGTCACCTGACGGCGCGGCCGCGGCGGGCAGCGCGCCGCCCGCCAACAGGCCGCACAACATCACGGTAGTGAGCGCGGCCCGCGGCGAAGATGGGCCAGTGGTTCTGGGGGACACTCGAATCCACCTTTCTCGCGATGGGTGATGACTGTAGTTCGGACGCCATAATCTGGCGAAAGATCATCATGCTCGTCGCCGGTGGCGGCCGTTCCGATGGTGGGCCGCGCCTGCGGTTCTCTGATTACGACCGGTTGAAAACGCGACTTGCCGCAGCCCCTGCCGTCTATCCGTGGTTGTTCCGATTAATCCGGAGTAACCGTCCACAATTTGTCCACTTTGCCGGCGGTTCGCCCTCCGAGTCGTGGCGGCAACACTCGATCGGGTGAGCTATTCTATGGTCCATGTCTGCGACCGAGGCGGCAGCAAGCCCGCGTCAGATCTACGACGTCAGCGTCAGGTGCTAGGGGCGGTGTATCGTGCTGTACGACCCCGGCGCGACCGCGACAGTCGTGAGTCTGGCTGTCGGCCTCGTAGTGAACGTCGTGGTGGCCGCTCTCTTTGCGCAGTCTGGAAAAGCGAACTCGCCGCGGCCGCTTTCCAGACATATTGCCTTGGCCTTGAGCTATCTGGCGTTGCTGCCGATTGTCGTCAATCTCGTTCCTGCGTCGATCCTCCCATCTCGGGCCGCCGCCATTTTTGTCACGCTGGCCTTGGTGACGGCGGTGTTGGGAGTCCATGTTTCGTGTGTCACGGTCATCAGATCGAAAAAGCAGCGGGAGATTCACGGGCGCGACATCATCGAGGCCGAGAAGCAGATCAGTGATCTGCGGCTGGAAATTGCTCGTGAAGAACGCGACGGACCACTTTCGGCCGACCCGATCGCGCGTAGAAACGTCCCCAAGGATGCCGTCCTGGCGCGCACGGTCTCGCACACCACGGTATCCGGGTATCGCGCCGCGATTGCCGAGCTGGAGGCCACGGCGGGTGAGTTTTCGTTTATTCAACATCGAATATCTCCATATTTCAAGACCAGCGGAGGAATCGATGACGTCGCGCGGATCAGATATGGCGAGGGTAGTCCTGACGCGGATGACTACCGATACAGTCAGACGAGTCGGAAGAAGTCGTTCGCGGCGCACCTGGCTGCGGGGAACAGGTTGCGCGAGATCTATCCACGAGACAAGATCACGCTCTATGTGAAGACGGGGGCGTTGGCGCCGAAGATGTGGCCGATGAAGCCCAGCGAGGTGGTTGCGTCCCTGGTGAACTGGAAGCACGCGCTGGAGACCTTCGACTCGTACTTTGTCGGGATTGCCGATGAAAAGGTCCCGCTCAAGTACCACATCATCGACCAGGAAGTCGTGATCCTGCATGAGCCGATCGGGCGCGGCGATTCGCACCGGCTCAATTCGATCTTCATCTACGGCGCCGAAAGTGCGCGCCCGTTTGTTGAGGACTTCGAGTTGCTGTGGTCGCTGATACCTTCGGAGTGGCGGTCCACTGTTTCGGTCGCTGCTTGGATTGAGAACGAGCTGATCCCGCTTGCGCAGAAAAGGAAGGTCTAGTGACTCGGTCCCGAAACTTGGTGGGCGCGATTCTTGCCGGCGGTTCTGGTTCAAGAATTCGGGGCTTCAGTGCTCGGCAGAAGCCGCTGGTAGAGGTGTTGGGTCGTCCGGTCATCGACCACACGATGGTCGCCATGGCGCGGGCAGGAATCGACGAAATATTTGTCGGGACGGGCCAGGCGAATGTCGAATTGCTGCGGCACCTTCGGTCTACCTTCCCGGCTACCGAATTTGTCGCCGTTTCCACGGACGGCTGTGGTGGGACCGGGGACGCTCTCCTGGTGCTCCTGGAGTCCATACCTGAGTCCGACGTCTGCGTGGGGACCGCCGACACGGTACTTCGTTCAGGCGCGATCAAGCGGATGATTGATGCGGTGAGCCACCCGGTGGCCGGACGAATAGGTCACGTACTGGCCACCCGATTCATCGCGGATGAGGATCCGATCTGGATCGAGGCGTCACCTGACTCGCGGGTTACGAGATTCAGCAAGGGCGGAGAGGCTGCGCACCTCGTGTTCGCCAACATCAGGTGGTTGTCCAGGGAGGCGGTAAGGCGAGTGCGGGCGGCAGCGGCCGCCGAGGTATTTGCCGGGGAGATTCGGGCCTCCGTTGTCATGCGATTTCTGATGGACAGCTCGCCTGGGATCATAACCTACAGCGTCGAGGATCCGGTTTTCGATATCGACCGAGGTATCGATGTCGAGGTCGCCGAGGAGTGGGTAAGGAGTCATCCGGAGAAATGGAACCAATAGCCCTGGGGTGTGCCGTGCGAAAGGGAAGCGATGGAGACGGCTTTTTCACGGCTCGCGGCCACAATTCTGCACGTGGGCGGTATCGCGGTGGTCGGCTTTGATCTGGGTGGAACGCTGTTCGACAGAACCCCCTTGCATGTCCGCTCAACGGCACGTGCACTGGGAGTCGATGACGCCGCCGGCTTGGCCGAAGTGGACCGGCTCGTTCGCGAAGAGCTGCGCGTGGGGTCTAATTCGAACACCTGGTTACCGAGAATAGCGCACTCGTTGGGTGCGGCGGTGTCGAATTTCGAGGTGGCGCTGCAGGCCAAGCGCCGCGAACTGGCAGCCCTTCAGCGAACAACGCGTATGGCGGCCGAGGCAGTGGAACTCCTGATCGTGATCGGCAGGAACCTACCTGTCCGGATCGTGAGTCAGGGTCATGTCGATGAAACTCGGGACCTGCTCTCGCGATCATTTTCTGCGGCTGGTGGATCTGCGGCCGATATCCTGGTCCTTGGTCGCGACAATGATACTGACGGGATCGCCAAGGTTGACCTGCTCCGCGCGGCGTTCTCGGGCTTCGCCCCCGGCGAGTGCCTGTTCGTCGGGGATTCTCTCAATGATGCCGGTTCCAGTGCGGAACTCGGTGTGCGGTATATTGAGTTCTCGCCTTTTCGGTCCTGTTTCAGGTCGCCGGCCACAACGGATGCCTGCTTCAGTTCTCGCGTTGAAGCTGAACCGGCGATCGGGTCAAGGGATCGATGAGGTCGATGCCCGCTGCGGAAAACGATTCGTGTGCTCTTGTTCGGAAATCCGTGTCGGCCCGGTAGTGGTCGGGGAGATGGTAGGGCAGCACGGTGGACACGCCGGCGGCCTTGGCCAGTTGGAGGGCATCGTGGAAGGTGCTGTGCCCCTTGTCGTGCGCACTCGAACGGTCCTCGGGCGATGATCCTTCGGCGAAACACTCGGCGATGAGCAGGTCAACCCCCTGGAAGAAGCGCGGATCCTCCTCGGTGGGTCGGCTGTCGGCCTGATAACCGACGAGGGGGCCGGTCGGTGTGTCCAGTCGTGCGGACAACCCTGGAATCTTGTGATGTATCGGTAGAAACGTCAGCGACAACGACTCGGTGACGGCGAAATCGTTTCCTTGTTCGGCTTCGTGCCAGTCGATCGCGAACTTCCGGTCAGGATACTGGATGGCGACCATGTCGCGTAGTCCCTCGGCGGTGACCACGTCCGCGATGACCTGGACGGGCTGCGCATCGGGATTGTCCTTGCCGAGCAGGGACTGACGGGTGAAGATCAGGTTCGCGAATCCGCTCGAATGATCTGAATGCAGATGAGAAATGAACACGTGGCTCACCGTGGACGGGTGTATGGACGCCGCGCGAAGGCGTCCGACGGGGTCGACCCCCACGTCCAGCAGCAACGTCTCGGCCGGGGACCGCACGGCGAACGAACTCGTCGGACCGGACCACGAATTCGACCAGAATCCCAGTGTCGAAACAGTGACCGTTCCCGACGTGTCAGACATTGAAGTGCCCCCTCGTTGGGTCGCGGTGTCAGCCGTTTCCACGCCCACCTCGCGCGCCCCAAACGATCGCCACCAGGCCGGCGACCGCCACCACGGCACCGATCGCCAGCCACGTCGGCGAGTTCGACATCCCGCTGCCGCCGAGGACCCCGACTCCCTGCAACGCCCAGACACCGCCGACCAGCACGGCCGCCAGGCCAACGATCACCGACACACGACTCTTCATCTGGTCAGTCTTGTCCGTGCCGGCCCCGCGCACCAGCGGGCCTGCTCAGGTCGCGGCTGAGGTCAACGCCTCCGCGGGTGACGAGTCCCGCACGATGTCCAGGACGAGCACGGCGAGGTTGGCCACCGCCGCCGCACCGACGAGGGCGGTCGGCACGCCGAGCAGCCCGTCGGCCGCGTATCCGCCGAGCAACGCCCCGAGCAGCGCGCCGCCCAGCGCCACGGCCAGCCCACGCCGTCGCCTGCTGGGCGTCCAGGCGCGGTCCGTCCAGGCGAGGAAGACCCCGAGCCCGATGGCGACACCCATCGAGACGACCACCAGGTACCGGCTGGCGATGAACGTGGCCGGGGACAGGGTCCGCACCACCAGCACGGCCAGCAACCAGCCGCCAAGGCCCAGCACGACCGGCGCCAGCGTGCGCAGCCAGACGCGAGCCTTGGGGCCGAGACGTCCCCGGCGGCGAACCCGGCGCGCCAGCACACCGAGCAGCACGATGGCGACCAGCGGGAAACCGACCAGCGCGCCCAGGATGAGCCAGGCGATCGTGGACCAGCTGAGGAAGCCGGGATCGAAGTCGACCGGACGGTTGTCGTAGCCGGACGGGTCGACCTTCCCGTCGTCGAAGAACGCCGTCAGCAGCTGCTCGCTCGCTTCTGGCTGGTAGGCCCAGAAGTCGGTGTTGTGCCCGAGCTCTGGCAGGAGCACCTGGCGCCCGTTGGGCAGTTCTGGCAGCAACTCCGTGCCGGCCACCTGCCGGGGCGTGGAGAAGTCGACGGTGCCGCCGACGAGCAGCGTCTCGACCTCCGACCGGCGCACCTGTTGGTAGGCGGCGTCGTCCGGGCTCGCCGGCCAGGCCTGGGGAACCTCGCCGCCGGCCCAGAGGTAGTCGCCGCCCGCGTTGCCCAGCACCGAGCCGGGGTCGCCACCGGACCGGTAGTACGCCGTCACGGTGTCGTTGTCGATGGCGGTGAACGCGGTGAACTCGCCCCATACGGCCATCTCCGGGAACATCAGGTCAGCGACCGTCGACATGGCCCACAACCCGCTCGCGTCGCCGTCGGCCGAGGACAGCCACGCGTCGAACGTCGCCGGCGCGTACAGCGGGGCGGCCGCGTCCGTCGCGTGGAACATGCCCCACATCGAGGCCGCCAGGACGTTGCCGTTCTTGATCGGCAGGAACATCCAGCGGTCCGGCAGGTTCGCCGCGGTGGCGCGCATCGAGCCGACGAGATCGCGGGTGCGGGCCGAGCAGCTGTCGTCCCGTGCGCACAGCGTCGCGTAGTAGTCGAGCTGGTCATCGGTGATCTTCGGGTCCCACAGGAAGTGGCCGGGCGGGTTCACGCCGATCATCGCCGACCGGTGGAGCACCTCGGGGTGGCGCCAGGAGTAGATCATCGCCGTGCGGGTGCCCGCGCTCGTGCTGATCAGGTTGATCTTCCGGTACTCCAGGGCGGTGCGCGCGGCCTCCATGTCGTCGACCCGCTGCGCCAGCGAGTAGCCGTCGAGGTCGATGCCCTCGTCGGTCAGCCTGCGTGCGCACAGCCGCAGCGCGTCGCCGCGCCTGCGGAACGACTCCTCGCCAACGAGGTCGGCCGACTTGCGCAGCTCCGCGGTCACCTCGGGGCAGTCCAGGGTCGTCGACCCGTCGACGCCGCGGTAGCCGACGAGGACCACGTCGTGGCGTTCGGTCAGGCGGCTCGCCTGCGGGAAGGACATGTTCGTGGCGCCGGGCCCGCCGGTGAGGCGGAAGACCGGTTCTGCCGGGTTGGCGCCGGTCGCCCGGATCCGCGTGACCGGCAACGCGATCAGCTTCGAGTCGGGCGCGCGCCGGTTCTCGGGGACCACCAGCGTGCCGCAGTCGGCGGCCAGCGTGCCGGCCTCGGTGTCGTAGGTGCACGGCGTCAGGTTCAGGTCGCCGGCCCGCGCGTCGTCCGGCACGGCCGTCGTCCCTCCGCCTGGCAGTCCTATGTAGACAAGGCCGAGCAGGGTGAGGCCGACCGCGGCGAGCGCCGCGATCCTCGGCCGGGTAAGGCCCACAATTCGCATACTTCGACTTCCTCACAGGGGATCGATGCTCACCAGGTACGAGCATCGGCGAGCGGAACGGTAGGGCGCGCGCCGCGCGCCGGTCGTCATACCGCGCTGGGATCGGGTGTCCCCCTGGGGAGTGACTACCGGTCCGCCGGTCACCGGCAGAATGCCCGCATGACCAGTCGCGCGGTGGAGATGGGTGGCTCCCTTGCCCGCCGGGTCTTCGGGCAGGACGTGTCGAGTTCCCTGACGCGCCAGTCGGTTCTGGTCGCGGCGGCGTGCCTGGTGACCGACGCGGTTGGCTTCGTGACCAGGGGCCCGGCGCACCTCGGCACGTTCGAGGTGCTGGCCCTGCTCGGACTTGTCGCCGCGGACGCCGCGCTCGCCACGTCGCCTCGGCACTCCGGCTGGGTCGCGCTCGCGCACGCCTGCCTGACCCCGGTGCTGGCGCTGTTCATGCCGGGGCGCAGTGCCAGTTCGGCCGGTCAGCTGGTCTCCGCGTACCGGGCGGGCGCCTGGTTGCGGCGCTGGCCCGCCGGTGGCGCGCTGCTCGCGCTCGCGTTCGGGGTGCTGGCGTCTTTGTGGATCGGTGGGGTGACCGACGTTTTCGCCATGGTGACCCTGACGACGGCCAACTCCGCGTTGCCGTGGCTGGTCGGCCGCTACACCACCGCGCGTAAGGCCTATGTGGACGAACTGCGCCGCCAGCGGGAGAACTCGCTGCGCGACGCCGAGGCCGAGGTGAACCGGGCGGTGGCCAGGGAACGCGAGGCGATCGCGCGTGACCTGCACGACGTGATCTCCCACCACGTCAGTGCGGTCGGCGTCCATGCCGCGGCCGCCAGGATGAACATGGACGACCGGGGCGTCGGCCCCGTGCACACCTCGCTGGTCGCGGTCGAGGCGTCCAGCCAGGCCGCGATGGTCGACCTGCGGCGGCTGCTCGGCCTGCTGCACGAGGACGACGAGTCGAGCCAGCCGGGGATCGGCGCGCTGCCTGAGCTGTTCGACGGCATCCGGTCCGCCGGGCAGCGGGTGACCTTCGTCGTCTACAACGAGCCATGCCCGATACCCCACGCGGTCGACCTCACCCTGTACCGCGTGACGCAGGAGATGATGACCAACGCCCTCCGCCACGGCGACGGCACGGCGGTCCGTGTGGAACTCGACTACGGCGACGAGTACGTGTCGATCACCGCCCGCAACCCGATCGCCGCCGCCCCTGGCGGTTCCCCGAACCACGGCAGCGGTCGAGGCCTGGCGGGCATCAGGAAACGCGTCGAGCTGGTCGGCGGGTCCTCGACCTTCGGCCCCGCCGGCGACGGGCAGTACTGGGAGACCAGCGTGACGGTGCGCACCGGCGGCGGATCATGACCCTGCGGATCGTGATCGCCGACGACCACGCGATGTTCCGCTCCGGCCTGCGCGCGGTGCTGGACGCGCAACCGGACATGAGTTGCGTCGCCGACGTCGGCGACGGTCACAGCGCTGTCGACGCGACCCGCGAACTGCACCCGGACCTCGTCATCCTCGACGTGCGCATGCCCAAACTGGACGGCATGGCGACGGCCCGCGCACTGAAGTCGTCGGGCAGCCAGCACCTCAAGGTGATCCTGCTGACGACGTTCGATGCCGACGACTACGTGCGCAACGCACTGGCCTGCGGGGTCGACGGGTTCGTGTTGAAGAGCATGCCGCCAGAGGAGCTGGTGACCGCCGTCCGGATCGCCGCCCGGGGTGGCACCTACCTCGACCCGTCGGTCACCCGCCGACTCGCTCCCCGACTGGCCGACGCGCTCACCCCGACCGCGCCGGCACGGAAGCCGGCGCCGGGGACCGACCGGCTCACCGCCCGCGAACACGAGGTCTTCCTCCTCATGGCCGCGGGCTTCTCGAACACCGAGATCTGCGACCAGCTGTACGTCGGCGCCCAGACGGTGAAGACCCACGTGTCGCGCATCCTGGCCAAACTCGGGCTCCGGGACCGCGTGCACGTCGTCCGCTTCGCCCACCACCACGGACTGATCGCGCCGAACGACACCTCAGGACTGTGAATTCACGGCGGATTCTTCGCTAGGCTCGCTGATCGGGCTGACTGGGAGGATCGGGATGACGGTGATGCAGCAGTTGCCGCTGCCGCCTGGGGAGTTTGTCGACCGGGACCCGTTGCTGGCGTGGATGAGCGAGCGGTTCGACGCGGCTCGGCTCGCTGGCCGGTCGGCGTATCTCGCGTTGTACGGCCCGGCCGGCGTGGGGGTGCGCAGTCTGGTCCACGAGTGGTATGCCAGGCACCTCGACGGTTTTCCGGACGGATCGTTGCGGGTGCCGCTGAGCGATGCCGTTGCCGGTGGTGGCGGTGACGCGCTGGTCGCCGAAGCGCTCGCCGACGTGCTCGCCGAACTCGGGGTGCGCCGGGATGACCTGCCCTCCTCGGTGGAGGCACGCAAGAACATGCTGCGCAGCCGGACGCACTCCCGACGCCTCCTGCTGGTGCTGGAAGAGGTCGACAACGCCGCGCAGGCAGAGCATTTCCTGTTGAACTCCCCGGGGTCGGTCGTCGTCGTGATCTCGCGTTCCCGGATTCGCCGGCTGGATCTGCTGGGCTTCGAGGCCAGGCCGGTCGAGCCGCTGGCGGAGCGGTTCGGCCTGGAGCTGTTCGACCGGGTGCTGGGCGCGGGGTGGCACCGCGAGGCGCGGGTGGCGCCCGAGTCGGTGGCCCGGGTGTGTGGCGGGTACCCGTTGGCGATCCGCGCCACCGCCGCGCAGATCGCGAGCACGCCGGCGTGGGAGGTCGCCGACCTGCTCCGTGACCTGGCCGGCAGGGGTCTCGGCGCGTTGGACCCGGAGTCCCAGGAGTACGTGCGCGACAGCTTCGACCGCGCGTATCAGCGGCTGGACGCCGACCAGGCTCGCGCCTACCGCCTGGTGGTCGGGCTGTACCCGGGTTCGACGGTCTTCGTGGACGCCGCGTCGGTGCTGCTGGACCAGTCGGCGGACACGGCCAGGAAGCTGCTGGCGGGCCTGGTCACCGCGCAGCTGCTCACCCGGGTGAGTGCCGACGGGTTCGAGTTCCACGACGTGGCGCACTGGCACGCGCGCGAGCGCGCCGAGTCGGACGAGCCGTTCCCGCACCAGGTGATCGCGGTGGAGCGGCTGGTGCGCTGGTATCTCGCCCAGACCATCCGACGGGACGGCGTGCTGTCCGACCGCCCCCGGCTCGGCCCCGGCTACGCGGTGCCGGAAACCGTGGACGTGTCGCGCGAGGAGGCGTTGGACTGGTTGGAGCGCCGGCGCGGGAACCTGCGGGCCGTGGTGGCGCTGGCCGAGCGATTCCAGCTGCCGGATGTGGTCTGGCAGCTGTGTGAGGCGCTGTGGGGCGTGTACCACCTGCACGGGCACTACGAGGAGTGGATCACCACGCACCGGATGGGGGTGGAGGCGGCCCTACAGCTCGGGGATTCCCGCGTGCGGATGCGGATGACCTCGCAACTGGGTTCCGCGCTCATCGGCGTTGGCGAGCTGGATCAGGCCGAGGAGGCGTTCTCGGTGTCGCACCAGTGCGCGGTGGCGGCGGGCGACGCCGTGGGCGCGCAGAGCGCGTTGGAGTGGCTGGGCAAGATCGCGACCGGCAAGGGACAGTTCGACCTCGCCATGGACTACTACGCCAGATCGTGGGACGTGGCCGCGTCGACCGTTCCCGAACCCCTGCGGCCGCGCATGTTCGCCCTGCTGTGGTTGCAGCGCGCCAGGACCATGCTCCGTGCCGGTGATCTCGACGCCGCCCGGCAGGCCGCCGAGCAGGCGGTCGCGTACTTCACGGGTACCGCCGAGTCGGACAACCTGGCCAAGTCCCTGTTGGTCGTGGCCAGGTCCGCGGGCGGTGACCAGGCGGCCGCCGGTCCCGCACGCCGGGCCGCTGCCCTGTTCCGGCAGGACCGGTCGGTGCGCGGCGAGGTCGAGGCGCTGGAGATCGTCGGCGACCTCGCTCCCGACGAGGCGGATCGCCTTCGCCAACTCCGCGAGGAGCTTGATCCGGCCACCCCGTAGTCAGTCGAGGGTGGTCAGGGAGACGGTGCCGATCGGTCCCGCGTCCGCCCGGACCCGCAGCGAACGTGGTGGCGTTCCCCGGCCGCCGTGCGAGATCCACAGGTACAGGGCGGAGGCCGCGACCAGCGGGTCCAGGTCGGTGACTCTACAGTGGACGGTCACGCCGTCCTTGACGCGCACCAGGCACGTGCCGTCCGCCGGGAGCGACGCCGCCAGCGCGCTGAACGGGTGTCGCTCGAAGGCGTGGTTCAGCCAGCCGGGGTCCTGGCCGTGGCGGAAGACGATGTCCGCGTTGCCGCGGACGGCGGGCAACGGGTGGTCCGCGGCCGCGACCAGATGAGCGTCCGGCAGCCGGGGACGTGGGGTGGACCGGCCGATGAGCGCGTCGGCCGGATGACGCGACAGGCTGATGACCCCGTCGGCGGTCGAGGTGCCCGACACCCGGACGCCGACACCGCCCCGGGAACCGCCGGCGTGGGGGAGGGGCAACAGGGGAACCGGCACCGGACCGAACGGCTCCGGGATGCCCAGGGTGTCGTAGCAGAGTTCGCGGAGTCGGTGCGCCGACTTCCCTGGCATGGAGCTGACCAGGGACGCCACCTGGCGGTGGTGGCCGTCGGTGTGGTGGTTGACGGTCTCGTCGATCTGGTCGCGAAGCGGGCGGTTGCGGTCGAGCAGCGGCGCGCGGGCGCCGAGCGCGTGCACGGCGGTGTGTTCGGCGATGTCCTCGTCGGGGAAGGCGGCGAGGAGCACCGGACGGTTGATCGCCGCACCGTAGGTGGTGACGGCGCCGTGGTCGCCGACCACCACGTCCGCCGCGATCAGGGTCGCGGCCCAGCCCTCCTGCGGTGGGATGAGGATCAGGCCGGCCCGCAGACACGCCGCCAGCCAGGACCGAACCTGCGCCGGACCGTGTCCGAACCAGATGTGCGGGTGCAGCACGGCGGCCACCCGGTAGCTGTCGACCGGGAGTTCCGCCAGCAGTTGCCGGAGCAGGTCGGGCCAGGAGCCGAACAGCGACCGTTCCCACCACGTCGACGACACGACGACGAACGTGTCCTGTTCGCCGACGCCGAGGGCCGCGCGGTAGTGGGTTCGCTCGCCGAGTGAGGCGAGGAGGCGATCGAACCGCGGGTCGCCCGCCACGACGGTTCGGTCAACCGCGGCCGGCAGTGCCTCGGCGAGGCGGTCGCGCTGTTCCTCGTGCGACAGGACAAGGATGTCGGGAATGATGCGCCCGCCGGAGATGAGCGATTCCGCGGAAAGCCCGTAGACCGGTTTTCGGGTTTTCGGGTTTTCGGGTTTTCGAACTGATCGTCTTAGTGTAACCGATTCCATGCGAGACAACGAGAATCGGCCCAGGTAACTCGTGTAGGCCACCGCTGGTGTTCGCGGTGAGCACCAGGTCCCAGTTCGTGTGCACCGCCTGCTGCCACGACACGACGGCGAAGCCGTTGTCGACGAAGTGTTCGGCGACGCCGGACGGTATGCCGGCGGTGTCGGGGCAGGTGTGCACGATCTGCACGCGCGCGTCGGAGTCGAACAGGTCCAGGAGATCCACGAGCCGGTTCGCCGACGCCATCGTGTGCGTGACGAAGAGGATCTTGTGGGTCCGCGCCACCGTGGCCCACCGGTCCGCGTGCAGGCCGACCGGGGTGTTGACCCAGGTCGCTGTCATGTGCCCGCGCCGATCGACATACTCCGCACGGTAATACCCGCCGTGACCTCGGGCGACGTGGTCGTGATCACCTGGTCGGGCGCCGGTCAGGCCGGTGTGCGGCGGCCGAACGGGCTCCGGACGTCGACGTCGGATCGAGCCGCCTCGATGAAGTCGTCGATGGACGCGGTGAAGGCGCGCAGAGCGGTGTCGTGTTCCGGTCGCATCCGCTCGTCGACATGTCCGCCATGGCCCGGTGTGCTGTTCTCCCGGATGTGCGTGATGGCGGCGGCGAGCTTCTCGGCCGCGAGCACGGTGTCGGCCATCCGCGTGGTCACGTCGCGGTGCGCGAGGAACGGCGCCTCCGCCGCGCGGTCCTGGAGCTGTTTGACGAGCGCCGAGGTGCCGCCGGGGGTCGCCGGCCAGATCTCGACCTTGCGCAACTCGTTGCACGTGGCGAGAAACTCCCGGTAGAGCGTGAGCAGATGTGTGGTCCACTGGAAACGAGTGTCGCGCCGCCCCTTGCGATGGTCGATCCACACGGTGACCGCGAGGGTCAGCAACACGCCGCCGAAGGTGATGAGTGGCGTGGTCCACGGAGAAGTCGAACTCATGGCCGGACGGTACCGCTGTCGGCGCCGGTTCAGTGTTTCCTGTCCGGGCGGCGGCGTTTGTCGCGGACGTAGAGGATGCCGGATTTGTTGTCGCCGGGGCTGCGGCGTTCGGTGTCGAACAGGGTGGTGGCGGTGATCAGGTCGCTGAGTTTGGCGTAGCCGTAGGTGCGGGAGTCGAAGTCGGGTTGTTGTTTGGTGATGATCTGGCCGACGGAGGCGAGGGTGGCCCAGCCGTCGTCGTCGGAGGCGGCTTCGACCGCGTTGCGCAGTTGGTTGGTCAGTGCGCTGTCGCTCTTGAGCTGGGTGGCGGGGGTGGCCGGTTTTCGGGTGGGTGGGGCGTCGGCCGGTGTTGGGGTGTCGGCGTAGGTGAGGTTGTCGAGGTAGACGAACTTGTCGCAGGCGGAGACGAAGGGTTTGGGGGTTTTGCGTTCGCCGAAGCCGTAGACGGTGAGACCGGATTCGCGGATGCGGGCGGCGAGTTTGGTGAAGTCGCTGTCGCTGGAGACCAGGCAGAAGCCGTCGAAGCGTCCGGTGTAGAGCAGGTCCATGGCGTCGATGACCATGGCGGAGTCGGTGGCGTTCTTGCCGGTGGTGTAGGCGAACTGTTGCATGGGTTGGATGGACTGGGCGAGCAGGTGGTCCTTCCAGCCTTTCAGGCTGGTGCCGGTCCAGTCTCCGTAGGCGCGTTTGACGTGTGCGGTGCCGTATTTGGCGACCTCGGCCAGCAGGCCGTCCAGGCGTGCTGGGGAGGCGTTGTCCGCGTCGATGAGCACCGCGAGCTTGGCGGCGTTCTCACTGGCCATTGTGGAATCCCCACGATCGACGACTGCTGCCTGGCTCTGCGTTTCCAGCCGAAGCTGCAGAGGAGCCTACCCCGAACATCGGGGCACGGCCGGGGCACGAACCTCGCGTGGTGTCTACTTCGGCCATGGCGCGGACACAAGTGGTGACCTACCGAGGTTTCGCCGCCCGACTCGCCGAGCCGGGTGACTGGCTGCTGACCTTCACCCGCGCGCGGTGCTCACGGGCGAGCTGGGGTTGTCGCTCGACCCCTGACCTCGCCATCTGACCTCGACACCGCGCTCGTTGACATGCGTCCGTCCGATCTATTACCTTTGTTGCCGAAGGTTATTTGCTAGCAAACATAATGGCGAGGTGATCATGCCGCATCTGACTGTGCACGTCCTCGAGGACGACCTGGTCGGCCGCGAGACCGAGTTGATCGAGGCGCTGACCGACGCGGTCGTCGCGGTGTACGGGGACTGGGCGCGGGACATCGCGGTCGTGCACCTGATCGGTCTGCCGGCGAACCGCTGGGGCATCGGCGGCACACCCGCGAAGGCGCCGTCGCCGAGTGTGTTGTTCGGTATCAAGGAAGGCGCGTTCAGCCGGCCGGACGCGGCGGACATCGTGGCCCGGCTGGTCTCGGGAGTGACCGACGCGCTGGTCGCGGTGTTCGGTGAGCGCGTCCGCGCCGGCGTGAGTGTCGAACTGGTCGGCTCACCCGCCGGGCGCACCGGTATCGGCGGGGTCGTGGTCACGCCGTAGGGCCGGGATGTCCTGGTAGCTCGACGTGCTGGTCGTGAAACCACTCGGGCGGCGGCGCGGCGAGGGTGGCCTCGCGGCAGAGGCGGACGGCCTTGAGCGGGTACTCCGCGAGCAGACCGCGCAACAGCATGCGTGCCTGGTCGGGATCATCGGCGATGAGCATCCTGATGACCTTGGCGACGTTGGGTTCCATGGTCCTGGTGGCGGTGGCCACGATGATGACGGCATAGCCGGGATCCAGCGCCCGCAGCGCGTCGGTTCTCGGGTCGAAGCGGATGCCCTTCTGCCACCGGAGAGCCGACGGGGTGAAGAACACGGACTCCCAGCCGTACCGGTTGGCGTACGCACCGGCGAGCCCGCCTTCCTGGCGTCGCCGGGTGAGCCATCCGCGGACCCTGCCCGCGTCCTCCCCGCCGCGCCGGATCACGACGCCGGTCCACCACGCGCCCAGGACGTACTCGTCGGTGTCCGGCAGGTCCGGGGAGTAGGCCGCGTTCCGGACGAGGGCGAGCTGGGCCGCCGAGTTCTCGCCCCACACCTGGGGCGGCGGCAGGTGCTGCTGGCGCATGCGGCGGCGGGCGCCAACATACAGGTCCTGCAGGGTGAGCACGTCCGGCCGATAGGGGACTCCCTCGGCCATGACCGCGAGCAGGGCGCCGGTCAGGCCGGGAAACCGGGCGCCGGCAAGGATGTGGGAGGCCATGTCGGCCTTGCCGGAGGCCAGGATCCAGCCGCCGTCGACATCCTGGGCGTCCAGCGCGTTCGCCGCGAGCGTCGCCGGGTCGCCCATCGGGACGCCGGGCAGGGCGCGTCCGCTGTAGCAGCAGTCGACCACGAGCAGCCGGTTTCGGGCGGGACACGACCGCAGTTCGGCGAAGACCCAGTCGACGGGCAGACTGTTGCGGTATGGACGGTCCCTTGTGGACCCGGTGAGGCCGAGCAACAGGGGCTCGCGCTCGGACTTGGCCGGCAGGCCGAGCAGTCCGTGTCCCGCGTAGTAGATCAGCGCGGTGTCCTCGGCATCGGCGATCAGCTCGCGGAGCCGGTCGACGACCTCGGCTGGATCGCCGGGGTTCGTGATCAGCGCGCAGTGTCGCGCGCGAAAGCCGCCGATGTCCTGGCTGGTCAGCGTTTCACGCAGGGCGCGCGCGCCGTCGGCCACCTCGGGAAGGTCGGGGAGCAGAGGATCGTTCGGGTACTCGGCGGTGGCGATGAACACCGCCCGGGATCGTTCGGGGTCGATCAGCCTCACGGTGGCGGCCCGGTCGCGCCGCCGTCCCGCAGCGCCCGCACGACTGACTCGATGGTCTCCGGCGAGCTGTTCCGCATGACCACGGTGGTGCCCTCGTGCTCGATGAGCACGGTCGGCGGCTCGCCGTCCTGGGGACGCCGCGGCTCCCGGGGCCGTAGCCACGCGGCGAGCGCGATGACGATCGACGTGATGTTCAGTCCGCCGCTGAGGACCAGCTCCACCCAGCCGCCGTCGCCGCCCAACTCGCCGGCGCGGACGGGGTCGCGGTGCACGACGGGCCTGCCGTGCCGGCGGATGTCGTCGTACTCGAGCAGCGTGTGCGCCAGCGTGTCGACGGACTGCCGGACCACGATTCGCACCGGGCAAGGCTACCGCGTGAAACAGCGTTGACTGGCTGAGCGAAACCTGTTGTGTGACCGAGGTGCCGTTACCCTTCATGGCTCCCTACGACCAGGCGGCCTGGGAGAAAGTCCAGCGCGCCAAACAGAAAGTCCTCACCCGCACGTCCAGGACCGTCGTGCCGGCCGCCGTTCGCCGGCGGGTGGCCACCGCGGGTGGCGCCGTGCGCAGCGGACTGTCGAGGGTTCGCGGGGTGCCGGGTCACGCCGAGGAGGCGGGGCGACCACTGGGTGGTGACCGTCCAGAACCCGAGCACGGGCTTCGTGTCCCTGCGCGCGACCGCCTCGGACCGCTCCGGCAACACCGTGACCGAGACGATCACCCGCGCCTACCGCGTGGCCTAACTGCCCTGAATGCCTCATTCGTGACGGTGAACGTCGCCAATGAGGCATTCAGGGCATGGCCGAGGAGGTTCAGCGGGTCACGCGGCCGAGGGGATCCTCGTCGAACCACTCGTCGTCATCGTCGTCGCGGCGGGAACGGCGGGTGGCGGTCGGCTCTGGCTCGGACTCGGCGGGCGGCTGGTCTGCCGGCGGGGCCGGCAGCACGCCGAGCTCGACCAGGTCGTCCATGCTCGCCGGCGGCACCCGGTTCAACGACCGGAAC
Source organism: Actinophytocola sediminis (assembly GCF_054779715.1). Classification (NCBI taxonomy): domain Bacteria; kingdom Bacillati; phylum Actinomycetota; class Actinomycetes; order Pseudonocardiales; family Pseudonocardiaceae; genus Actinophytocola; species Actinophytocola sediminis. The sequence goes on along the minus strand of NZ_BAAGXS010000049.1, from coordinate 15,184 downwards.
GCGGCGGCGACCTCGGGGGCCAGGGTGCCGTAGAACAGCCCGTCGACGACCTCCCGCCAGGTCAGCTCACCACGCTCGATCTGCTTGACCACCTGCCGCCACTGCTCGGTCATGGCGTGGCCGAGGATGTACTTCTTCATCCGCTCGACGTCCTCGTCCGACGGCGGGTCCTTCTCGTTGAACCGCTGCTCGAACTGCGCCACCTTGGCCTCGAGGTTGCGGGCCAGGTTGAGCGCGTAGTCGGCGCGGGCGTTGAGCTCCCGCTCCGCGTGGTCCATCTCGGGCGTGTGCAGCCCGCGGTCCGGTCGCATGCGCACAGCCTCCTAGTTCCCCGCGTTCGCGGCGATCTCGTCCAGTTCGGTGAGCGCGTCGTCCGCCTTGTTGGCGTTCTCCTCGAGCGCGGTCTTCTGTTCGTTCAGCGCGGTGGTGCTCTCGTTGATCGACTCACCGGTGGCCACCGCGTCGGACAGGCTGCCGATCTCCGGGATCTGCTTGATCGTGTTGATCAGTTCCTCGAGGGTGTTGAAGTAGTTCTGCATCGTCTCGACGATGTTCTTCATCGCCTCGAACAGGTCGAACACCGCCGGGACCATCTCCACGATGGCCTGGATGTCGTCGATCAGGTCGTCGATCTCGACGCCGAAGAGCTTGCCGACCCACTTGGCGGCCGACTCCAGGAGGCCCCAGGCCCAGCCGATGAACGGGATCGCCTTCGTGGCGAGCCGCGCCGCCGCCCGGATGATCGCGTTGATCGCGTTGATGGCCATCTGGGCGATCTTCTTGGAGACCTCGGAGATCTTCTCGAAGCCGGCGGCGACGAACGTGCCGAGCTTCTCGCCCGCCCAGGCCGCGCCCTTCTCCCAGAAGATGTCGAGGAACTGGGTGAAGGCGGTCGCGGCGTCGCCTTCCCAGTGGTTGGTGGCGAGCTTGGTCCCGTTGCTCAGCAGGTTCGCCGCGAGCAGGCCGAAGTTCGTGCCGACGCTCTTCCACGCCTCGCCGTTGGCCGTGATGCTGTTGTAGTTGCCGGCCAGCGGTGAGACCAGCGAGTCGGTGAAGCCCTTCCCGCCGTCGATGTTGCACTCCGACCAGATCCAGTCGAGCACGGTCAGCACCGGCCCGAAGTCGTCGAGGTCGTCGGAGTACTTGGTGTCCGGCCGGTCGATCTCGCCGATCTCGAGGTTGGTGTACTGGAAGTTCGAGTAGCCGCCCTCGGTGTAGTTGGCGTAGCCGTCGTGGCCGTAGCCGGCGCCGAAGGTGATCTCCTGGTCGTTGTCCCCGTTGAGCTTGTTGTAGTCGAACATCGTGATGTTGCCCTGCTCGACGTAGCCGTAGTCCTTGGCCGCCGAGCGGACGCTGTCGCCGAGGTCGCAGAGCTTGCGTTGCATGAGGCTGAACGCCGAGCCGACGAGCACGGACGCGTCACCCTTGACGACGTTGCCGAGTGGTTCGAGCAGCCCGGTGAAGCCGTGGGCACTCATGCCCTCGTCGCGGGCCAGGGTCTCGATGGTCGGCAGTGTGTAGCCGGCCTCCGCCCCGAGGTAAAGGCCGAAATCGGCGACTGCCGACTCATCAACTTCAAAACCCATGCGTCCAGCGCCCCCTGTTGTTCGGTGTCGTGTCTTCCAGATTCACGTCTGGCCGGTTATCGCAGCTCGGACTCCACTTTCGGGAGCAGTTCGTCGGCGATCGGCCGGAGCTGTTCGACCGTGCCCGCCGGGTACGCCTTGGTGAGGACCTCGACGAACTTCCCGTCGACCTCGACGATGGCGACCAGGTAGCTGCCGCCGGAGTCGACGTTCAGGTCGCTGCCCGCGTAGCCGGCGACCGCGCCCAACCCGTCAACCGGCTGGTAGGCGACCGGCGTGCCGTCGTCGGACAGGGACGCGTCGAGCGCCTCCTTCGCGGTCGACGCGTCGGTCATGTGCGTCACCTTGGTGGTGACCTGCAGCTTGTTCTCGAGGTCGGCGACCTCCGCGTCGATGAACGCCTGGGACTGGTAGGTGCACACGACCGAGCTGTCCTGCTCCGGCGGGTTCACCCCACCCAACGCGTCGGCGAACGGCTCCCCGAAGCTGTCCTCGAGCCGTGCGAGGTCGACCATGCCACAGAGCGTGTTGCCGTCCAGCCCGGCCAGCGGACCGTCGGCCGCCGTGGCGTCCGGCTCGGTGGTCGGCCCACCGCCGGCGTCGGAGTCGGCGTCCCCGCCGCAGCCGCTGAGCACCATCGCCGCCGCCATCACGACGATCCCGGTCACCGTGCGGACCACGTCGGCCCCCCTTCGTAGTTGGTTCGGGCGGATTCTGCCATCTCATACCGGCGTTCGCGGGGAAACCACCGAACAGCCGAAATCGAGCCCGGACCAGGTCGCCGATGGTCACGGTTTCGGCAGCAGCGGCCCCGGGCGCGACCAGGAGGGTAACGGCGGATCCGCCCAGCCGATGACTGGTCGACGGCGGGTGGCGGAGGTGGCGTATGTCCAAGTGGCCAGGCAGGGCGGTCCGGATCGGCAGCCTGTGGTACGTGGTGGTGCCGGTGTTGACGGCCGGTCTGCTGACGTTCCTGCCGTTCCTGCACGCCGCCATCCGGTTGCGCCGGCTGTGGGTGTGGCTGGCGACCGTCGTGTTCGTGATGGTCGCGGGCGGCGTGCTGTACGTGTCCGGGCAACCGGAGGGCACGACCGCCGGTGCGGTCGACGCGGTGTTCGTGATCGGCGCGCTCAGCTCGATGGTCGTCGGCACCACGGTGCTGGTCGGGCTGCGGCGTGAGGTCTTCGGCCTCGGCGAGCCCGAGGGCGCGGGCGCTGAGGGCACGCCGGCGATCGATCCGGCCGTGGGGCAGATCCTGCGGGCGCGCACGAAGCGGGCGCAGGCCCGCGAACTCGCCGCCGCCGACCCCCTGATGGCCCGCGAGCTGCGCATCGGCCGGCCGGATCTCTCCGGTGACTACGACGACGGTGGTCTGGTCGACCTCGCGACCGCACCCGAGGCTGTGATCGCCGAGGTACTCGAACTGTCCGCCGAACAGGCCGAGGACATCGTCGCCGTCCGGGACACCGTGCTGACCGTGGACGACGTGTTCTCCCTCGCCGAGCTGCCGGTCTCCGCCTGGGACCGCATCAAGGATCGCGCGGTCGTCATCCGCTGATCGCGGCCGGCATATCGCCGGCATATCGAAAACCGCATACCCGCTGGCAACACCGCGTTGCCTTGACTGGCGGCATGCCCTATCGCGAACCAGCACGAACAGCGGCCCGGTCGCTGGCGTCCTGGTCCTCCTCGGCGGTGCCGACCATGGGAATCACGGTGTACGGCTGCGGGCCGGACGAGGCCGCGCTGTTCCGGGAGATGGCGCCGCGGTTCGCGATCGAGCCGACGATCACCGAGGTGGCGGTGTCCGAGGCCACGGTCGGGCTGGCGGCCGGAAGTCGATGCGTCAGCGTCGGGCACAAGACTCGGATCACGAACTCGACGCTGCTTTCACTTGAACAGGCCGGAGTGGCGTACATCTCGACCAGAAGCATCGGGTACAACCACATCGATGTGCGCTACGCGGAGAGCATCGGCGTTTCCGTGGAGAACGTGGCCTATTCGCCGGACAGCGTGGCCGACTACACGCTGATGCTGATGCTGATGGTGGTGCGGAACGCGAAATCCATCATCGGGCGGGTGGCCGTGCATGACTACCGGTTGCCTGAGGTGCGCGGGAAGGAACTACGCGACCTGACCGTCGGCGTGGTCGGTACCGGGCGCATCGGCGTGGCGGTCATGGACCGGCTGCGTGGTTTCGGCAGCCGCGTGCTGGCCCATGACAACCAGCCGAGGGCCGCCACGGACTACGTTCCGCTCGACGAACTGCTGCGGCAGAGCGACCTGGTGACGCTGCACACGCCACTTGCCGCGGATACCTACCATCTCCTCGATCAGCACCGTATCGCGCTGATGAGACCCGGCGCGTTCGTCGTGAACACCGGTCGCGGCGCGCTTCTTGACACCGAGGCCCTGGTGTCGGCGCTGGAGAGCGGCGCGTTGGGCGGTGCGGCGCTCGACGTCCTCGAAGGCGAAGAGGGAATTTTCTACACCGACTGCCGGAACACGCCCATCGTGAGCGAGCAGTTGTTGCGGTTGCGGGAACTGTCGAACGTGATTATCAGCCCGCACACCGCCTACTACACGGAGCACGCCCTGCGGGACACCGTGGAGAACTCGATCATCAACTGTCGGAAGTTTGTGAGCGGAAAGCAGCACTGGATATGAAAATAGGAATTATATTCGGCGGCTGCTCCGAAGAGCACGCCGTCTCCGTCAAGTCCGCGCAGCAGGTCGCGAAGCACCTGGACACCGAGAAGTACGAACCGGTCTATATCGGGATCACGCGGACCGGTGCCTGGCAGCTGTGTGCCGGCCCCTCGGCGGACTGGGAGAACGGCGACTGCCGGCCGGCGGTGCTGTCACCGGACCGCGGCGTGCACGGACTGCTGGTGCTGGAGCAGGGGAAATACACCACGATCGGCCTGGACCTGGTGTTGCCCGTGCTGCACGGAAAGCTCGGCGAGGACGGCGCGATCCAGGGCCTGCTGGAGCTCGCCGGCATCCCCTACGTCGGCTGCGACATCCAGACCTCCGCCCTGTGCATGGACAAGACCCTCACCTACCTGGTCGCCGGCGACGCGGGTGTCGCGACGCCGAATTTCTGGACCGTCACGGCGGACGACCCGGTCGACCCGGATTCGCTGACCTATCCCGTCTTCGTCAAACCGGCCCGTTCGGGGTCGTCCTTCGGTGTCAGCAAAGTGTCCGGACCGGCAGAGCTGGCGGCGGCCGTGGAGACCGCGCGGCAGTACGACTCGAAGGTGCTGATCGAACAGGCGGTCGTCGGCAGCGAGGTCGGCTGTGCCATCTTGGGCAACGAGCTGGAGCTGGTCGCCGGCGAGGTGGACCGCATCGCGCTGTCCCACGGCTTTTTCAAGATCCACCAGGAGAGCGACCCGGAAAGTGGCTCCGACAACTCGGTGGCCATCGTGCCCGCGGACATCTCGGCGGAGTCCCGCGCGCTCGTGCAGGAGACGGCCAAGCACGTCTATCGCGCCCTGGGATGCCGGGGGCTCGCCCGGGTGGACCTGTTCCTGAAGGAGGACGGCACCGTCGTGCTCAACGAGGTCAACACCTTTCCCGGCCTGACCTCCTACAGCCGCTACCCGAGGATGATGACCGCCGCCGGGCTGCCCCTTGGCGAGGTGATCGACCGGGTCGTGTCGTTGGCGTTGACGGGGAAGATCCAGTGAAGGCGGACTTCGCCTTCCTGGACGAGTTCGCGCCCGGAATACGCTGGGACGCCAAGTACGCCACCTGGGACAACTTCACCGGAAAACCCGTGGACGGCTACGTGGCGAATCGTATCGTCGGCACGAAGGCACTGTGCGCGGCGCTGGAGAATGCGCGGGAGAAGGCCGCGTCCCTGGGTTTCGGCCTGCTCGTCTGGGACGGTTATCGCCCGCAACGTGCCGTGGACTGCTTTCTGCGTTGGGCACAGCAGCCGGAGGACGGCCGGACGAAACCGCGACACTATCCGAACATCGACCGAGCCGAGATGTTCACCAAGGGATATGTGGCCGCCAGATCGGGCCACAGCCGGGGCAGTACGGTCGATCTGACGCTCTATCACCTGACCACCGGTGAACTCGCGCCCATGGGCGGCGATCACGACCTGATGGACTCGATCTCCCATCACGGGGCGGCGGGAATCGCGCTGCTCGAAACGAGCAACCGCGAGCATCTCCGCGCCATCATGGCGGCCGGTGGCTTCCGTTCCTACGAACGCGAATGGTGGCACTACACGCTGAACGACGAACCCTATCCGGATGACTACTTTGACTTTCCCATTGCGTAATCCTGGGCTACGACGGGCACGCGCCACCGACGCGGCCGCCGTCAACGACCTGCTCCACCAGCTCGGCTACCCCCAGGACGACCCCGCGGCCACGGCGACCCGAATCCGCGCCTGGGCCGACGATCCCGCCAGCGCGGCCTACGTGGCCGAGGCCGACGGTGACCTGCTCGGCCTGGCTGCGGTCCATGTCTGCCCGTTCTTCGAACGCACCGGCTCCTGGGCCCGGCTCGTGGCGCTGGTCGTCGCCGAGCACGCCCGCCGCCGGGAGTCGGCGGCCGGCTGGTGGCCGCCGCGGAGGAGTTCGCCACCAGCCGCGGCTGCCTGCGCATGGAGGTCACCAGCGCGGACCGCCGCCAGGACGCACACGAGTTCTACCGACGACAGGGCTACCTCGACCAGGCCGCCGGGTCATCCCGGTTCCTCCGCGATCTCAAGGACACCCACCGCATGAAGCTCCACGAACCAGGACACCCGGCGTGATGGCCCCGCGCGTCGTGGTCGCCGGCGGCCATTCGGCCGGGCACATCGAGCCGGCGATGAACTTCGCCGACGCGCTGCGCCGGCTGATCCCCACGGCCGAGATCACCGCCCTGGGCACCGTCCGCGGCCTGGACACCACGCTCATCCCGGCCCGCGGCTACCCGCTCGAACTCATCCCACCCGTGCCGCTGTCCCGAAAACTGGACAGTGCGCTGCTGAAGACACCGGGCAGGCTGCGCGACTCGGTGCGGGCGGCCGGGGCGGTGCTCGACCGCGTGCTGGCCGAGGTCGTCGTTGGCTTCGGCGGCTACGTGGCCATGCCGGCCTACCTCGCCGCCCGCCGCCGGGACCTGCCGATCGTCGTGCACGAGGCGAACGCCCTGCCCGGCGTGGCCAACCGGCTGGCGGCCAGGATGACCACGCACGTGTTCACCGCCGCGCCCAGCGTCCGGCTGCCGAACGCCACCGCCATCGGGATCCCGCTGCGGCCCGAGATCACCGCGCTGGACCGGCCCGCGCTGCGCGCGGCCGCCCGGCAGCGGTTCGGCCTGCGGCCCACCGGGCCGGTGCTGCTGGTCACCGGCGGTTCCCAGGGCGCGGGGACGATCAACGCCGCGGTGGCCGGCGCGGCCCCGGCGTTGCGGGCGACCGGCGTGCAGGTCCTGCACATCACCGGGCCCCAGCACGTGGTCGAGGTGCCGGCCGGTGACCCGCCCTACGTCGTGGTCCCCTATGTCGACCAGATGCGCTACGCCTACGCCGCCGCCGACTTCGTGATCTGCCGCTCGGGGGCGATGACCTGCGCCGAGCTGGCCGCTGTCGGCCTGCCGGCCGCCTACGTCCCGCTGCCGCTGCGCGGCGGTGAGCAGCGGCGCAACGCCGAGCCGGTGGTCGCGGCCGGCGGTGGGCTGCTGGTCGAGGACGCCGACCTCGACCGGGCCTGGATCGAGCGCACGCTGATCCCGCTGCTCACCGATCCCGGGCGGCTCGCGGCGATGTCGGCCACCGCGTCGGCGGCCGGCGCCCCGGACGCGGGCGTCGTCCTGGCCAGGTACGTGCTCACCGCGGTCGCCGAGCGGCGGGCGGTCGGGTCACGTCACGGCGGGTAGCCGCACGGTGACGTGGAGCCCACCGCCGGGGCGGGGGGCGATGGCCAGGGTTCCGTCGTGCGCCTCGGTGATGCTCCTGACGATCGCCAGGCCAAGGCCGGCACCCGCGTGGTCACCGCGGATGCGCTCGGTGCCGCGCTGAAACGGCTCGGTGAGGGTGGCAACCACCGACGGGGCGAGCAGCTGGCCGGTGTTCTCCACCGTGAGCTCGACCGCCTTCAGGTGCACGCTGGTCGTGACCCACACGGTGCCCTGTGCCGGCAGGTTGTGCACGATCGCGTTGTGCACCAGGTTCGTGGTCAGCTGCAGCAGCAGCGCGTGCGAGCCGACGGTGGCGGCCTGGTCGCCGGCGGTCTCGATGGTGACGCCGTGTTTCTCGGCGAGCGGAAGCAGCGTCTCGGTCGCCTCCTCCGCCGCCAGCGACAGGTCGACGTGCTCCCTGGTGAAGGCCCGCTGGTTGGCGCGGCTGAGCAGCAGCAGCGCCTCGGTGAGGTCGATCGCCCTGGTGTTGACGAAGCGCAGGCGCTCGACGAGCTCGCCGGTGTCCCGGCTCGGATCGTTGCGGGCCACGTCGAGCAGGGTCTGGGTGATCGCCAGCGGGGTGCGCAGCTCGTGGGAGGCGTTGGCCGCGAACCGCTGCTGTTCGGCGTCGTGCGCCTCGAGCCGCGCGAGCATGGCGTCGAAGGCGTCGGCGAGCTCACGGAACTCGTCCTTGCTGCCTTCCAGCTGGATGCGGTGGGTGAGCGAGCCGTTCGCGGTCAGGCGGGTCGCGTTGGTGATCCGGGTCAGCGGCGCGAGCATGCTGCCGGCCAGCAGCCAGCCGCCGAGCAGGCTGAACAACAACAGGAACGCCAGCATCGCGGCCGCCTTCGGGGCGAAGGCCTCCAGCAGGTCGGAGCGGTCCGGGATGACCATCGGCCCGGGCCCCGACCCCGGTTCGCGCGGTGCGCGGAAGATCGTCTCGGGGACGTAACGCAGCAGGAACACCCACACGACCGCGAGTAGCAGGACACCCGCGAGCATGAGGAAGCCGGCGTAGCTGAGGGTGAGCTTGAGGCGCACGCTCATCCCGGGCGCCCTATCCACGGTCCTCCGTCCGCTCGGTGTCGATGCGGTACCCGACGCCGGGCACGGTGGCGATGATCCAGGGCTCGCCGAGTCGTTTGCGCAGCGCGGAGACCGTGATGCGCACGGCGTTGGTGAACGGGTCGGCGTTCTCGTCCCAGGCCCGTTCCAGCAGCTCCTCCGCGCTGATCACCCCGCCCTCGGCGGCGACGAGCACCTCGAGCACGGCGAACTGTTTCCTGGTCAGCGCGACATACCGGCCGTCGCGGTAGACCTCGCGGCGGAACGGGTCCAGCCGCAGGCCCGCGATCTCCCTGACCGGCGGCCTGCTGTAGGCGCGCCTGCGGTCGAGCGCCCTGAGCCGGAGCACGAGCTCCTGCAGCTCGAATGGCTTGGTGAGGTAGTCGTCGGCGCCCAGCTCGAACCCGGAGGCCTTGTCGTCGAGCCGGTCGGCGGCGGTGAGCATCAGGATCGGCATGCCGCTGCCGGCGGCGACGATGTTCGCGGCGATCTCGTCCCCGGACGGCCCGGGGATGTCGCGGTCGAGCACGGCGATGTCGTAGGTGTTGATGCTCAACAGCTCCAGCGCGGTGTGGCCGTCACCGGCGATGTCGGCGGCGATCGCCTCCAGGCGCAGGCCATCGCGAATGGCCTCGGCCATGAAGGGTTCGTCCTCGACGACCAGCACACGCACACTCCGATGCTAGGAGCTGACGCATGTCGTCGGCATATCGAAAACCGCATACGTGCTGGTAACGCCGCGCCGCCTTGATTGACGGCATGCCCTCCCGCGAACGAACAGCACCCCTCGGCACGGCACACGGCGCGGTCCCCGACCCCGTGACGGTCTTCGACGACGACCTGCCGGCGGTGGCCAACCTCGATCCAGAACTGCTCGCCGCCCTGCGCCGCGCCGCGAGCGCCGCCGCGGCCGACGGGGTGGTGGTCGTCGTCAACGGTGGCTGGCGGTCGCCGGAGTACCAGGAACAGCTACTCCGGGAGGCGGTCACGACCTACGGCTCGGCGCGGGAGGCCGCCCGCTGGGTGGCCACCCCGGACACCTCCGCGCACGTGTCCGGGAACGCGGTCGACATCGGACCGGCCGCGGCCAAGGCGTGGCTGGCCGAGCACGGCGCCACGTTCGGGCTGTGCCAGATCTACCGCAACGAGCCATGGCACTACGAACTGCGCCCAGAGGCCATTGTGGACGGTTGCCCGCCCATGTACGCCGACCCGACGCACGATCCACGGATGCGGCGCTAGAGCGCGAATCGCCCGGCGAACGCGGACAGTTGGTCCCGTTGCCGTGCCGGCTCCACGGCGGTGGCGCTGACGACGATCCGGGTCACGCCCCGCGCGGCGAGCGCCGCGACGTCGTCGGTGGACATGTCGATGGACCCCCATCTGGTGTATTCCAGGGCGTCCGCGCGCCTGCCGGCCTCGTGCGCGGTCGACCGGGCGAGGTCCAGCTGGCGGGCAAGCTCGTCGGGAGTACGCCCGCCGCCGGGAAAGTACCCGTCGCCGCGTCGCCCGGCGCGGCGTGCGGCCGCCAGGCTCGAACCGCCGACGTGGATCGGAAGTTGAGTGACCCCAACGGGTTTCGGAAAACTGCACACATTGTCGAAGGAGAAGAACTCGCCGTCGAAGCTGACGCCGTCCTCACCGCCGGCCCACAGCAGGCGCAGCACGTCGATCGCCTCGTCGGCCCGCCGGCCGCGGGTCGCGAAGTCGACGCCGACCGCCCTGGCCTCCTCCGGCAGCGTGCCGAGACCCACGGTCAGCAGCCGCATCCGGCCACCGGACAGCACGTCGATGGTCGCCAGCCGCTTCGCCAGGATCACCGGATGGTGGTAGGGGAGCAGCAGCACACCGGTCCCGAGCAGGATCCGTTGGGTGGCCGCGGCGACGAAGCTCAGGCAGTCGAGTGGATCGGCGTAGGGCAGCCCTGGCGGGATCTCGTGGGCCCCGACCCGCGCGCCGGGATACACCACGATGTGCTCCGGCAGGTACAGCGCCTCGAAGCCGCACTTCTCGGCATGCCGCGCGTACGCCACGATCCGGTCGGGGTCGACGCCGAAGTAGGACGTGCTGTAGCTGATCGCGAACTTCATCGTCAGCACGCTAAACGTTGTCGTCGACGGCAAGGCAACGTGCGCGCGCTCACTGTCCGGAGTAGAGCGCCGTCAGGTCACCCCGGCCGCGATGAGCTGCTGCCAGATCTCGCTCTGGTCGACGACCTGGACGCCGTGCTTCTCGGCCTTGGTGAGCTTGCCCGCGCCGACGTCCGCGCCGGTGATCAGCAGGTCGGTGTTGGCCGACACCGAGGAGGCGGCCGTCGCGCCCGCCTTCTCGCACAGGCGCTGGAAAGTGGGCCGGGGGAGTTTCTCGCCGGTGCGCGGATCGCTGATCGTGCCGGTGATCACCACCGTCTTGCCGGCCAACGGCGCGTCGGACGCGACCACGGGCGGCAGGTCCTCCTCGAGAACGTCCAGCGAGACCTCGAGCGCACGCAGGCGCACCAGCTCGGGCCGCAGCCGGGCAAGGTGTTCGCTCAAGGAGGCGGCGACCCGGGGCCCGATGTCCTCAACGGACACCAGACGCTCCTCGCCGGCGTCGGCGACCTGCTCGATGGAGCCGAACCCCGCCCGGCACAACCGGGTGGCGGTGCCCGCCGACGCCATCGGGATCGCGAGGCCGATCAGCGCCCGCCGCAGACCGACCCGACGACTGGCGTCGATCGACTCGATCATCCGGGTGGCGGAGACCTCGCCGATCCGGTCGAACTCCAGCAACTGCTCCTTGGTCAGGCGGTAGAAGTCCGACGGATGCTCGAGAATCCCGGCCTCGGCGAGTCGCTCGATCCACACCGGCCCGACGGCCTCGATGTCCGCCGCCGCCCTGGACGCCCAGTGGACCAGCCGGCGCACCGTCTGCGCCGGGCAGGCCACGTTGGTGCAGAACAGCTCGCGGCTGTTGCCCTGTTCGGTCAGCCCGTGGCCGCAGGACGGGCACGCGCTCGGCGGCACGATCTCCCGCTCGGCACCGGTGCGTTTGGCCGCGTCGAGCACCCCGGCGACGAACGGGATCACGTCACCGGCGCGGCGGACCAGGACCGTGTCGCCGATCCGGATGCCGCGCGCGCGGATCACCTCCTGGTTGGCCAGCGTGGCGCGGGTGACGTTGCCGCCGCCGACGAACACCGACTCCAGATGGGCGACCGGGGCGATCTTGCCGGTCTTGCCGACGTCCCACACCACGTCGGTGAGCACCGTCGTCTTCTCCTCGGCGGCGAACTTGAACGCCAGCGCACCACGCGGCGAGCTGGACCGCGTGCCGGCGGCGGCGAAGGCGGCCCGGTTGGCCAGCCGCAGCACGGCGCCGTCGAGGTCGTAGTCCAGCTGGTCGCGCAACCGTTCGATCTCGGTGATCACGGTCTGTGCCGCGGCCGCGTCGGCGCAGTGCCGCATGTCGGCGACGGTGAACCCGAGCGTGCGCAACCCGTCCGCCAGATCGGTCTCGACCCCACCCGGATCGGAGGTGTCCAGGTCGAAGGCGAAAAACCGCAGGCGCCGCTCGGCGACCGTCGCCGGGTCCTTGGCTCGTAGGGTGCCCGCGGCGGCGCCGCGCGGGTTGATCAGCGGCCGGTCCGGATGCGCGGTGTTGAACGCGGTGAACGTGGACCGCAGCATGACCGCCTCGCCCCGGATCTCGATCCGGCCCGGCGCGTCGACCCGCTGGGGGATGCCGTCGATCAGCGCCCGCGCCAGGAGGGTGACGTCGTCGCCGGTGGTCCCGTCGCCGCGGGTGATCGCCCTGGTCAGCCGCCCGTCCTGGTAGACAAGCGCGAGCGACAGCCCGTCCAGCTTGGGCATGACCACCGCCGACTGGCCGGGGAAGCGGTCGAAGAACGCCACGACCTGCTCCGGCTGGGTGGCCTTCTCCAGCGACAGCATCGGGCGCGAGTGCCGGATCGGCGCGTGGAGCACCGCCGGTGCGCCCACCTGGTCGAGTGGGTTCGGGTCCGGCGCCAGCTCCGGGTTGGCCTCGATCAGCCCCCGTAGCTCGTCCTCGATCGCGTCGTACTCGGCGTCGGCCACCAGCGGCGAGCCCTGGTAGTAGGCGTCACGCAGCTCGATGACCTGGGCGGCGAGTTCCAGAATCCGTTCACGAACGTTCACAGCGCACTACGCTACCCAGACCCACCGACAACGCCACAGCGCTCGTCACGATCTCAGCTGACTCCCCTCCTGAGCCCGAGAACGGTCTGCTCGAACAGCGGGTCCTCTGGGCGAAGCCGCTGGTGTCGTACCAGGAAGTCGAGAACCACGAGATTGCAGTCCGGCTTGAACCGGTCCGATTCGGTCACCAGGTGAAAAACCTCGTCGATCGGCAGCAGTTCGAACCCCGCCACCTCCGCGTCGATCGGCCGCGGCACGAACTCCGCCGGCAGCTCCAGATCGAAGACGTAGTCGACATCGCGAAGGAGAATGTCGCCGTATTCCATGAAGATCGTGATCGCACTGACCCGCCTGATCGCGTCGACCAGCTCGACGCCGACACCGGCCTCCTCCCGAGCTTCCTTGCCGGCCACCATTTCCGGCGTCATCGACGACGTCATACCGCCGGCCACCATCTGATCGAGCAGCCCGGGAAAGGTCGGTTTCCCAGCGGAGCGCCTGGCGATCCACATCAGGATGTCGTCGCCGTCACGGACGTAACCGTTGATATGCGCGCCACGGTTGATGAAACCGAACATCCTGGTCACGGCGCGTTCCATCCGCATGACCACCGGCCCGTCCGGAAACGGGACGATGTCGTAGGTCTCGCCCCGCCAGCCGGGCACCATGCCCTGGTCCCGCCACCGTCGCGCGGTCTCCGCCAGTGCCGCCGTCCGCTCGGCCGGAGTCCTCAGGCGTTCGTCCAACAGCACCATGTTCGGCAGTATTTGAAATATCGTCTCCGCTCGGAACAGGTCCAACCGATCACGGTTGACCCAACCAAGATGAAACCCACCCGCGACGAACGGCGTGTACATCCGCAGGTCGCGGGTGTTGCAGATCGATCCCCAGTCGTAGGTCATGATGTCCGTTCAGGCTCGCGATCCGAGTGCCCGCCGGATCGTAGTCACTGGTCCGTGGCCTGCGCGGCCTGCCCGTCAACCGAACTGATCGGAGCGTTGGTGATCGACCTGGAGTTCGCCCGCCGAGGACTGGCGGCACAACCGTTCAGCGTCCTGCTCGGGGCAAGCCTGACCGAGTTCGGCGACGGTAAGGCCACCATCGAACTCGACATCCGGGACGACCTGAGGCAACAGAACGGTTATGTGCACGGGGGAGTGCTGTCCTACCTGGCGGACAACACGTTGACCTTCGCCGCCGGCACCGTGCTCGGTCCCGCGGTGCTCACCGGCGGCTACAGCATCGACTATCTCCGGCCGGCGACCGGCGACATGCTTCGGGCGGTCGCCGTCGTCGTTCAGGCAAGTCGGTCACGAGCCACCTGCCGGTGCGAGGTGTACGGAGTGGACGCGGACGGCACCGAGACGCTGTGCGCGGCGGCACAGGGCACCGTCATCGCGCCGAAATCGGCAGCAGGCAGCTGACGATTTCGGGACTGGTCCCCACCGGTCCTGCGAGGATCGTCCGCGTGACTGAGGATCGGATCGTGTACCGCGTGTCCGCCGCCATGATCGCGATGGTGCTGGCGATCCTGGTCGGGGTGGGCGTGCTCCTGCAGATCGCGCTGTCCTTAGCCGACTCGCCGCCCGAAGTGCTGCTCTGGATGGGCGTCGGCTGGCTCCTGTTCACCGCGTTCATGCTCGCGTTGACCGCCCGGCCGGCGACCGTGGTCTCCGGAGCGGGTATCGCGGTCCGTCGAGTTTTCGGTGCGCGCCGCCACCCGTGGACAGAAATCGCAGACATCCAGATCGAGGAGGTCTCCGGCCAGTCCGCGCCCCGGCTCCAAGTACGCGGCGCGGTGATCTACGACCCGCGGTCACACCGGACAGTGCTGCCCTACCTACACCACCGCCGGCTCGGCCCGACGAAACTCGAGGCAGAGGTAGCTGAGCTACGCCGCCGCTGGGAGACCGAACGCGGCCCGGCCCAGCGAACGTGACCCAGGTTGTCAGCCCCGCTGACGCGGGGACGACCCAGCCGAGAAGCAGGGCATGACGTTGGGCGGCGGAACATCCCCGCTCACACGGGGACGACGGTGAAGACACCCGTTTCCCACTCCGTCCAGCCGGAACAGCCCCACTCGCGCGGGGACGACAAGGGGAGAAGGAGCACCAGACCGACATCCGGGGAACAGCCCCGCTCGCGCGGGGACGACCTCAGCATCGGGTTGACCCGCAGCGCCAACTCCGGAACAGCCCCGCTCGCGCGGGACGACTACGACTACGCCGAGACCGAGGACGAGATCGGGGGAACAGCCCCGCTCGCGCAGGGACGGCCACCTCGGCCACATGGACGTGCTGAGCGTGTTCGGAACAGCCCCGCTCGCGCGAGGACGACGAGGCGTGGCGGATCTACACCGAAGGCGGCGGAGGAACAGCCCCGCTCGCGCGGGGACGACCAACAGGCGACCAAGCACAAGCTCAAGTACGGAACAGCCCCGCTCGCGCGGGGACGACAGGGTGGCGT
>NZ_BAAGXS010000048.1:0-22622 GCF_054779715.1 Actinophytocola sediminis | reverse complement strand
TGCGTGACTACCACTGTCACCTACTCGTGCAGCAGACCCGTCCACCGGATCGTGACCGACAACGGAGCCTGCTACCGCGCCCACGACTTCACCACCGTCCTACGCGGCGCCCGCCACCAACGCATCACCCCGTACACACCCCGCCACAACGGCAAAGTCGAGCGCTACCACCGGATCCTGGCCGAGGAATTCCGCTACGCCCACGTCTGGACCAGCGAACAACACCGCACGGCAGCGCTACAGATCTGGAACGTGCACCACAACTACCATCGACCCCACACCACCGCCGGAAACCAACCACCAGCAACCCGACTCCACACCAGCGTCACCAACGTCATGACCTCATACACCTAACCGACAGAAGGCTGCGTCGAGGACGGGGTGGCCGAGCACGAGCAACGCCAGCGCCACCCCGAGGCTGTCGCGGCCCGCCCGCCGCATCACCACACTCGCCACCCAGTGCTATCGACGAGCACCGCACTGGCACCTTGTACGCGACATCGCCACCACTGTCGCCGTTCTGACCACCCGGATCACACGGCTGGCCGAGGTCGCCGAACGTTTCATCCAGGTCCTGCGGGCCGGTGTGCCTGGCTCGGCACTCCTGTGTCGGGACTTGGCATGGTGACTCGCCAAGCCCCGACACAGGGGATTGCTCCGGTCCGACCAGGACTAGCAGTCGATGACGCGCAGGTGCGAAAAGTACACGTAGTCGTTGTCTGTCGCAGAGGACAGCGTCCAGAGGGATTCCCAGGACGGGTCCGTTGGGTTGGACTTCCACCACTGGACGGCCCAGTAGTTGCCCTGGTCATTCTCCCCAACACCCCGAAGGAGGCGCCCCTCGGCGATGGAGTCCTGCTTGTTCGACGTGCTCGCATACTCATAGATCGGGGCATCACTCTCGACCAAGTAGCAGTAGAGTGTCCGCGCGCTGGCCGATGGTGCGGTGACCATCATTGTCGCACCTGTAGCCAGCGTCAGTCCCAACGCCATGGCACATTTCGTGAGTTTGTTCATCTCTCTCCCATTGTCGTTCGCACTCCTGAGTAACGGGTTCAGGTGGCCTGGGTGTCCCTCCTCACCTCGTTTGGCCGACCCCAGGTGTACGGGATTCGGGTTGTTCAGCGTCCGGCGCTGGACTCTGAACAACGAAGCCTGAACAATGGGGCACCGCCAAGGGGGGTGGTCGCGGTGCCGCGACGGGAGCAACCGCTGGAGCCTGCGAACGAGTTACTGGCGGGGTTCGCGATGGATCTTCGTCGGCTGCGGGAGAAGGTGGGGAGTCCGACGTATCGCCAGCTCAGCATGCGTGCTCACTATTCGGCGGCGGCATTGTCCGAGGCCGCGAACGGGCGCAGACTACCCAGTCTGGCGGTCACCCTCGCGTATGTCTCGGCCTGCGACGGCGATACCGCGGCGTGGGAGGAACGGTGGCGAGAGATCGCTGCCGAGATGTCAGCCGGCGAACCGGACGAGCATGACGATGACGGTCCCTATGTCGGATTGGCGGCGTTTCAGGTCGATGACGCCGGCCGGTTTTTCGGGCGGGAAAGGTTGGTCACCGAACTCGTCACCCGGATGTCGGAGCGCCGATTTCTCGGCGTGTTCGGGGCGTCCGGAAGTGGTAAATCCTCGGTACTGCGCGCAGGGCTGATGGCCCATCTCGTCCGTCACGACCGGCCCGCGGTGGTGTTCACGCCCGGGTCGCGTCCCGCGGAGGAATGCGCGGTGCGTCTCGCGGCTGTCCTGAACGTGTCGTCCACGACGTTGCTCGCCGAGTTCGCGGCCGATCCGAACAATCTCCACCTGCGGATCCGGCAGGCCATGGCCGAACGGTCCGACGACGCCGAACTTGTGGTGGTGGTCGATCAGTTCGAAGAGGTCTTCACCCTGTGCGACGACGACGAGCGGGCGTGGTTGATCACCGCGCTCACCACCGCGGCGTCCGCGACGACCAGTCGAACCCGGGTGGTGCTCGGTGTGCGGGCCGACTTCTACGGCCATTGCGGTCAGCACACCCACCTGGTCGAGGGACTCCGTGACGCGCAGGTCCTGGTCGGCTCCATGACCTCGGACGAACTCCGTCGCGCCATCACTGAGCCGGCGGCGTTGTCCGGCTGGCGGGTGGAGGCCGCGCTGGTGGCCGAACTGGTGGCCGCGGCCGCGCGCCAACCGGGGGTGTTGCCGCTCGCCTCGCATGTACTGCGGGAGACGTGGCGGCGGCGCCGCGGCACCACGCTCACCCTGGCCGGCTATGAGGCGGCGGGCGGATTGCGCGCCGCGCTGGCCCGCACCGCGGAAGAGGTCTACTCCGGCCTCGCGACCGATCAGCAGGCCATCGCGAAACAGATCCTGCTTCGTCTGTGTGCGCTGGGCGACACCACCGAGGACACCAAACGGCGCATCATCCGGCACGAGGTGGACACCACCGACCCGGACACCGGCACCGTGCTGGACCAGTTGGCCAACGCCCGGCTCATCACCCTCGACCGGGACGGCGTCGAGATCACCCACGAGGCCCTCATCCGGCACTGGCCCCGGCTGCACGCCTGGCTCACCGAGGACCGGGACGGTCTACGGACCCACCGCCAACTCACCGACGCCGCGCACACCTGGACCTCACTGGGTCACGATCCCGGGGCGTTGTACCGGGGGACACGGCTCGCGCAGGCCCTCGAATGGGCGGCCCGGGACGGCCACCACGACCGGCTCAACCCCACCGAGCGGGCCTTCCTCGACGCCAGCACCGCCACGGAGGACACCGAACGGCGGACAGGTGCGCGCCGCCAACGTCAACTCCGCTACCTGACCGTCGGTCTCGCGGGCCTGCTGCTCGTGGCCACCGCCGTCGGAGTGGTCGCGGTCCAGCAGCGCCACGACGCCGAGCAGGCCGGCCAGTACGCCGTCTCACGCCAGCTGGCCGCTCGGGCACTGACGCTGGTGGAGTCACGACCCGGCACGGCGAAGCTGTTGAGCGTGGAGGCCTTCCGCACCGCACCCACCGCCGAGGCCCGCGGCGCCCTGCTCAGCATGTCCGCGCACCAGAGTTATCAGACCGAACTCACCAGTCACAGTGAGCCGATCTCCGAGGTCGCCTTCAGCCCGGACGGGCGCACGCTGGCCACCGCCAGTAAGGACGAGACCGTCGTGCTGTGGGACACCCGCAGCCGCACGCGCCGCGTCACGCTGACCGACCATCCCACCTGGCTCCGCACAGTGGAGTTCAGTCCGGACGGGCGCCTGCTGGCCACCGGAGGCGACGACAAGAAGGTGGTGCTGCGGGATGCCACGACGGGAGCGCGGTCGGCCACTCTCGCCGGCCACACGGAGCTGGTCCGAACCGTGGCGTTCAGCCCGGACGGGCGCACCCTGGCCACCGGTGGCGCCGACCGGTCGATCATCTTGTGGGACACGACGACCGGTGCCCGGCTCGCCACCCTCACCGGCCACCACGGTTTCGTGCACGCCGTGGCGTTCAGCCCGGACGGGCACACCCTCGTCTCCGGTGGTGCCGAGGGGACGATCATGGTGTGGGACACGGCGACCGGTGCCCGGCTCGCCACCCTCACCGGGCACACGAAGTCGGTGGACGCCGTGGCGTTCAGCCCCGACGGGCGCACACTGGCCACCGCCAGTCCCGACCGGACCGTCATGCTGTGGGACGTGGTACGGCGTACCCGTCTGACCACGCTCACCGGTCATACCGGACCGGCCAGAGCGGTCGCGTTCAGCCAGGACGGCCGCACCCTGATCTCCGCCGGACACGACCACGCGGTGCTGCTGTGGGACACCGCGAACCACGCCCTCCGGGCCCGCCTCACCGGCCACCCCGACAACGTCTACACGGTGGACATCAACCCCCACCTGCCCCTCCTCGCCTCGGCCGGCGAGAACGGGACGGTCTTCCTGTGGGATCCCACCAAGCTGCCCCTCACCGGTCACGCCGACTGGGTCAACGCCGTCGGCGTCAGCCCGAACGGGCGCGTTCTCGCCAGTGCCGGGGCCGACGGCGCCGTGACGCTGTGGGACGCCGGAAGCCGAGCCCGCCTCACCACCCTCGTCGGCTGGAACGGGCCGGTCAACGGGGTGGCGTTCAGCCCGGACGGCCGCACCCTCGCGACCGCCACCGGAACCGACGAGCGCCCGCCCAGCGTCCGCGACCACACCGTCACCCTTTGGGACACCGGGGATCCCGGCTCACCACCGGTCGTGCTCACCGGACACACCAACCAGGTCAAGGACGTCACGTTCAGCCCAGACGGTCGAACCGTCGCCAGTGCGAGTGCCGACGGAACGGTGATCCTCTGGGACGTCACACACCGGACATCCGTCGCCACCCTCACCCACACCGACCGACTCCTCGGCGTCGCCTTCAGCCCAGACGGCCGCACGCTCGCCACCGCCGGCCAGGACCAGACCGTGGTGCTCTGGAACGTGGCCGGCCGCACCCGCCTGGCGACCCTCACCGGCCACACCGGAGCACTCCGAGACGTAGCGTTCAGCCCGGACGGTGCCACCCTCGCCTCCGCCGGCGTCGACCGGACCGTGATCCTCTGGGACGTGGCGCGCCGCACCCGCCTCGCGGTCCTCGGGAACAACGCCGGATCAGTGAACTCCCTGGCCTTCAGCCCCGACGGCCGCACGCTCGCCACCGGCATCACGGATCACACGGTGGCGCTCTGGGACATCGCCAGCCGGGCTCACACAGCCACTCTCACCGGCGGCCACACCGAACCGATCAGGACCGTCGCGTTCGGCCCCGATGGCCGCACCCTCGTCTCCGCCGGTGCCGACCGAACGCTCGTGCTGTGGAACACCGACCCGAAGCACACGGCGCGGCACATCTGCGACACCGTGGCTCGTGACCTCACCGCGGAAGAATGGCGACAGTCCATTCCGGACGCGCCGTACCAACCGACCTGCTCCTGACCATCGAGACAGCAGCAGGCCGCCCGCGAGCACGAGGTGAGCCAGGTCGCGGTCCGCACCGCAGTCGGCGACCTGATGCCCGGCCGCCCTGAACCGCCACTGGCAGCAGTCCTCGACGAGCCGCAGCTCGTGCGAATCGAGATCCCCGGCAAGCTCGCCCGGTATCTGGCTTAGTACTGCAACGGCACTTGTGTGAGTCGTAGTGGATCATGTCCTTGTGGTTGTGGATCTTGTGGTTGGCGAGTTGGACCGGGTTCATGCGCGGATCGCGGGCAGGTTCACCAGGTCAGAGCCGCGTGTCAGGGCACGGGAGTATGTGTCTGGGCTGGTCGCGGGGCTGGAACGAAAGAATGGTTGGACTCTGGCCGAGCAGGCTGGTGAGGCGTCCCCGGACGGGATGCAGCGGTTGCTGCGGCGGGCGGACTGGGATGTCAACGGGGTCCGAGACGACCTGCGGGACTACGTGGTCGAGCGGCTCGGAGATCGCGGCGGGGTGCTGATTGTCGATGACACCGGGTTCCTGAAGAAGGGTGTGCGATCGGCGGGCGTTCAGCGGCAGTACTCGGGGACCGCGGGACGGATTGAGAACTGTCAGATCGGCTCGTTCCTGGCCTATGCCTCAACGCGCGGACATGCGCTGATCGACCGTGAGTTGTATCTGCCCGAGTCATGGGTCGCTGATCGGGACCGGTGTCGTGCGGCCGGGATCCCGGAGGAGACGGAGTTCGTGACCAAGCCGCGGCAGGCGATGGCGATGCTCGAGCGGGCGTTCGACGCGGGTGTGCCGTTTTCGTGGGTGACCGCGGATGAGGCGTATGGGCAGGTCAAATACATGCGGGTGTGGCTGGAGGAACACGACGCGGCTCATGTGGTGTCGACCAAGGTCAACGACACCGTGGTCACCACCGCGGGTGTGGAGGTCAGGGCAGACGTGCTGATCGCCGGGCTGCCGCCACGAGCCTGGCGGCGACTATCGGTCGGTGCCGGTGCGCATGGACCACGCGAGTACGACTGGGCCCGGACGCCGATCCGTGTCGGGTGGCGGGCCGGGCGCGGACACTGGCTACTCGCCCGACGCTCGATCACCAAGCCGACCGAGGTCGCCTACTACGTTTGCTACGGACCTCGCCGCTGCGGTTTACATGACCTGGCCTGGATCGCCGGATCGCGGTGGCGGATCGAGGAATGCTTCCAGCAAGCCAAAAACGAAGCCGGGCTCGATGAGTACCAGGTCCGGTCCTGGCGGGCCTGGTACGCCCACATCACCCTCGCGATGCTCGCCCACGCCTGGCTGGCCGTGACCCGCTCCCTTGTCACAAAAGGGGAACCAGCACAGGCAAGCCAGGCATGATCGCTTTCACGTTACCGGAGATCCGACGCCTGCTGATCAAGCTCGTCCTACGGATAGTCAACACCGCCGAACACGCCTGGGCGTGGTCGTACTGGCGCCGCAGACGACAACACCAAGCCCGACTCAGCCACTACAAACGACGCGGCTACCCACTCACCTGAGTGCCGTTGCAGTATTAGCACGACGGCTTGAGCGAGGCCAAGCGTCACGCCCTTCGGCGAGGCCGCGGTCCGGCACCTGGGACGCCGCGCTCGACGGTGTGCGCGCGCTCTACCTCGTGCAGCTCAACGGCAGCCGGGACGCGGCGCTGGACAGCTAGGCCGCGGTCCGCGACAGCGGGCTGGAGCGGACGATCAGCCGCCCCGGCTGGTTCGCGCAGACCTTCACCGAGGGCATCTACGCCGAGGCCGTCCGCGCCGGTGAGCTGCGCCTGCCCGCCGGTGACGGCGCCGCCAGCTTCCTCGACGCCGACGACGACACCCGCCGCACCGCGCGAGGAGCACGGCGGCGAGTCCGAACCCGGTCAGGGCTACCGCGAACGCGACCACTCGCGTGCCACCGGCCGTGACGAGCGGCAGGTAGATGCCGTCGGGTTGGCTGAACGCGATCCGGCCCGATGGGAAACCGTCGAAGGGCACCACCGACCGCAGCCTTTCCCCGTCGCCACAAGAAAACCGCACACAGCGGCGTGGCCGGGCCGACGAACTCCCCGATCCACCACAACACCAACCATAGGGACGACATACCAACGCCGAACCCCGGTCTCGGCGGGAACGCCAGGTACAGCAGCACTCCCGAGCCATCGCGGCGGGCACGCGCCACCACCGGTCGGACAAGCGTCGTCCGGGAGGTACAGAACGCCTGTGATGAGACGCGCATTTGGATAGGTAAGCCTTGCGGCCGCCCGTTCACTAGACCCGCAGGTTACCGCTTCCGGAGGAGACTGCGGACGACATAGCGGGCGTCACGGCCGACGCCGCGTAAGGTGGCGGAGGCGAAACTGCGCTGCCATTCAAGTCCGACGTATCCGAGTCCGGAATGGAGGATGGAGATTCCCTTGCGCTGCCCGCGATCCGCTGATTCCAGATAGGACAGTCCGGGACGGTATCCCGTGGCGAGCAGGATCGTGTCGACTTGCTCACGGGTGCCGTCCGGCCAGGTGACCGTGTCGCCGTCGATCGCGGTGAACACGCGGCGCTGGTCGGGGCGGCCGTCGGCGAGTGCGCGGCGGTAGCGGCCGTCGTCGTTGACCGGCATGTGGGGCGGGGTGCGGAGCAGATGCCCGATCGGTAGGTGGTCGAACCCGGTTGCCACCGACCAGAAATGGACATCGCGGCCGAGCGGGCGCTGTGGGACGAACGTCACCGGCTTGCGTGTGGCGAGGGTGACGGTGGCGACCGTGGCCAGTTCGTACCCGACCTGAACGGCCGTGTTGGCCGCTCCGACCACGATCACCCGCTGCCCGGCGAACGGGCCCGGTTCGCGGTAGTCGGCGGAGTGCAGCACGGTGCCGGTGAAGGAGTCCAGTCCCGGTAGCGCAGGACGGTGCGGCTGCCCGAACGCGCCGGACGCGGCGATCACGATCGGGGCGGTCAGTTCGGTGCCGTCCTCGACCTGGACGGTGAACCGGTCGCCGTCACGGCGGACGGCGCTGACACGGTGCCCGGTTCGGAGGTCGACAGCGAGGTTCTTCGCGTAGCGGCGTAGGTAGTCGACGACCTCGTCGCGGTGTGGGTAGCGGTCCGGGTCTCCGGGGAAGGGCATACCCGGCAGCGAGCTGTACCTCGCCGGGGAGAACAGCCGCAGGCTCTCGTAATAGGACGGCCAGGAGCCCACCGGCTCCTGGCCTCCTTCCAGCACGACAGGGGAACGTCCTGCGGCGCGGAGCGCGTGTGCAGCGGCCAGGCCGGACTGCCCGGCGCCGATGACAACGGCGTCGATCATCAGAATTACTGCCTTTACTGGATTGGGTAATGGTGAGAAAGGACAGTGCGGTCGCGGCGGTGGCGAGCGCGCCGAGCACGATGAACATCGTGGCGTCGCTGCCGAGCAGGTCGGCGAGCGCGGCGCCGGCGAACCGGAGCGAGGGCCATGGTGACGGTTATCGGGCCGACAAGAGTCCGGTGACGCGGACGAGGGTGTGTCCGCGTTGTTCGGCAGGATCGAGCGACTGGTCGCGCTGGGTGAATTGTCGATGGCGATAACGACGTCGACGGCGGTGTCCCGCGGAACACTCGCGGAGCGCACCGTTGCCCGGCACGCGGGGCATACGAGAGCGGTCGACTGGCCGTCCCGCGAGCGGCCGGCCGCTCCCGTCTGGGCGCAAGGAGCGGGTCAACAGGTGCCGCAGCAGCCGGCGGCGCCGGCCTGGGTCGGCGCCTCGTCGGTGCTGTTGGTGGGTGTGGTGGCCCGGATGATCGCCGAGTGCATGTCGTCGGCGACCTGGTGGGTCGGGGTGATCTCGATGTCGGTGAAGCCCGCGGCGGAGAGGTGGTCGTGGTACTCGGCGAAGGACAGGGCTCCCGCGATGCAGCCGACGTAGGAGCCGCGTTCCGCGCGTTGGTCGGGGGTGAGATGGTCGGCGGCCACCACATCGGAGATGCCGATTCTGCCGCCGGGGACCAGGACTCGGGCCATCTCGGTGAACACAGCGGGTTTGTCGATCGAGAGGTTGACCACGCAGTTGGAGATCACGACGTCGATGGTGTTCGCGGGCAGGGGCACGGCCTCGATGGTGCCTTTGAGGAACTCGACGTTGGTGGCGCCGGCCTTGCGGGAGTTGGCCAGGGCGAGGGCGAGCATCTCCTCGGTCATGTCCAGTCCGTACGCCTTGCCGGTGGGGCCGACCCGGCGGGCGGACAGCAACACGTCGATCCCGCCGCCGGACCCGAGGTCCAGCACCCGTTCCCCCTCGCGCAGGTCGGCCACCGCAGTGGGGTTGCCGCAGCCCAGGGAGGCTGCGACGGCCTCGGCAGGTAGGGCGTCGCGGTCGTTGCCGGAATACAGGCCGGACCCGAAGTTCGTGTCCACCTCCACCGGGGACGGACCGCAGCAGTCAGCCCCCGCTCCCACGGCCGAGTCCGCGGACGTGACGGCGATGGCCGTGGCGGCGTATCGCTGTCGGACGGTCTCGCGCAGATCGGTCGCCTGATCACTCATCGTGTGCCCCTTTCGCGGGCGTTGATTCGGTGTTCTTCGATACAACCTTGCGCAGTGGATCGATCCTTGTCAATATAGAAGCATGTCGAAACAACAGCCGATGCTCGAGCAGGCTGCCGCGTGCTGCCCCGGTCTGTTGACCGCGCCGTTGGACGCCGAGCAGGCCGCCGAGCTGGCGCCGGTGTTCAAGGCGTTGGGCGACCCGGTGCGGCTGCGGCTGCTGTCGCTGATCGCCTCCCGTTCTGGCGGCGAGGTGTGCGTGTGCGAGCTGACCCCGGCGTTCGACCTGTCCCAGCCGACCATCTCCCACCACCTGAAACTGTTGCGGCAGGCGGGTCTGATCGACTGCGAACGACGGGGAACGTGGGTGTACTACTGGCTGCGGCCCGAGACCACCGACCGGATCGCCGCGCTGCTCACCCGTCCGACGGAAGCGACGCTGTGACCGCGAACCCCGACGGTTCGCCGGCGGGGTCGTCCTCCGTAGTCGCGCCCGACGGCGGTCCGGCGTCGAGAAGCCTCAGGGCGGGCGGGCTGTCGGTGCTGGATCGGCTGCTGCCGGTGTGGATCGGCGCGGCGATGCTGGTCGGGTTGCTGGCCGGACGGTGGATACCCAGCCTGGGTGAGGTGCTCAACGCCGTCGCGGTGGACGGGATCTCGTTGCCGATCGCGCTGGGCCTGCTGGTGATGATGTACCCGGTGCTGGCCAAGGTCCGCTACGACCGACTGACCACCGTCACCGGCGACCGGCGGCTCCTGTGGTCCTCCCTGGCACTAAACTGGCTGGTCGGTCCGGCACTGATGTTCGCGCTGGCCTGGCTGCTGTTGCCCGACCTGCCCGACTACCGCACCGGCCTGATCATCGTCGGACTCGCCCGCTGTATCGCCATGGTGATCATCTGGAACGACCTGGCGTGCGGAGACCGCGAGGCCGCCGCCGTCCTGGTCGCGCTGAACTCGGTGTTCCAGGTGGCGGCATTCGGGCTGCTCGGCTGGTTCTACCTGTCGGTGCTACCGAGCTGGCTCGGCCTGCCAACCACGGACCTGGCGATCTCCGGGTGGCAGATCGCCACGAGCGTGCTCATCTTCCTTGGCATCCCGCTGGTGGCCGGCTGGCTGACCCGCCGCCTGGGCGAGCGCGCGAAGGGCCGCGACTGGTACGAGACGCGGTTCCTGCCCCGGATCGGCCCGCTCGCGCTGTACGGGTTGTTGTTCACCATCGTGGTGCTGTTCGCCCTGCAGGGTGACCAGATCACCGGTCGCCCGCTGGACGTGGCGCGCATCGCGTTGCCCCTGCTGGTCTACTTCGCCCTGATGTGGGCCGGCTCCTACGTCCTCGGCTGGGTGCTCGGCCTCGGCTACGAGCGCACGACGACCCTGGCGTTCACCGCCGCGGGCAACAACTTCGAACTGGGCATCGCCGTCGCCATCGCCACCTTCGGCGCAACCAGCGGACAGGCGCTGGCCGGGGTCGTCGGGCCGCTGATCGAGGTGCCGGTCCTGGTCGGCCTGGTCTACGTCTCCCTCGCGCTGCGCGGCCGCTTCGCCCCCACGTCCCATTGACCCTCACCCCTTCTGGAGGACCGTCATGTCCACCTACCGCGACGGCGGGCCCTGCCATGACGTCGAGGACTGCCGTCTGACCGACCCGCACGTCGACCGGCTGCTCGACCGCGAGGCCGTCGCGCTGGCCCGCCGCTTCGACGGCACGTTCTCACCACAGACCGTGACCGCGTTGATGCGCGACTCGTTCGACCAGTTCGCCGCCTCCGCCCGGGTTCGCACTCACCTGCCTGTGCTCGCCGGGCGCGTCGCCCGCGAGCGTCTGGACGCCACCGCGAAGAACCAAGGAGTGACCATGTCTGACCTGCCCGAGGTGCTGTTCGTCTGCGTGCACAACGCCGGCCGCTCCCAGATGGCCGCGGCTCTGCTGCACCACCACGCCCAGGGCCAGGTCCTGGTCCGCTCGGCGGGGTCCGTGCCCGCCGAGACCATCAACCCGGCGGTGGTCGAGGCGATGGCCGAAATCGGACTCGACCTGTCCCGGGAGTTCCCCAAACCGCTCACCACCGAAGCCGTCCAGGCCGCCGACGTGGTGATCACCATGGGCTGCGGCGACGCATGCCCCGTCTTCCCCGGCAAGCGCTACCTCGACTGGGCCCTGAACGACCCAGCGGGCGAGTCGATCGACCGGATCCGGCCGATCCGCGACGAGATCAACCGCCGCGTCACCGCCCTGCTCGCCGAACTCGCACCCGCCACCACCTCACCGAACTGACCCCACGAAACCTCCCAACCGGGGCCAGCGATTCCCCAGGGTCTAGGGTCTATCCCGTGATTGGCTCTGGCGCGCTTTAGGTGGTGGGTGGGTCTTCGTCGCAGCCGGGTGTGGGTTGCCATGATCGTTTGTGGCTGAGATGGCGAAGCTGGTCGGTGTGGTGTTCTCGGGGCTATCGGCCCTGTCGGTCGAGGGTGTCGAGGACGCTGGTGATGTGATCGTGGTGCGGGCATCGACCAGGGGTGCTCAGGTGGCGTGCCCTGTCTGTGGGACGCCGACAGACCGGGTTCATGCCTTCCACGAGCGGGTGCCTGCGGATGTGCCGGTCGATGGACGCCGGGTGCTGGTGAGGTTGCGAATCCGTCGGATGCGTTGCGCTGTCAACGAGTGCGCGCGCCAGACCTTCCGAGAGCAAGTACCGGACTTGATTGAGCGGTACCAGCGGCGGACCGTCCGGCTGCGCGAGCAGGTTCGCAGTGTCGTGCGCGAGTTGGCGGGCAGGGCTTCGGCCCGGTTGCTGCCGGCGATGGGGATCGCGGTCGGGCGGGACACCGCTGTACGGGTCCTGCTGGGAAGCCCGTTGCCGGGTCGTGCGGTGCCGTGGGTGCTGGGGATCGACGATTTCGCCCTGCGCAGAGGTCATGACTACGCGACCGTGTTGATTGATGCCGACACCGGCGCCCGGATCGACGTGTTGTCTGGGCGCGGCGCCGAGGTGGTGGCCGGCTGGCTGCGGGCGCATCCAGGAGTCGAGGTTGTGT
Source organism: Actinophytocola sediminis (assembly GCF_054779715.1). NCBI lineage: Bacteria > Bacillati > Actinomycetota > Actinomycetes > Pseudonocardiales > Pseudonocardiaceae > Actinophytocola > Actinophytocola sediminis. The sequence continues at coordinate 10,144 of NZ_BAAGXS010000048.1, read as the reverse complement.
GCCGGGACGGCTCGGCCGCGTATGCGCAGGCGGTGCGGGACGCACTGCCGAACGCGGTCCAGGTCACCGACCGATGGCATCTCTGGCACGGTCTGTGTGACGCCGTTGGCAAGGAAGTCGCCGCCCACAGCGCATGCTGGGCCACAGCCACGGGACTGCGCGAGGGNCTCACGCCGCCTCGGCCTGGCAATGAACACCGTCAAGCGATACGCCCGCGCGGCCACACCGCAGCGCATTCAGCGGGTTCCCAAGTATCGGGCCTGCATGGTCGACCCCTACCGGGACCACCTCCGCTCCCGCCGTGAACAAGAGCCGAGCGTGGGGGCAACCGCGCTGCTGGCCGAGATCCGTGCCCTGGGCTACACCGGCAGCCACAACCTCCTCGTGCGCTACCTGAACCAGGGACGGCATCTCGACGACCACCCGCACCTCTCACCACGACGAGCCGCTCGCCTGCTACTGACCCGGCCGGAGAACCTCACCGAACGGCAACGCGAACGACTCCAAGCTCTGACCGCAGCCTGCCCCGAGATGACAGCGCTGGCAGGCGCCGTGCGTTCTTTCGCCGCCTTGCTCACTCCTCACAAGGACAACCCGGCCCTGTTGACGGAATGGACCACCGCCACACGCAAGGCGGACCTACCACACGTGCACTCCTTCGCCAGAGGCCTCGACCAGGACATCGACGCCGTCACCGCAGCGATCACCCTCCATCACCACAACGGACGCACCGAAGGCGTGAACACCAAGACCAAGCTGCTCAAGCGACAGATGTACGGACGAGCAGGCCTTGCCCTCCTGCGCCACCGCATCCTCCTCGGATAACACCACCACCGAAAGTGCGCCAGAGCCGATCTTTTGAGACAGTCCCCATCATCGCTCGCATCGCCAAACAACTCGGTGTCCCGTTGAACAACGGTCGTGCTCCGTTCCCCATCGCCCCGGACTGGTTGCGTGAGCAATACTGCGACCAGTTGCGCTCGACCGCGGACATCGCCGCCGAACTCGGCACCGACCAGATGATCGTCAACAACGCCCTGCACCGGTTCGGCATCCCCGCCCGACCGTCCGGGATCTTCAGCCACCCACACATGATCACCAAACTCGATCAGGACGTCCCCCGTGACATTCGTGCCGCGGTCGAGGGCACCCTGCACGGCTGGTATCGGCTGCACCGCTTCCAGATCATCATGGCCTTCCCCAGCCTGCACTCCGCCGCTGGCTACCTGGGCACGACCCAACGCACACTGACCGACCAGTTCCAGCGGCTCGAACACGACATCGGCGCCACCCTCTTCCACCGCGGCGCCTACAACAAACCGCACCACCCAACCCCACGAGGTCACGCCCTGCTGAGCGACCTCACGCAAGATCGCAACCAGCACCTCATGATGGGCAGCCTGCGCGCCGACCAGATCCACCCCAAACCCAACGGAAAGATCCTCATCGAAGCGCAACGCCAGGCCATGGCTCCACGCAAACCTCCGCAACACCGTCGATTCGACGACATCAACGTCACACGGCTGCGCATGACAACACCGCTGAAAGCCATCCTCCGAGATCTCCTCGACAACCCCCGCGAGTTCTACGGCCACGAACTCCTCAACCGCACCAACGTCAGCGCAGGGGTCATCTACGACATCCTGCACCGCCTCTTGAACGCTGGCTGGCTCACCAGCCGCCCCGAAGACGAACACGCCTGGCTCGCCGGCGCCCCACCCGGCCGCGGCCCCGGACGACGCCGCACTTACTACACCCTCACCCCCGACGGACACCGCGCAGCACTCCACGAACTCCACCACCACCACACATTCCGCGACCGGAAGAAAGCGAACATCCAATGACACCCCCAAACCATGAACCGCACCTACCACCGGATGGCGTCGCTAACACCGCACGCGACTCAGAACAGGTCGTGCAAGCCCGGAGCATCACAGGTGGCGTTCACTTGCATGCCGCGGTCGCCGGCGCGCTTCTGCGACCTCGGCAGCTGCCACGCGAAATCACCCACTTCACGGGCCGCGAAACGGAGCTGGACAAGCTCGACGCATCACTCGCCCACGAGCAACCGTCAACGGTCGTGATCTCCGCGATCGCCGGCGCACCCGGCATCGGCAAGACATCGCTGGCATTGCGCTGGGCCCACCACAGACAAGACCAGTTCCCCGATGGGCAACTGTATGTCAACCTGCGCGGCTACGACACCGGCCCGCCGCTGAGCCCCAACCACGCCCTCGAATCCTTCCTACAGGCGCTGGGACTGTCGCACCAGCACATTCCCGAGGACACCGACGCCAAGGCCGGCATCTACCGATCGATCCTGGCCGGCCGCAAGATCCTGGTGCTGCTCGACAACGCCGCCACCCCCGACCAGATCCGCCCCCTGCTTCCCAACGAGCCAGCCTGCCTCGTCATCGTGACCAGCCGAAACCGGCTCTCCGGGCTCGTCGCCCGGGACGGCGCACACCGCATCAGCCTCGACGTCCTCACACCCCACGAAGCATCCAGCCTGCTCAAAGACATCATCGGAGACCGAACGGACCGCGAGCAGGAAGCAACAGCCGAACTCGCCCGCCGATGCGACTACCTGCCCTTGGCGCTCCGGATCGCCGCAGAACGCGTCGCCAACCGCCCGCACCTCACCATCGCCGACCTCGTGCACGAACTGGCCGCCGAACAACGGCGCCTCGACATCCTCGCCAACGACGACGACGAAACCACCACAGTCCGAACCGTCTTCTCCTGGTCGTACCACGCGTTGCCCAACAGAACAGCCGAAGTGTTCCGACTCCTGGGCCTGCAACCAGGACCCACCATCAGCCTCGACGCCGCAACCGCGCTCACCAGCACCTCCATCACCCAAACTCGAAGCCACCTCGACACGCTCGTCAGCGTTAACCTGCTCACCGAAACCAGCGACGGCCGCTACCAATTCCACGACCTCCTCCGCGCCTACGCCGCCGAACAAGCAATAACCGACGAACCCGCCGGCCTCCGCGACGAAGCGACACAACGGCTCTACGAGTGGTATCTCCACACCGCACACGCAGCCCTGTTCTCGTATTACCCACAACACCCCGAACTCCCTATAGATCCACAACCCCGCAGCTGCCGTTCGTTGGCGTTCATCGATCGCAACCACGCTCGCGGCTGGTTCGTCGACGAATACGCCAACCTGATGGCCCTCATTCGCGGCGCTTTCGATGCGGGCCAGTACACGGCCGGCTGGCAGCTCCCCCAAGCTTTCGACTGCTACGTAGGCAACGAGCGGACCGCGAGTGACCGGATCGCTATCCACGAACTCGGCCTTTCTTCCGCCCAGCACGTCGGTCACAAGCTCGGCGAATTCTGGGCTCACCTGTCGCTCGGTGAGGCGTGGGCGGGAGCCCGGCGCCACAGTGACGCCATCATCTGCCTGCGGCGAGCGCTGGCGATCGCGCAGGATATTGGCTACACGTTTGGGCAAGGTGCTGCACTGGGAGACCTCGCCTACAGCTACGTCGAAGTTGGACGGTACGCCGACGCAGCGGAGTGCGCCGAGCAGGCGCTGGACATCGATCGATCCATCAACCATCGACGCAACCAGGCCATCACCCTGATCGCTCTCGGGAATGCTCTGCGCGGCATGGGGCAACTCGACCAAGCCTTCACACACATCCACCAGGGTCTAGACATTGCTACCGCCATCGAAAACAAAAGGTGTAGAGGCCGGTGCGCTGCAATCCCTGGCGAAGATCCACTACGAGCAAGGCCGAACCAACGACTCCATCGATCACCTAAAGCGGGCCATCGCGTACTTCCAGGCCGAGCACATGGAGCTGGCTCGCGCGGATGCGCTCAACGAACTCGGGACAATCCTCAGCAGCGAGGGCTCAACCGAGCAAGCCCGCGAAGCCTGGCACGAAGCTCTCACCATCCTCACCTATCTCGACCCTTACAGGGCCGCCCACGTCCAGGCTCAGATCAACACGATCGACCCACCCGACGACGCCCAACAGGCATCATCGAAGGAAATGAAAGACCGATGAGAAACATGCGGTGCAACACCGATGAGAACTCTGCTGTTAGCCCAGCTCGCTTAAAGATCAAACGAAACCGATCTTGAGAACCTACATCGCGTGAACGGTTCCGGTTCGCCCATGCCCGCGCCGACCTTCGCGGCGAACGGTTGACCGAATGGGTCGACCAGCAGGATCCGTTGGGTGAACAACGGAGGCGACTCCGCGTCGAGGGTGATGATGTTGTGATCGCTGCCCAACTCGAAAAGCGTGTTCATCACGTCGCGGCTGGCGGTGCGGTCCGGGTCGGTCTCGACCGACAGACCCTCGACCCGGATCTCCAGAACACGCTGCTCGGGCAGGACAGTGACACGGGTGTGGATGTGTTCGGGAAGGCAGCCGTCTTCGCGGAGCTCGGCGATGTCGGCGGACAGCTGCACGGCGATGGCCTCCAGCCGATAGCCGCGTTCGACGGCGACCTGGGAACCCCACACGACATGCAGATCCATCGGCATGTCACGTTCCGGCATGACGAGTCCTCTTGGAACAGTACGGTCCCGAGCTGCGGGCGGCGCGCTCTCGTCGTGGCCAACGGGCGGGAAATGTGAGTTCAGGAAGGTCGCACACTCGTCGATCACCTTTGTTCCCATGGGTTTGTTGCCGTGTCGATGTGTATGGACGCTTCGTGCGGGCGGAGATGTCAATGCCCGCGTGCGGCATGAGCGCGAACTGGATCTGTTTGTAGTAGCGATGTCACGCGAATCGGTGAACGTCCACACGAGACGCGTGTGTTGTTGATGTATCGCTTGACTTCACGCACCGAAGGAAGCGTTCATAGATGTGCGGCCCGACAGACCACCGGATGCGCACCGGGGGCCGCACCCGCTCCGGCCGGGGCATGACCACCCAACCCAACACGTCACTATTGCGAGGTAGCCATGTCCACCAACCGCACCCTGGAAGCCGTTCCGACCCCGGCCACCGATCCGGCGAAGCCGCGCACGGAGACCGAGGAGAAGCTGTGGCAGGCACTCCAAGGAAACCCCGGTAGCACCGCCGCCGCGTTGTCCACCACCGCCGGGATCGGCAAATCGACCGCACCCAAGATCCTCACCCGCTGGGAGAAGGACAGCCTCGTCACACGCACCCCGGGGATCGCCGACGGGGGCTCCCGCCCCGCTGATCGCTGGTCGATCACCACGAACCACCAGCCCACCGACACGCACCCCACCGACGACCAACCTGCCGACGACCAGCCCACGAACCACCTGCACACAAACGACGGGCCGACTGCCGTCATGGATTCCGTTTCGGAGCCAGAGAAACTGGAGCGGTTGGCACCGGGGGCATTGCGCGGAATGGTCGAGGACTACCTGCGGGACAACTCCGGCGAGTTCAGCCCGAACACGATCGGCAAAGCGTTGCGTCGATCCTCCGGTGCGGTGCACAACGCGCTGGAGAAGCTCGTGGACAACGGCTACGCCCTGCGCACCAGCGACAAGCCCAAAAAATACTCCCTCACCAAGCTGGGCTGATCGTCGACTGATCTCACGTTGGAGACCAGACCGATCCAGCCAGCCAGAGACGAGAAACGAGCCGATCAAACATCCGAAGGAGGAAATCCATGCCTGGTATGAGCGCTTGTCGCCGTAACCGGGGCGGGTTCAAAGTAGACGGTGATCACTTCGACGACGGGTTCTACCGCGCCTACGGGTTCAAACGAGGTTACGGCCGTACCCACAACGGAAAGAGTGGGGGGCGTATTCGGCGGCGACTTCTCCGCCGCCGCGAGAACGTCATCTGGCGCCGTGGCATCAACTAACCGATAGCTGTCTAGGCTCTTCCGCAACAACTCGGCAACCTTGGTGCTCAACGAATCACTTGGTACACCACCACATTCGCGTCTGCCTTGTGTTTCGGCGCCGTCGGGATCACTGCGGGGCGGGCGTGTCCGCCTTACTGGTGAGATGCGCCCGCGAGGGGTCCCGAGTCCTGGATGGGCACGGCGAGCCGAGTACAGCCAGCACCCCGTAACACGTGGACCTCGATGACCGAGTCCTGCTCGCACACGATCTCGGTCATCGCCGCGACGTCGACTGACCTAGTGTCCTGAGTCGTTAGTTGGCAGAGTGCGGGGATGCGGAGCCCGAAGCTTGAACCGGTGGTGTTGTCCGACGAGGAACGTAGTGTCCTGAGTGGATGGTCGCGTCAGCGGAAGACGGCGCCGGCGTAGGCTGTGCGGTCGCGGATCGTGTTGCGGTGCGCGGAAGGTGGCACGATCGGGCAGGAGGCCGCGGATATGGGTGTGTCGCGGGACATGGTGTCAAAGTGGCGGTCGCGGTTTGTGGCTCGCCGACTGGAGGGCTTGTCGGACGAGCCTCGTCCGGGGCGGCCGCAGGAGATCGGAGATGAGCGAATTGTGCTGGTGATCACCAAGACGTTGGAGAAAAAGCCGGGACAGGACACGCATTGGTCGACCCGGTCGATGGCGACGGCGACGGGTATGTCGCAGTCGGCGGCGTCGCGGATCTGGCGGGCGTTCGGGCTCAAGCCGCACACGGTCGAGACCTGGAAACTCTCGACCGACCCGCAGTTCATCGAGAAGGTCCGTGACGTCGTTGGCCTCTATATGGCTCCGCCGGAGAACGAGTTGGTCCCCGCGGTCGACGAGAAGAGTCAGATGCAAGCGAGCGATCGCACCGCGCCGATTCTGCCGACCACGCCGGCACGGATGACCCACCACGTCCGCCACGGCACCACCAGCCTGTGCGACACGTTCGATATCTCCAGCGGATCGGTGATTGCCCATCACTACCGCCGCCATCAGGAGTTTCTGCGGTTCCTCAAGCTCGTCGATGCCGCAGTGCCCAAGGATCTGGACCTGCATTTGGTCCTCGACAACTATGCCACGCACAAGACTCCCAAGGTGAAGGAGTGGCTGATCCGCCACCTGCGGTGCCACCTGCACTTCACACCGACCAGCGGCTCCTGGCTCAATCTCGTGGAACGCTGGTTCGCTGAGCTGACCAACCGCAAACTGACCAAGACCGCCGACGAGATTCTCGAAACCTTCGCCGCATACCGCAGCCGAATTAACGACTCAGGGCACTAGTAGTGCTTTGTTAGGTGCGGTTGTAGTGCTCGTGTGGGGATGTGATCTTCTTCGGGGGTGACGCCAGAGGAGATGGACCGGGTTCGTCCGGTGATCGAGCAGTTCGCCGCGGAGATGCTGGGTGGGTTCGCGCGGCGTGATCAGCGAGCGAAGGGCGAGTTGTATCTGCGTGGGTTGATGCTGGATGGCAAGCGTAAGTCGATGCAGCCGATGGCTGAGCGGCTTGGGGTTGATCACCAGCAACTTCAGCAGTTCGTCACCACCTCGACGTGGGATCACGTCGAGGTGCGGCGGCGGATGTCGGTATGGGCGCGGGAGTTCATCGATCCCCAAGCGCTGGTGATCGATGACACTGGGTTTCCCAAGGACGGCAAGGATTCTCCTGGGGTGGCCCGGATGTACTGCGGGGCGCTGGGCAAGACCGGGAACTGCCAGATCGGGGTGAGCGTGCACGCGGTCACCGACTGGGCGTCGGCGGCGATCGACTGGCGGTTGTTTCTTCCGAATCGTGGGACGACAAGAAAGCCGATGAGCTGGCCGCGACCGAGATCCGACGTCGGCGTGCCCGCAGCCAGGTTCCGGACGAGGTGCGGCATCGGGAGAAGTGGCGGCTCGCGCTGGACATGCTCGACGAGATCACCGTCGAGTGGGGCCTGCCGCGGCGGCCGGTGGTGGCTGACGCCGGCTACGGTGATGCCACCGAGTTCCGGCTCGGCCTGACCGAACGTGGCCTGACCTACGTCCTAGCGGTTTCCTCAACCGCGACCGCCCATCCGGCCGCTGCAGTGCCGGTGACACCGGCCTGGAAGGGCAGCGGTCGCCCCCCGCTGTCGCGTTACCCGGACAAGCCGGTTGATTTGAAAAGGCTGGTCATGGCAGCAGGACGGTCGGCGGGCCGGTTCGTGGTGTGGCGACACGGATCACGCAAGTCCGCGGGCAACCCGACCGCGCGCATGCGGTCACGATTCCTGGCGTTGCGGGTGCGGCCGGCGAACCGCAACATCCCGCGCGGCGCCGACGGAAGCCTGCCGGAGTGTTGGCTACTGGCCGAGTGGCCACCGGGCGAACTCGAGCCGACTGACTACTGGCTGTCCACCCTCCCACCCGACATCCGACTGCGTGATCTGGTTCGGCCAAGATCAGGTGGCGCATCGAGCATGACTACCGCGAACTCAAAGCCGGCCTCGGCCTGGACCACTTCGAAGGCCGCAGTTGGCTCGGTTGGCACCGCCACGTCACCCTGACGTCGGTGGCCCAGGCCATCTGCACCCAACTTCGGCGCACCCCAAAAGCCCCTGCGCAGGCCTGACCCTCTACGCGGTCCTGCACGAACTCCAGGCCCTACTCGCGGTCTGGACGGGCATCTGCCACACCTGCCGACAACCCGTCCCGACCCAAACCACCACAGAAACCCCAGCTCAACAGCACATAACAAAGCACTACTAGCCGTCGCCCGATCAACGACCCAGATGAAAATCTTCGACACCTGCCGATCCGAAACCAGCGCAAAAGCGGGCCGCATCCACGGCTACGTCTTCACCGCATACAAACACGGACTCACCGCCTTCGCCGCCCTCATCGGAAACCCCTGGACACCAACACCATCATCAAGCACGTGAATAATTATCGCCGAAAGTCGGCGGACTATAGAGACTTGGCTTTCTGTCCGATCAACCGGACCGCTTCTCGAACTCGCACCTCATCCGGCTCTTCTCCGAAACGCCTAGCGAGGCCGTCCCGGACAATTTCGTCAACCTGTCGCTCCGTCAATTTACCAAGGTCGCCGCTGACCGGCGCAAGAAGAACAATTATTTCTTGAACAACATCAGAGTACTCGTCAGGGTTTCCCGGATACACGATATCGAATGGATCCGCAGATTCAAGAGCTTCCGTCAGAATCAAATAAGCTGATGGAAATCTGCGCTTAAGTACGGCCTTGACTATTTTTGCTTCATGAAATTCTTCCAGCTTCCAAAACGGTTCCTTTATTGGCTTTTCATCGTCTGCAAGGTTCATAATTCGCTACTTTCGCGTGAGAATTGTCTTGAAAACTGCGTTCCCATTAGACTTACGCTGATACACAGCATATCCATTAGTACCCAACGGGACCAGCGTCCGATCTGCGCGAACCGTGTCAGATATTGATCCCTTCGGAAATCCGTGACGCGTGATATCGTCACCCAATTCTCGTATAGCCTGCTGAGCCGACGGGAGGTCGTCGAACCCGGCCCTCTGGGCGCGCTCTAGGTCAATATGACCCATATTACTGTTAACTACTTTTCTTGGGATTTCGCCCACGCCGAAACACTCAGAAGCCGAATTGTATACAAGAACGTTTGATCCGCCTATTACACCACCAGTCACTCGTACGTAGTAAGTGTGGATGTCATCGATGGTGAGGTTGGTCTTCGGTGGTGGTGACGGTAGCACCGTCTTCGGTGACCAGGTCCAGGACGGTGTCTTGGTGTTTGGTCTCGCTAAAGCGGCAAGCACACCAGCGACAGGGAATCAACGCGACAGCAGATATCGCCGCATTTTCCAGATCTCCCTCATACAGATAGATGTTAACATTCACCGAATCACAGACATCGATCACGAACCCGCACGCATCAAGGAAACTATGCGCAGCCTCGACAAACGTTGCCGGTGGAGCACACTTGGCATGATCCGGAAATTCTTTACAGAATGGAATCCTTAGCTGTTCATAGTACGGATTATTGGGGTTTTGCACCTGAACCCGCAGCATACTTTCAAGCGCGGCCTTCCTGTTTTTGTCCGTCGACTTGCCATGCACAAGTTTCATCGGGAACAAAGTCTGGATAGTCCGGCGCACTATTGCCTCGACCATTTGACTTACCAGAGGATTTCCCTGCTGCGGGTTTAGATTTTCCGCTGGAGTTACCACTGTTATAGCAGGCACAGTCGCCGAGGAGATATTTCAATCCGGTGGGGTCGGAGTAGGTGGTGGGGTTGTTGTTGCTGTAGGTGTAGCCGTTGAACCGGCCGAGGGTGGGGTCGTACTGACGGGCACCCA
>NZ_BAAGXS010000047.1:0-82311 GCF_054779715.1 Actinophytocola sediminis | reverse complement strand
CGGGCCGCGGCCAGCCTGCCGGCCGCGCGGGCACCGAGGTAGGCGAACGCCGCACCGGCGAGCACCGCGCCGACCGCGGCGATCGCGACCAGGTACCGGGGCAGCGACGGCGTGATGGACCGGCCGCCGTCGGGGGCGATGCCGGCACGCACCAGCTGGTCGTAGTTCACCGCCATCACCTTGATCGCGGTGAGCGGCTCGGCGGCGAACTGGTCGACCCCGTTGCCGATGATCGCCTCGGCGACGTACTGGTTGCCGAAGTCGTCCTCGCCACCGAACTGGGCGCAGCCGTAGCGGTTGAACTCGCCCTCGTCGTTGGGGGTCAGGAACATCACCACGGTGCCGTCGGCCGCCCGCGCCACGTCGTCGCAGGCGTCCGCCGCGTCGGTGCCCTCGTCCAGGAATACCGCCACCAGCCTGCGGTTGCCGATGATCCGCTCCGCCGCCTGCTCGTCCAGCTCGATCCCGGGGGCCGCGTACACCGACGAGGTGCGGACCTCGCTGGCGATCCTGCCCTCGAGCAGGCCGGCGGACCACAGCGCCCAGCCGGCGAGCACCACACAGCCGAGCACCGCGAACGCGAACACCGAACGGGCCAGCTGGGACAGCAGCGGAATCACGAGACGCCCCCCGCGAGGTAGGTGGCCGGCCGGTAGTCGGCCCGGCCGAGCTTGCGGGCGACCGTGTCCAGCTCGGCCTCCGCGTCGCCGAGCAGCCGGGACACCTGTCTGGCCGGCAGCTGCTCGACGAGCGCCGAACGCGCGGCCTCGAGCTTGCCCATGCCGCGGACCAGTGCCGGGTCGCGGGACAGCGCCGAGAGCTCGATGGCCAGCGTGGTCAGCCCGGCCAGACGAGCGGGCGGCCGCCGCGACCCGCCACCGGCACCGCCGAACAGCGATCGGGTGGAGAGCACCAGGAAGCCGAGCACGCAGACGGCGAACAGCCACGGCAGCGCGGGCAACGCGACCCGCAGCGGGTCGAACGGCTGGTAGGGCAGCGGCCGGTCGAACAGCCCCGCGTAGCGCACGTCGAGCACCCGGCCGAGGTAGGCGTGCAGCACGTTCTCCTGCGGGTAGGCCAACCCGCTCAGCCTGCTGGCGAACTGGCCGTAGTAGCTGCCGTTCACCACGTCGGCGAACTCCGCGGCGTGCGGGCCGTAGTAGGAGATCCAGTTGCCGTACATCACGTAGAGCTGGGTGTCCGGGAACAGCTTGGTGAGCGCCGGGCCGTACTCGGGCACCGGCTGGCCGATGGGCTGCTGGGGGAACACCGCGAACAGCGCGCCCTCGAGCCCGTCCTCGTCGGCGACCTTGGGCAGGGTGTCGATCCGCGCGCCGGGCGCGGCGTGTAACCGGCCCGCGCGCAGGTCGGCGGCCACCGGGGCCAGTTCGGCCTCGGTCGGGGGCCGCCAGGTGACCTCGTCCTCGTCGGTTGGCGACTCCTGGTCGCGCATCCCGGCGAGCAGCGCCCGGATCATGCCGGTGACGTCCCCGGTGACGAACTGCGACCGCCAGCCGGCGAGGTCGTCGTTGGTGACCTCGTAGATCCCGCCGCTCACCTGGGTGCCGATGATCCGCACGGTGGCGATCTCGACCTCGTTGACCCGCGCGCGCTGTTCCTTGTCGAGACCGGGCGGCGCGACGAGGATCCGTACCGGATCGCCGTCGATCTCGCCGGCCAGGTCCTCGGCGAGCACCCGCTCGTCGAAGTCGGCGATCGCGCCGGGGAGGCGGACCACGCGGTCCCGCTCGAGCATGGCCGTCATCTCCTCGACCGACGGCAGCGTCGTGTCGGACAGCTCGCCCGCCGAGCCCTCCTTGACCGAGGAGTCGTCCGATGGCGATCGGCCGTAGCTGATGTCGGCGCTCTGCTGTTGGGAGATCACGAAGACCACGAGCACGGTCACCGCGACCGCGAGCAGGCCCCAGCGCAGGTACTGCTTGGCTATCGCCTTACTCATCGGTGGCCTCCCGCCACAACCGGTCGGCCCGCTCCGCGGACTCGGTCGCCTCCCGCGCCGCGTCGGTCCCACCGCCGGCCGCGGCCAGCAGCTCGGCGCCGCGCAGCAGTTCCTCGGCCGCCGGCAGGTCGACCGCGCAGGCGTCTCGACTCACCCCTGCTGAGTCGATGGCCGCCCGCGCGGTCGACCACGCGGCGCGCCGCCGCAGGTCGCGAGCACGCAACCGCGGCAGATACGCGCTGGCGAACCCGGCCGCGACCAGCAGCAACGAGCCGAACAGCCAGATCATCCAGGTCACCCGCACACTGTTACAGATCGACGCGCGGTATCACTGGGCGGTTCCCTTGAAGAGTTGACCTTGACGTTACGTCAACTTCTATCCTGGGGTCATGGCTTGGTCGATCGCGCAGGTGGCCCGGATGTCGAAGGTGACGTCCCGGACCCTGCGGCACTACGACGAGATCGGGCTGCTGCCGCCCGCCAGGGTCGGCGCGAACGGATACCGCTACTACGAGCAGGAGCAACTGCTGGCGCTACAGCAGATCCTGGTCATGCGTGAGCTGGGGGTCGGGCTGGACGCGATCGCGGAGATCGTGCACCAGGGCCGTGACCGGGTCGAGGTACTGCGCATGCACCGCTCGTGGCTGCTCGCCGAACGCGACCGGTTCCAGCGGTTGGCCAACACCGTCTCGCGAACGATCGACGAGCTGGCAGAACCGAGAGGAGGTGAGCGAATGAACGCGAAATCGATGGCGCACTGGTTCGACGGCTTCGACGACCCCGGTCGTCAGGAGGCCCTCCAGGAGGAGGCCCGGCAGCGGTGGGGCGCCGAGCAGGTGGACGCCGCCAACGCGAAGCAGACCGGCGGCGCCAAGCAGTGGTGGCAGGAGAACGGCCAGCAGTGGGCCGAGCAACTCGGCGCACTGGTCGAGCTGATCGACGCCGGCCACACCCCGGCCGACGCCGAGGTGCAGACGGTGATCGAGGGCCACCACCGGTGGCTGTCCGGGATGTGGACGCCCAACCGGGAGTCCTACACCGGTCTCGGCGACGTCTACGCCGACGACCCGAGGTTCCGGAAGAACTTCGACCGGACCGACCCGCGCCTGGCCGAGTTCCTGCGCGCGGCGATGGCCGAGTTCGCCAGGACCAGGCTCGACTAGCCGTACCACCGGGCGGGAGCGCCGCGGATCTCCCGACCGGTGGTGCCGGCTGGCCTATCCTCCACGCGTGGAGTACGGCGATTTCCTCGAGCAGATCGAGCACCAGGCGTCCGCCATGCGGGCCGCGGCGGTCGCCGCCGGCCCCGACGAGCCGGTGCCCACCTGTCCTGAGTGGACAGTGCGCAACCTCGTCCGGCACATCGCGAAGGTGCACAACTGGGTCACCCACGCGCTCGGCTCCGTGCCCTCCGCGCCGGAGATCCACCCGGACCAGGCGCCGCCGCTGTGGGACGACCTGCTGCCGTGGTGGGACGAGCAGGTCGCGACGATGCTCGACCGCCTGCGTACCAGCGATCCGGACAGGCCGGCCTGGGTCTTCCACCCCGACGTCGAGTCGACCGCGGCGTTCTGGGCCCGCCGCCAGGCACACGAGACCGCCATCCACCGGCTCGACGCCGAACACGCCCGCGCCCGCTCCGACCGCCCGGACGCCCTGCCGTCACTGGTGTTCGCGCCCGAGTTCGCCGCCGACGGGATCGACGAGGTGGTCGTGCTGATGGTGCCGCCCCAGCTCCGTCGCCGGCCGGTCGAGGTCGAGGGCACCGTGCTGTTCCACGCCGCCGACGCCGGCCGCGCCTGGCAGGTGCGGCTGACGGCGGGCGCGCCACCCGAGATCGGCCCGGCCACCGAGATCGACACCGACGCCTCGGTGGTCGGCACCGCCGACGCGGTCTACCGCGCAGCCTGGCACCGGCCGAGCACCGCGATCACCACCGGCGACCGCGCACTGGTCGAGGCGCTGCGCGCACCATGAGCCGCCGTTACGTGATCACCTTCGGCTGCCCGGACCGGATCGGCATCGTGGCCGGCATCACGACCTTCCTCGCCGAGCTCGGCGGCACGATCGTCGAGGCGGCCTACCACACCGACCAGGACACCGGCTGGTTCTTCACCCGCCAGGTGATCGACGCGGACACCCTGTCCGTCGACGTCGACGAGCTGCGGACCCGGTTCGGCGAGCTGGCCGCCGGGCTGGCCGCGCACAGCGACTGGCGGATCATGGACACCGCGTGGCGGCGGCGGGTGGTCATCCTGGTGTCCAAGGAGGGCCACTGCCTCTACGACATCCTCGGCCGGGTGGCCTCCGGCGAGCTGGACGTCGACGTGCCGGCGGTCATCGGCAACCACCCCGACCTGGCCGCGATCACCGAGGCGCACGGCATCCCGTTCCACCACGTGCCCTTCCCCGCCGGCGACCCCGACGGGCGGGCGGCCGCGTTCGCCGAGGTGGCCGGCCTGGTCGACCGGCACGACCCGTACGCGATCGTGCTCGCCCGGTTCATGCAGATCCTGCCGGCCGAGCTGTGCGCGGCGTGGGCCGGCCGGGCGCTGAACATCCACCACAGCTTCCTGCCCTCGTTCGCCGGCGCGCGGCCCTATCACCAGGCGCACCGCCGAGGCGTCAAGCTGATCGGCGCGACCTGTCACTACGTCACCGCCGACCTGGACGCCGGCCCGATCGTCGACCAGGACGTGATCCGCGTCGGGCACGCCGACTCGATCACCGACATGGTGCGCCGGGGGCGGGACATCGAGAAGGTGGTGCTCGCGCGGAGCCTGCGCTGGCATCTGGAGAACCGGATCCTGGTCCACGGCGACAAGACGGTGATCTTCTGATGCTGCCGGTCATCGACATCACCGACCCGGCGGCCGCCGCCGCGCCGATCGCGGACGCCTGCCGGGACACCGGTTTCTTCTACGTCACCGGCCACGGCGTGCCAGCCGACCTGCGGACCGAACTGGACGCCGCCAGCAGACGGTTCTTCGCGCTACCGGAGCGGCAGAAACTGGAGATCGCCATGTCCCGCGGCGGCCGGGCATGGCGGGGCTATTTTCCCGTCGGCGCCGAACTGACCTCAGGCCAACGGGATCTGAAGGAGGGCCTGTACTTCGGCGCCGAACTGGCCAAGGACCACCCCCGCGCCGGGCTGGCACTGCACGGCGCGAACCTGTTTCCCAGTCAGGTCCCGGAACTACGCCCGCTCGTACTGTCCTATCTGGACTCCCTGACCGCCGCGGGCCAGCAGGTGTTGCGCGGCATAGCGCTCAGCCTCGACCTACCGGCCGAGTACTTCGCCGCCGGCTACACCGCGGCGCCGACCGTGCTGTTCCGGATCTTCCACTACCCACCGGCGCCCCCCACGGATCCCGGCTGGGGCGTCGGCGAACACACCGACTACGGCCTGCTGACCCTGCTGGGCCAGGACGACAACGGCGGCCTACAGGTACACACCCCACGCGGATGGCTCGACGCGCCACCGCTGCCCGGCACGTTCGTGTGCAACATCGGCGACATGCTGGAACGGCTGACCGCGGGCTGGTACCGGTCGACCCCGCACCGGGTGCGCAACACCAGCGGCCGCGACCGGCTGTCGTTCCCGTTCTTCCTCGACCCGGACTTCCTCGCCGAGGTACCGCCCCTGCCCGACCGCGCCGCGACCGACGCCGGCGGGCGACGACGCTGGGACGGCGCCAACCCGTTGGCGTTCACCGGCACTTACGGTGACTACCTGACCGCGAAGGTGGCGAAGGTATTCCCCCAGCTGCGAGAGAATCTCACCTGAACGAGCCGGGCGGGCAACGGTAGGTTGGAACCATGCGTCCGCTGGTCCCCGGCATGCTGCTCGCTGCCGCGCTACTCGTCACCGGCTGCTCCGAGGTAGGCGAAGCGGTCGACCAGGCAGCCGAGGTCACCGACAAGGCGTCGGTGTGCACCGAGGCACTCGGCCTCACCGACCTGAACCCCCTGGTGGACCCGGAGAAACTCCGCGCCCGCGCCGAGGACAAGGAACAACGCCTACGCGAACTGGCGGAGAACGTCGGCGACCAGGACGTACAGAGCTCCCTGCTCACCCTGGCCGACTCCTACGTCGAGGTACAGCACGAACGCTTCGAGGACCTGTCAGTGATCGCCGGCTGGGCCAAACGCAACGCAGAACGCATCGAGGCCCTGACCAAGGCCTGCACCTAGCGGGCGAGCCCTTCGACGACCTCGGCGCCCGGCAGGGTGGCCAGTACCTCGCCGGGGACCAGCAGCTTGCTGCCCCGGATCCCGCTGCCGATGATCAGTTCTGGCGCCGCCGCGACGGCCGCGTCCACCAGTATCGGCCAGCCCTCGGGCAGGCCGATCGGCGTGATGCCGCCGTAGGCCATCCCGGTTAGTTTGACCGCGGTGTCCATCGGCGCGAACGACGCCTTGCGCACGTCGAGCCTGCGTCGCACGACGCCGTTGACGTCGGCCCTGGTCGTGGCAAGCACCAGGCATGCGGCGAACCGCTCCTCGCCCGCCCGCTTGCCGGCGACCACCACGCAGTTGGCCGACGCGGACAGCGGTGAGCCGTAGTGCGCGCAGAACTCGGCGGTGTCGGCCAGCTCGGGGTCGATCGCGGCCACGCCGAGGCGGTCGGCGTCGGCGAGCGCGGCCAGCGCCTTGGCTACCGGGTCGCCGAGCAGGTCCGGGCGGTCGGCGGCTGGTTCGACCGCCAACGAGCCCGCGATCGTCCAGCTCACCAGCGTTGCCCGCGTTGGACCTCGATCAGCCGGGGGCGGATGTCCACGATGTAGACCAGCGCCGCGACCAGACCGGCTATCCAGAAGATCCACCCGATCCCGGCGAAGCTGAACAGCAGCAGCGCGACGGCCGCGCCGCCGGTGATACCGAGCCAAGCGGGTTTGGTGAACCGATCGATCGCCGCATACGCGTCCGGACGCTGCATCAGGGCGTGGATGAACGCGAAGACCCCGACTGGCACGGCGGCCCAGTCGATGATCTGCAGGATCAACAGCGCTTCGTCTGGCACGACCCCAGACTACGTGCGCACCCGAGCGGGTGACCAGCGGACCGCCAACGACCTGCGGGCGCGCCCCGCACCGTGCTGGTGCGGGGCGCGCCCGGACGGAACAGGGCTACTTGTCGGTCTTGGGCCGGACCGCGTTGTTCCTGCGGGTGCCGGTCGCCGGCTTGCGCGGCGCGGTCCGGTTCGCGGCCTTGCGGGACACGCTGCGGGCCTCGTGTGCGACCTCGTCGCCGAGGCGCTCCACGGTCTCGGCGGCCTCGGTCGAGCGCTGCTGCACGGCGCGGGCGGTCTTCTCGCCGACCGAGCGGGTGCGGCGGGTGACCTTGGCCAGTACCTCGTCGGCCAGCTCGCGGGCGTCGCCCGCGGCGTCGCCGAGCCTGGTCTGCAGGGCGGCGATGGCCTCCTCGACCTGGTCGAACGACTTGCGGACCTGCGGCTGGGCACGCAGCTTGGTCAGCGTGTCCTCGCCCTGGTCGGCCAGCTTCTGGTACAGCTTCTGCGCGGCCTCGGTGTACTCGTCGACCAGCTTGCGCAGCTCGGACGGGTCCAGCTTCTCCCGCACGCCGGCCAGGTCACGGGGCAGCTCGTCGACCGCGCCCTTGGCGGCACCGGCACCGTCGTTGACCCGGTCGCGGGTGCGGTTCACCGCGTCCCGCACAGCCTGGGTGGCCAGGTCACCGGCGCCAAGCGCGGCCAGCAGCGGCGTACGCAGCACCTCGGCGGCCTGCTCACCCGCCTTGCGGACATCCTCGGTCTTGGGCAATGCGACCATCTGTCTCACTCCTCGGATTCGGGGTCCGTTCGGCCTGGTCGTTCACCGTCCACATCGGACCCCGATGGTGTGGATGGGACTCTTGTCTCGTTCTCCCCGCGGAAGGACTCGTACACGTCGAGCAGGATCTGCTTCTGTCGTTCGCTCAGCGCGTCGTCGGCACGCACCGCGTCGACCACCGGGCCACCCGCGACCACATCGAGGATGCCGGCCTGCACGTACAGTGCCTCGGCCGAGATTCGCAGGCCCTTGGCGATCTGCTGGAGGATTTCCGCGGACGGCTTCCGCAGGCCCCGTTCGATCTGGCTGAGATAGGGGTTGGACACCCCGGCGAGCTTGGACAGCTGCCGCAGCGAGATCTTGGCCGACGCCCGCTGCTGCTTGATGTACTCGCCGATGTCCCGTCCGAGGTCGGCGACCCTGCCGGTGACCTGGTCGATTCCCGACTCTCCGGTCGAACCCATCGTGGCCGCACCTCCTCGTTTGCTCTCACCAACGACCGTACGCCGGGTTGCTAGCAGTTGCAAGCGCGATGCTTGCGCAGGTCACGTGGGTGCGGTCACAGTGACGCGACTGGCGGTAGCAGGCCGCGAACCCAGTCGGCGACCACCGTGGCGGTGTCCGCGACGGTGCGCTGGGTGGTGTCCAGCAGCCGCATCGGCGGGGTGGTCTCGCCACCTTTGGCCAGCACCCAGTCGTTGAACTCGAGCATCTCCTCGATGCGCTCGGCGTCCCAGCCGCGCCACGCCGGGCGGGCGCGCAGCCGCGCGCGCAGCACCTCGGGGGCACAGGTCAGCGCCAGATAGTGGATGTCGGTGAACAGCACCCGCTCCGGCCAGTACTCGAACTGCGGCGGCGCGACGGTGCCGCACAGCACCACCGGCCGGGCGTTCTGCTGGATGCTCGCGGCCAGGCGCAGCCAGGTCTGGCGGAACGCCGCGGAGTCCCCGGTCGGGTCGCGCAGCGCGCCGACCCACAGCAGGTCCTGCTCCAGCACGACGCACCGGTCACGCAGCAGGTCGACCAGCAGCCTGCCGACGGTGGACTTGCCGGTACCGCTCGGGCCGGTCAGTGCGAAAAGTGGTAAACGCCGGAACGGTTCCCGGTGTCCACATGAGACACACGCGAGCACCGTCCCGGCGCTGTCGAGCACGAGTTCCGGCTCGTCGGTCCACACTCCGCAGCCGGCACAGATCATGGGATTCATCGGTGTGGCACGGACTCGCCGCTCAGTCGAACAAACCCTCCAGGAAGCTCTTCCGCCTGCGGTGGCCGCCGTGATGGCCACCGCCGTGGCCGTAACCACGCGGCGAGTCCGAGTAGCCGTGGCCGCGGGGCGAGTCGGAATAGCCGTGGCCACGCGGGGAATCCCGGTAGTAGCCACCGCCACCGGGACGCGGTGGCGGCGGCGGGCCACCACCCGGACCCGGCTGGTACGGCGGCGGCGCGGCCTGGGCGGAGTACTGACGCTCGGCGTTCAGGATCGACTCGAGCTCACCCCGATCCAGGAAGATCCCGCGACAGCTGTCGCACTGGTCGATGTGGATGCCTTGGCGGTCCACGGTGCGCATCGTGTTCTGACACTTCGGGCAAATCACACAGACAACAGTACGCAGACCACTGTGTCCCCGGCCACCAGGGTTTGCCGGCGCGTCACTCGGTGCGCAGTGCGCTCAGCCGGGTCGCACCGCGCAGGAAGGGCAGTGTCAGCGCGGTCATCAGCACCGCGACCAGCACCGCGCCCGCCGACAGCAGACCGACACCGAGCCAGTCGACGGTCAGCCCGCCCGTGGTGGCCCGCAGCACCAACCAGGCCAACCCCAGCCCGGTCACCACCGCGGTCACCACGCCGAGCACGATCGGCAGCACCACCTGCCACAGCAGCGATCTGGCCAACACCCCGCGCGGCACCCCGGTCGCCACCAGCACCGCCAGCGGCCGGCGGCGCTCGCGCAGGTGTTCCAGTGCGAGCACCAGCAGGCTCACCCCGGCCAGCAGCAACGTGAACACCGAACCGGCGTACAGCCCGTTGCGGATGGTGACGAAGGTCTGCTCGTTGCCGCCCGAGTACTGACCTGGCGGGAAGACGAAGACATGGGTCCGCCAGGTGTAGGAGCTGACCGCGTTGCGGACCGACTCGAGGTCATCGGCGCTCGGCCGGTCGATGTCCACCCGGACCGTCGTCCGGTGCTCGGGCAGCGCCAGGCCGGCGAGCGCGCCCGGCGTGACGATCATCGAACCGGTGCGGTCCGGAGAGCTGTTCGCGGGCAGTTCGGTGACCGCCGGCACGGTCCAGGTGTCGGTGACCTCGTGGTCGCCGAGCTCGCCGGTCATGCTGGACGGCCCGTAGTCACGGAACTCGAGCACGGTGCCCGGCGCCGGCGTCTCGCGTATGGCCCCCGGCCAGGCGAACGCGTCGCCGTCGGTGCAGTCGGCCGCCCCGGCCAGCGCCCGCACGGCCGCGCAGTCCATCACGCTCAACAGCGGATGGCTCTGCCCGTCGGCCGTGCCAGGGGCGTAGGCCGCCAGTTCGCCGAGCACGTGCGTGCCGGCCACCCTCGGCACGGCCGCGAGGTCGGCGGCGACGTCCCGTGCCATCGAGGACTCCTCGATCCGCACCTCGATCATCGGGTCCCGGGGGCGGGCGTCGCCAGACACGCGCACATCGCCCTCGGTGGTCAGCAGGATCGCCTGCAACGCGATCGCGCCGGCCAGCACCACCGAGATCCCGCCGACGACCCGCGCCGGCGTGCCGGTGTCCAGCTGCAGCCGCCGGATGGCCAACTGCCAGGACGTCGGCCCGCCCCTGATCCGCCGCACGGCCAGCTCCAACAGCCAGGGCAACAGCACCGGCACCCCGACCACCAACAGCATGGCCCCGGTCGCGATCGCCAGCGGACCGAGGTCGGGCCCGTAGCCGGCGTCGCCGCCGACGATCAGCAACGCCACCCCGACCGCGACCAGCCCCAACCGCCACCAGCCCCGGCGGCGGACCGGCCAGACATGCCGGACCACGCCGAGCGGCTCGATGATGGTGCGCCGCAGCGCGAACTGCGCGGTCGCCACCGCCAGTACCGGCACGGCGAGCACGATCAGCACGGTCAGTACCGGGTCGGGCACCACGTCCTCGACGTACACCCGCCGGCCGAACAGCTCGACCTCCTCGGCGAACAGCCGGGCGAGCAGGAACACCCCGGCGCCGAGGACCAGCCCGGCCAACGCGCTGACCACCCCCTCGGCCGCCGCGATCCGGCGCACCTGCCGCGATCCGGCGCCGACCAGCCGCAGCGCGGCCAGCCGCCGGTCGCGCTCCGCGCCCGCGATCCGGCTCGACGAGCTGACGAAGACGAACACCGGCACCAGCAGCAGGACCGTGCCGACGAACAGGACCAGCAGCTGCTCCGGCGGGATCGACGAGCCGCGGCTGACCCCGTCGAACTCGTAGACCTGCTGGGTGTTGCTCGACTCGGCGAAGGCCGGGTCGGCGCCGACGTAGGCGCGCAGGTCGTCCGGCTCGGTGACCAGCGCCCGCCCGAGGGTGCCGGTGATCTCGCCGGGCACCCTCGGCCGGAGCAACTCCCCGGCCGGCGAGGCCAGCAGGTCGATCAGCGCGGGCGAGGCGACCACCTCGCCGGGGGCCGGCAGTCGCTCGAGTCCATTGGGCAGCGGGTAGTTCTCGCCATCGGCGTAGACGTAGACGAACTCGACCCGCTCGCCGTGGAACGTGGTCGGCTTCATCGCCCAGTACAGCGGGTCGACCCCGTCGACGGGCACGTCCGCACCGATCGAGTCGGTCGCCGAGCGCGCCTCGTGCTCGGCGACCACACTGCCGATCGACGCGCCGAACAGCAGGACGGCCACCCCGATCGCGATGCCGACCGCGCTGAGCAGGAACCGGGTCAGTGCGCTGGCACCACCGCCGAGCGCCAGCCGGAGTCCGAGGGCGAGGTCGCCAAGCCACCCCCTCACGCGAACTCCACCGCCCTGGTGTGCCCGTCGCGGACGATGACCTCGCGGTCGGAGTAGGCCGCGACCCTGGACTCGTGGGTGACCAGGACGACCGCGGCGCCGGTCTCCCGCGAGGTCTCGGTCAGCAGGCGCATCACGTGCTCGCCGTTGAGCGTGTCGAGCGCGCCCGTCGGCTCGTCGGCGAAGATCGCCTTCGGCCCGGTGACCAGCGCGCGGGCGACCGCGACCCGCTGACCCTGGCCGCCGGCGACCTCGCCGGGACGCTTGCCGGCGATGTCGTCGACCTCCAGCCGGGCGAGCCACTCGGTGGCCAGGGCCTCGGCGTCGCGCCGCCGGCGGCCGCCGAGGCGCAGCGGGAGGGCGACGTTCTCCAGGCAGGTCAGCTCCGGCACGAGCTGGCCGAACTGGAACACGAAGCCGAACTCGGTGCGGCGTAGGGCACTGCGCCGCTGGTCGGACATGGTGGCCAGGGGATGGCCGGCATAGGTGACCGTGCCGGCGTCCGGCGTGATGATGCCGGCGAGACAGTGCAGCAGGGTCGACTTGCCGGAGCCGGAGGGCCCCATGACGGCCACGACCTCGCCGGCGGCCACCGCGATCGAGGCACCGTCCAACGCCTTGGTCCGCCCGAACGACTTGGCCACGCCCTGGGCCAGCAGCAGCGGCTTCATGACCGGACCTGCTTTCCCAGGTCGGCCAGGCGCGCGGTGGTGAGTTCCAGCCAGCGCAGGTCGGCTTCGAGGTGGAACAGCGCGTGGTCGCAGATGAGCTGGTCGGACAGGTCGCCGCGGACCTTGCGGGCGGTCAGCTCGCGCATCAGGGCGAGGTGGGCGGCGCGCTGGGCGTCGAGGACGTCCTCGGCGTCGCGCGCGGACAGCAGCGCGAGCACGACCTTGGTGTAGAGGGTGCTCTGCAGGTAGAGCTGCGGCTTCTCCGGCGTGGCGAGCCACCGTTCGACATCGGTGACGCCCTCGGCGGTGACCGCGTAGCGCTTGCGGTCGGGGCCGCCGCCCGGCTCGACGCCGTCCTCCTCGATCAGGCCGTTGCGCAACAGCCGGGACAGGGTCGAGTAGACCTGCCCGTAGTGCAGCGGGCGGTCGTGCCCGAAGTGTTCGTCGTAGGCGCGCTTGAGCTCGTAACCGTGTCGTGGCCCGCGTTCGAGGAGCCCCAACAGTGTGTGGCTGACTGACATGGCGCGACAATACACAGGGTGTATAGCCGGTCTCTATACACCCCGTGTAGTGCGCTCTGACCTGGTGATCAGCCGCAGAGGCAGAACGGATGCCCGGCCGGGTCGGCGTAGACCCGGAACGACTTCTGCGTGTCGAGCAGCGTCGCGCCTAGGCCGATGGCCCGCTCGTGTGCGGCGTCGGGATCGTCGACGTTGAAGTCCAGGTGCAGTTGCTGGGGCAGCTCACTGGTCGGCCAGGTCGGCTGCCGGTAGTTCTCGACCCGCTGGAAGTCGAGCCGCATGCCGTGGTCACCGACGATCGAGACCCAGCCGCCGTCGGCGTACCCGTCGTTGTACTGGTCGGTGTGGATCGTCCACTCCAGCAGCCGGGCGTAGAACTCGCCGAGCGCGATCGGGTCGGGGCAGTCGAACACCACCGCGTGCACGCGTGGCACGGACATGCCGCCTCCTTCGTGACGTAACCATCAATTGGCGGACACAAGTTATCACGCGGCAGGCCTAGAGTGGAGAGGTGACCGAGGACGTGACCTTGGTGTTGGACTTCCTGAACACGGTCGATGTGGAGCAGGGCACCGACCTGCTGGACGACCCCGTGGCGTGGGACGGCTGGCTCACCGAGCGAGGCCTGGTAAGTGGCGGGGTACCCCCGCGGGCGGTGCGCACGACCCTGCGCGCGGCGGTCGGCGACCCGGACGCCGGCGCGGCGCCGGTCTCCGCGCCGGTGACCGTGACGGTTTCCGTGGCGATGGTCGACGGCCTGCCGACCGTGGTGGCGCCCGACGTGGTCGGCGCGGTGCTGGCGGCGGCGAACCGGCTGGCCGTGCTCGGCCGGTGGGACCGGGTGAAGATCTGCCCGGCCGACGACTGCCGGTGGGCGTTCTACGACCGCTCGCGCAACCACTCCCGCACCTGGTGCTCCATGCAGGTCTGCGGCAACCGGGAGAAGGCCCGCACCTGGCGCGAACGCCGGTCCCGCCCCGCCGCGATGCCCTGAATGAGGCATTGGCGACGCTCAACGTCCTGAATGAGGCATTCAGGGCGGTCCCGGGCCGGGTCAGAGGATGAGCTGGGCGACCGCGTAGATCAGCAGGCCGGCCAGCGCGCCGACCACCGTGCCGTTGATCCGGATGAACTGCAGGTCCCGGCCTACCTGCAGCTCGATCTTGCGCGAGGTCTCCTCGGCGTCCCAGCGCCCGACGGTGTCGGTGATCAGCGTGGTGATCTCGTCGCGGTAGTTGAGCACCACGTACGCGGCCGCGCCCTCCACCCAGCTGTCGACCTTCTCCCGCAGCGCGTCGTCGCCGGCGAGCCGGCGGCCGAGGGCGGCCAGGCCCTCGCGGACCCGCTTGCGCAGCTCGCTCGACGGGTCCTCGGCGGCGTCGAGCAGCATGCCCTTGGCCGTTGACCAGGCAGAGCCGATCACGTTCTGCACCTCGCGGTGCTCCAGAATCTGGTGCTTGACCTGCTCGGCGCGCTCCATCGTGATCGGATCGGTCTGCAGGTCGACGGCGAACTCGGCGAGGAACTTGTCGATCGCGAGCCGCATCGGGTGGTCCTGGTCGGTCTTGACCAGCCAGGCGAACGACAGCACCTCGCCGTAGACCTTGTCGGCCACCATCGAGTCGACGAACCGGGGCGACCAGCTCGGCGCGCGGTCGGACACCACACGCAGCACCGAGTTGTGGTTGTTCTTCACCCACTCGTAGGCGCGGTCACACATCAGGTCAACGAGCTTGTGGTGCGACCCGTCGGCGAACACCCCGGCCAGCAGCTTGCCCAGCGGCGGCCCCCACGGCACCGCGACCACCCGGCGCACCACCGCCTGCTCCAGCACGGCCTGCACGTCCTCGTCGCGCAGCACGGTGACCGCGCCGCGGACCACGGTCGCCAGCTCCGCGGTCACCCGCTCGGCGTTGGCCGGCTCGGCCAGCCACCCGCCGAGGCGCCCGCCGATGCCGATCCGGCGCAACCGGTCGCGCACGACGTCCTCGGCGAGAAAGTTGGTGCCGACGAACTCACCGAGGCTGTTGCCGAGCGCGTCCTTGCGGGTCGGGATGATCGCGGTGTGCGGGATGCGAATCCCCAGCGGATGGCGGAACAGCGCGGTGACCGCGAACCAGTCGGCGAGCGCGCCGACCATGCCGGCCTCGGCCGCGGCCTTCACGTAGCCGACCCAGCCGGGGGCGCCGGCCGACTGCCAGAACGCCGTGGCGAGGAACACCACCGTCGCGCCGAGCAGGAACGACAGCGCGACCAGCTTCATCTTGCGCAGGCCGCGTTGTTTCTCTGCCTCGCCGGGGATCGGAGCGCTGGGATGGGGACCCGTCAGTTGCCGCACACGACCATTGTCCGTGAGACTGCATGACCGTGCCCCGGAAAGCCTTGGTTCCCCGTCTCGAGCCGTTCACCTCGACGATCTTCGCGGAGATGACCGCGCTCGCCACCAGCACCGGTTCGGTGAACCTGGGGCAGGGCTTCCCCGACACCGACGGCCCGCCCTCGATGCTCGCCGCGGCGCGGGAGGCGATCGCGACCGGGGTGAACCAGTACCCGCCCGGCCCCGGCCGCCCCGAGCTGCGCGCGGCCATCGCGGCGCAGCGCGCCCGGTACGGCACGTCGTTCGACGCCGACGCCGAGGTGCTGGTCACCGTCGGCGCGACCGAGGCGGTGGCCGCGGCGATGCTGGCGCTGGTCGAGGCGGGCGACGAGGTCGTGCTGTTCGAGCCGTACTACGACTCCTATGCCGCGGCGGTGGCCATGGCCGGCGCGACCAGGCGAGTGGTGTCGCTGGTCGAGGCGCCGGACGGCCGGTTCGCGGTCGACCTGGACGCGCTGGCCGCCACGATCGGCCCGCGGACCAGGGCGATCCTGGTGAACTCGCCGCACAACCCGACCGGCACCGTGTTCACCCGCGCCGAGCTGGCCGGCATCGCGGCGCTGTGTGTCGAGCACGACCTGATCGCGGTGACCGACGAGGTGTACGAGTCGCTGACCTACGACGGGGTCGAGCACGTCCCGCTCGGCTCGCTGCCCGGGATGGCCGAGCGGACGGTGACCATCTCCAGCGCCGGGAAGATGTTCAACTGCACCGGCTGGAAGATCGGCTGGGCGTGCGGGCCGGCGGAGCTGGTGTCGGCGGTGCGGGCGGCCAAGCAGTTCCTGACCTTCGTCGGCGGCGCGCCATTCCAGCCGGCCGTCGCGCACGCGCTGGCGCACGAGTCGGCCTGGGTGAGCGCCCTGCGCGCGGACCTCCAGGCCAAACGCGACCGGCTCGCCGGCGGCCTGACCGCCGCGGGCTTCGGCGTCCGCCCGAGCGCCGGCACGTACTTCATCTGCGCCGACGTCCGCCCGCTCGGCTTCACCGACGGCGCGCGGCTGTGCCGGGAGCTGCCCGGCCGCATCGGTGTCGCCGCCGTCCCGGTGCAGGTCTTCACCGACAACCCCGACCGCTGGCAGCACATCGTCCGCTTCGCCTTCTGCAAACGCGACGAGGTCCTCGACCTGGCCATCGAACGCCTCCACAAACTCGCCTGACCCGCGAGTCCAACCCTCGCGGGTGGCCCTCAGGCAGGTTCGGCGAGCTCATAGTCGGCGATCAGCCGTCGCAGGTGTGCCAGGCAGCGGCTCTTCGTGTGGCCGACGCTGCCCGGCGGCATCTCCAGCGCGGCGGCCAGTTGGTCGTAGCTCAGGTCAGGGGCGTTGGCGTGCAGCGCGAGCAGACACCGGCAGCGGTCCGGCAACGCGGCGAAGGCCAGCCTGAGCACCGGGTCCCGATCGGGGCGCCGCTCCGGCCGATGCTCGCCGACGAGCTCCCGGACCTCCGCCGCCGGGCGCTCCCTGGCACGGCGTTCCTGGATACGCAGGCTCTCCCGGCGCGCGGTGGTCACCAGCCACGCGTGCAGCCGTTCCGGCGTGGTCAGCCGGGGGAGATGCTCGGCGAGCGCCAGCCAGGTGTGCTGCACCGCGTCGGCCGCGTCGACCTGGTCCAGGCGGTAGGACCTGGCCACCACCCACACCAGTGCGGTGTTCCGGTACACCAGCTCCCGCCACGCGGTCAGGTCCCCGGCCACCAGGCGGTCGATCAGGTCGCCCTCGGTAGTCATGCTCGCTCCCCCTTCTGAGTCGCGAAGTCGGACGTAGAGGGGGCGGCCACGGTGCCATCCAAGAAAGCGTGGGAAAAAGAGCTACCCGGCAGCGCGACGGTGCTCACGGCATGTGATCAACATTGGCCCAAACGGCCGATAAGGTGCGCTTTTGCGGTCTTTCCGGGTGGAATCGACGCGGCTAGGGTGCACATTGTCGGTGGGGTGCTAGATAGTGTGGACTGTCATAGGGGCACCCGGTAACACGGGCGGAGCATGGACGGGTGGTGGTCGCGGTGAACGGCGTGCGGACGCCAACCAGCGGCCGGGTTCGCCGGATGCTGCGCCGTAGCGTGCTGCTCGCCGCGTTCACCGGAGCCGGGTGGCTACTGGCGTTGATCTTCGCCGGTGGCGCCTCCGCCACTCCGGAGCCAGCCGAGCCGCCGATCGAGACGCCCTCGGTCGGCGAGCACCCGGACACCGGTCACCCCTCGTCGCCGTCCGCCAGCCTGATCGCCCCGCTGGCCGCGTCCGCCGACCTGCTCGCCGACACGGTCAACACCCTCTCCGAGTCCGTCGCCAGCACGCTCGATGCCGCCATCGCCGACCTGCCGACCGTGTTCGTCCCGCCGCCGGACGAGCCGGTCGCCACCATGCCGGAACTACCCCAACTGCTGCCGGTGGTCGACTGGTCGCCCCCAGCGATCGCCGCCGAAGCGCCCGTCGCCCGCGTGGAGCCGCACACCCCGGCCACCCGCGCACCGCCGGTCACCGCCAAGGTCACTGCCGAGGTCACCGCCACGAAGCCGGAGCACACTCCCGGCCGGCCGGCGCCGACCAGCCCCGGATGGCAGCAGCCGCACCACCACCCGTCCAGTCCGCCCGGTGACACCGGCCGGACCGCCGCCGAGCACGCCAACACGTCTCCGCGGCCGGACAACGCTCCCGCGTCGCTGCCAGGTAGCGGTACCACCGCGACCACGGTCCACGACACCTCGGGCGGCGCCCGCGGTACGCACGGTGTGCTCGCCGTGCAGGCCACGGTCGAGCCGTCGGCGGCCGAACTCTCCTGCCGTGGCCGGTCCACCGGCATCCACGGCCGGATAACCGGCCTACCAGCGACGTCACCTGATTGATTCCAACCAGCTCCGCTAGGACTGGTTTACCTCAAAGCAGCCGCGTGTACTCCATTCGGCCTAACAAATTGGCCATCGTGCGTCAACGTCCGATCGGCCGAACAGCACAACACAAACCACCCGACCTGCCGACCGCGCCCGGTCAGGTCGGGGCATGGCCCCGGCGCCGCGATGCCCCCGCGGCGCCGGGGCTCTCCCCTCTGGCAACTCGTCTGGTCGGCACAACGAGGGGCTGTGCCGGCCGAGCAGACCAGAGGCAACCAGTGCGCTGGATGGCCGAATTGGCTAGGCCATCCAGCGCACTGCTTTCTACCGTGGATAGCGATTGCCGCGCTAGTCACGTGACCGGAATCAACCCGTTGTCCGCGGCGGGAGACCGGGTTTCCGCCACCGAGGCGGCCGCGAGGGACAGCCGGTGGGCCGCTTCCAGCAGATCCGGTCCCGGTCGGGTGTACGGCAACCGCAGCCAGCGCTCCAACCCGCCGGTCGGGGCGAAGAACGAGCCGGGCGCCACCCGTACCCCGAAGTTCTGCGCCACCGCCGCGATCCGGGTGCTCGCCGGCGCCGGCAGCCGGCACCACAGCGACAGCCCGCCGTCCGGCACCCGGAACGTCCAGTCCGGGCAGTGCTCGCGGAGCGCGCCGACCAGCGTGTCCCGCTGCGTGGCGAGCAGGGCTCGGCGCTGCCGCAACGGCTCCGGTCCGGCGGCCAGCAGCTCGGCCAGCACCAGCTGCTCGAACACCGGGGAGCCGAGGTCGAGCCCTCTGCGCACGGCCAGCAGCCGGTTGACCAGGTCGGCCGACGCGCGTACCCAGCCGATCCGCAGGCCGCCCCAGTGCGACTTGCCGGCCGATCCGCTGGCCAGCACCAGGTCGCCGGCGAACGCGCCGAGTGGTGGCAGCGCGGCGGGCGTCGCGCGCAGGTCCAGCTCCACCTGGGTCTCGTCGATCACCACCGGGGTGCGCGCCCGGCGCAGCGCGGCGGCCAGCCGCTCGCGGCCGGCGGCGTCGAGCTGGTGGCCGGTCGGGTTGTGGAAGTCGATGATCAGGTACGCCAGGCGGGGGCCGGCCTGTCGCAGCGTGGCCTCGATCCCGTCGGGGTCCCAGCCGTCGTCGGTCATCGCGACCGGCACCGGGATGGCGTGCGCGGCGCGGACGGCCTCGATCGCGTTCGGGTACGTCGGCTGTTCGATCAGCACCCGGTCGCCCGGCCCGACCAGCAGGCGCAGCGCCAGCGCCAGCCCGTGGTGCGCGCCGTTGGTCACCAGCACCTCGTCCGGCGAGGTCGGCAGGCCACGGTCGGTGTACCGCTCGGCGATGCGGTCGCGCAGCTCGGGAAGGCCCTGCTCGTAGTAGCCGTGACCGGTCAGCTCGGTGGCGAGCCGGGGCAGGACCGCCTCGGCCGCCTCGGCGATACCGGGAATCGCCGAGGGCACCGCGCGGGCGAAGTCGATCACCGGTGGCCCGTCGGCGGCGGACGGGTGGTCGCCGACGGCGGTCGAGCCGCGCGGGACGGCGGTCCACGAGCCGGCGCCGCGGCGGCTGGCCACCAGTCCGGTCGCGCGCAGCCGGTCGAGGGCGGCGGCGACCATGGTGCGGCTGATGTCGAGCGCGGTGGCCAGCTCGCGCTCGGGGGGCAGGCCGGTGCCGGCCGGCAGCCGCCCGTCCAGCACGAGCAGCCGGATGCCGGCGGCCAGGTCGGCCGCGCCGTGCCGGGTGCCGTGCCGCCGCCAGGTGCCGAGTAGCTCCGCGAGTCGTCGGGCGCTGACCCGACCAGCCGTGTTCATGTGACCAATATTTCCAGATTGGTCATTGATATCCAAGCGTGGACGTCTTCAGGATGGGTGTTGTGACACAAGTGGACTTACAACCGGTCTCGGTACGGGCCAGCCCGGTGCGCCGGTTGGCCCAACTCGCCGGTGGGCTGGCGCTCTACGGCGCGAGCATGGGGCTGATGGTGCGCGGCACGCTCGGCCTCGACCCGTGGGACGTGCTGCACGACGCGATCGCGGAGCGGACCGGGCTGACCTTCGGCACGGTGACCGGCATCGTCGGCGCGCTGGTGCTGCTGTGCTGGATCCCGCTGCGGCAGCGGCCGGGGATCGGCACGGTGGCGAACATCGTGCTGATCGCGGTCGCGGTCGACCTGACGCTCGCCGTGGTCGAGCCGCCGTCGGCGATGGCGGCCAGGATCGCGATGCTGCTCGGCGGCGTGCTGCTCAACGGGCTGGCCACCGCGACCTACCTCGGCGTGCGCCTCGGCCCCGGCCCGCGCGACGGCCTGATGACCGGGCTCGCGGCGCGGACCGGGATCTCGATCCGGGTGATGCGGACGGGGATCGAGCTGACCGTGCTGGCCACCGGCTGGCTGCTCGGCGGCACGGTCGGCGTCGGCACGGTGGTGTACGCGCTGTGCATCGGGCCGCTGACGCAGGCGTTCCTGCCGTACGTGACCTGGCGGCGCGTGGCCGTGCGGGAGCGTTGAACTCGCGTGTCGGGAGCGTTGGACTCGCGGGGTTAGCTGGCTTTGGCCAGGCGGGTTTTGATGGTGGCGTGGGGTAGGCCATGGGCGGCGAGGATGGTGGCGGGTAGGCGGGTGTTGGCGGCGGCCATGGCCAGCAGGAAGTGCTCGTCGGCGATGTGGCGGGCGCCGTGTTCGCGGGCCTGGGCGAGGGAGTTGTTCAGGACGGACTTGGCTTCTGGCGAGAAGGGGATGTGGTTCAGCAGGAGGCGCCGGGGGCGTGGGGTGGGGGCCAGGGCGTTCTTGCCGTGGGTGGCCTCCACGCGGTCGACGATGGCGGTCAGGTCGATGCCGAGGTCGCCGAGGGCCTTGGCCTCCGACTCGGTCAGGCCAGCGCGGCGGTTGGCGCTGGCGAACTCGGCGCGGATGGCCTCGCGGGTGAGGCCGGCGTCGGCGAGCAGCGGCCCGGAGCGGGTGCCATCGCGCAACAGCGCCAACATGAGGTGCTCGGCGGTGATGGTGTCCGCCCGCGCGTGCTCGGCCTCGGTGACCGCGTCGAGCACGAGTCGCTTGGCCACCTTGGTGAATCGTTCGAACATGATCACGCCTTTCCGTGCTTCTTGTGTACCGCCTGCCGGCTGACGCCCAGTTCGGTGGCGATCTCCTGCCAGGACCAGCCGTTGGCTCGCGCGCTGCGCACCTGGACGGCCTCGAGCCGTTCCAGCAACCTGCGCAGCGCGGCCACCGCCCGCAGGCCGACCCGTGGGTCCCGGTCGCCCGCCGCGGTGGCCAGCTGTGCCGCCTCGTTCATGACGTCAACCTACGTTGACAGAACGGTCATGTCAACCCACGTTGACGCGTAGCATCCCGATCATGGAAATCGACGTGGCCGAACGGCCCGGTGTCGGCCTGGACGGGCAGCCGAGGCCGAGCGAGGACGTCGTCGTCGTACTGCCGAACGCGGTGGCGTTGCTGGACGGGGCCACGACCCTGCTGCCCGGCCGCAGGAGCGGCGGCTGGTACGCCAGCCACCTGGCCGGCCACCTCGCCGGCAGGCTGACCGGCTACCCCACGATGGAGCTCGCCGACCTGCTGGCCGCCGCGATCCAGGCGCTGGCCAGGGAACACGGCCTGGAGCCAGGGCAGGCCCCGGCGAGCACGGTCGCGCTGGTGCGCTGGAACGACGAGACGGTCGATGCCCTGGTGCTCGGCGACAGCCCGGTCGTCGCGGTCACCGACGACGGCCCGCGGTTGCTGGCCGACGACCGGCTCGCGTCCCTGCCGCGCACCGGCCCCGGCTACCGCGCCCGGTTGCGCGACGGCGGCGGCTACGGCGACGCGCACGTCGCCGCGCTGCGCACCTCGGCGACGCACGTCGACCGGTTACGCAACGTCGATGGCGGCTACTGGATCGCCGAGGCCGACCCGGACGCCGCCTACCACGCGGTGCGCGCCAGCTGGCCGCGCGCCGAGGTCCGGCAGGTGCTGCTGGCCAGCGACGGCGTGTCCTGCGGCGTCGACGACTACCACCTCCTGGACTGGTCGACCGCGGTCGACCTGGTCCTCGCCGGCGGCGCCCAGGCCATGCTCGACCTGGTCCGCGCGGCCGAGGAAGGCGATCCGGACGGCGCCAGGTGGCCCCGCCCGAAACCGCACGACGACCAGGCCCTAGCCGTAATCGACTTCAAAAAGGCCTAGCCCCTTCCCCCCGCGCGGCCCCAGCTGCGATGCCCTGAATGAGGCATTGGCGACGCTCAACGTCCCGAATGGGGCATTCAGGGCAGTTGCTAACGGCGGCCGAGGCCCTCCCACTCGAACCCGGCGCGGCGCACGACGTCCGGGTCGAGCAGGTTGCGGGTGTCGACCACGACCGGCCGGGCAACCACGCCGGCGAGCTTGGACCAGTCCAGCGTCCGGAACTCCGGCCACTCGGTGAGCACCACGATCGCCTCGACGCCCTCCGCTGCCTGGTACGGGTCGTCGACCACGGTGACGCCGTCGAGGTCGGCCCTGGTGTCCCCGGAGCGCAGCGCCGGGTCGTAGCCGACCAGCTTCGCGCCCGCCTGCCGCAGCAGCGCGGCCACCGCGAGCGCCGGTGAGTCGCGCAGGTCGTCGGTGCCGGCCTTGAACGTCAGGCCGAGCACGGCCAGCCGGACCTTGGACAGCGAGCCGCCGCGCTTGCCGGTGACCGCCAGGCGCACCTTCTCCACCATCCGCTGGCGCTGCCGGTTGTTGGTGTCGATGGTGGCCCGGATGAGCCGGAACTCGAAGTCGGCCGCGTCGGCCAACTGCAGCATGGCCGAGGTGTCCTTGGGCAGGCAGGAGCCGCCCCAGCCGGGGCCGGGCTGCAGGAACGCCTGCCCGATGCGCTTGTCGAAGCCCATGCCCTCGGTGACGTCGGAGACGTCCGCGCCGAGACGGTCGCACAGCTCGGCGATCGCGTTGACGTAGGACAGCTTCATCGCGAGGAAGCAGTTGGCCGCGTACTTCACCAGCTCCGCGCTCGCCGCGTCGGTCAGCACGGTCGGCGCGCCGAGGCGGGAGTAGAGGGCGGCCACCCGCTCGGCGGCGTCCTGCTGGTCACAGCCGACGACGATCCGGTCCGGGTTCAGGAAGTCGTGCACCGCGGAGCCCTCGCGCAGGAACTCCGGGTTCGACACGACCGCGACGTCGTCCCGATCGATCAGCTCCGAGGTGCGCTGGGCGCTGCCGACCGGCACGGTCGACTTGTTCACCACCACCGACCCCGGCGGCAGCAGCCCGCCGACCTCCTCGAGCACCGACTCGACGATGGAGAGATCGGCCACTCCGCCGACGCCCATCGGGGTCGGCACGCAGAGGAACACCACCTCGCAGCCCTCGACCGCGGCCGGCGCGCCGAGCACGAACGACAGTCTGCCGGCGGCCAGCCCTTCGGCCACCAGCTCGGCCAGACCGGGCTCCAGGATGTCCACCTCACCCGCGCACAGCCGCTTCACCTTGTCGGCGTCGACGTCGGCGCAGACGACCTGGTGGCCAAGTGAGGCCAGGCACGCGCCGGTGGTGAGACCCACATAACCCGTCCCGACCACCGCGATCCGTCGTACGAACACGGCCACTCCCCTTCGTGCCAACGAGCATCCCCATCGGAACCTACAGGGGCCTACCACGGCAATTCTCGCCACTCCCGGTAACAGCCGGCCGCGATCGGCCGACCTACTTCACGGAGTCAGGTGCGCAGGAGGCCCGCACCCAATCTCCGGAATCGGGGACCGGAGCACAAGTCCGAGAGGAAACGCGTGGTTATGTCACGCTTGTTTTGTGCTGCCCGCGAACCGGCGGGAGACGTCAGATGACCGGCATGCGAATCGGCGTCTTCGGCCTGGGCTACGTCGGTTGCGTGTCCGCCGCCTGCCTTGCCGCACGCGGAAACCAGGTGGTCGGGGTGGACGTGAACCCGACGAAGGTCGAGCTGGTCAACCGGGGGCAGGCGCCCGTCGTCGAGGAGCGGATCGGGGAGCTGACCGCGGACGTGGTGGCCGCCGGCGCCCTGCGCGCGACCACCGACGTGGCCGCGACGGTGGCCGCGACCGACGTGTCGCTGGTGTGTGTCGGCACCCCGTCTGCGCCCAACGGCAGCCTGTCCACGACCTATCTGGAACGGGTGGCCGAACAGCTCGGCGAGGCGCTGGCGGCCACGCCCGCCGGGGCGCGACCGACCAGGCACACCGTCGTGTTCCGCAGCACCATGCTGCCCGGCACCTGCCTTGACCTGCTGGTGCCGATCCTGGAGAAGTCCTCCGGACTCACCGCGGGCGTCGACTTCGGCGTCGCGGTCAATCCGGAGTTCCTGCGCGAGGGCAGCAGCGTGCGGGACTTCTTCTCCCCGCCCAAGACCGTCGTCGGCGAGTTGGACGCGGCCAGTGGAGACGCGGTGGCCGCGCTCTACGACGGTCTGCCGGGCGAGGTGTTCCGGGTGCCGATCCCGGTCGCGGAGATCACCAAGTACGCGGACAACTCCTTCCACGCGCTGAAAGTCGGCTTCGCCAACGAGCTCGGCGCGGTCTGCGCCGCGCTCGGCCTGGACTCGCACGCGGTGATGGACGTCTTCCTCGCCGACCGCAAGCTCAACGTCAGCCCCGCCTACCTGCGCCCCGGGTTCGCCTTCGGCGGCTCGTGCCTGCCAAAGGACCTGCGCGGCCTGGTGCACGCCGCGCACCGCGCGGACGTGGCGGTGCCGATCCTGTCGCACGTGCTGCCCTCCAACGAGGAGCACCTACGGCGGGCCTTCGACCTGGTGGCGCGCACCGGCAAGCGCCGGGTCGGGCTGTTCGGCCTGTCGTTCAAGCCGGGCACCGACGACCTGCGGGAGAGCCCGCTGGTCGAGCTGGCCGAGCGGCTGCTCGGCAAGGGCTACGACTTACGCATCCACGACGCCAACGTGAGCCTGTCGCGGCTGCTCGGCGCCAACCGGGAGTTCATCGAGGCCCGGCTGCCCCACCTCGGCCAGCTGCTGCTCGGCTCGGTCGACGAGGTGCTCGAGCACGCCGAGGTGATCCTGGTCGGCTGCACGGATCCGGCGGTGCTGGCCAAGCTGCCGCACGGCGGTCCGCAGACGATCGTCGATCTCGTCCGCCTTCCCGACGCGCGGGCGCGCCGGGCCGAACCGGGGTATGTGGGCCTTGCCTGGTAGAGCGCTGATCCTCGTGGAGAACCTGTCCGTGCCGTTCGACCGCAGGGTGTGGCAGGAGGCCACCACCCTGCGCGACGCCGGGTGGCAGGTGCACGTCATCTGTCCACAGGGGAGCAAGCGGGACACCGAGCCCTACGTCGAGCTGGCCGGCGTGCGCATCCACCGGTACCCGCTGCGCGCGGCGACCGACGGGCCGGCCGGCTACCTCAAGGAGTACGGCTCGGCGCTGTGGCACACCGCCCGGCTGACGCGCCGGATCGCCAAGGAGGGCCGGATCGACGTCGTGCACGCCTGCAACCCACCGGACCTGCTGTTCCTGGTGGCCAGGATGCTGCGCCGGCACGGCACGCGGTTCGTGTTCGACCAGCACGACCTGGTCCCGGAGCTGTACCTGTCGCGCTTCGACCGCGGCGAGGACCTGCTCTACCGGGCGGTCTGCCGGCTGGAGCGGGCCACCTACCGGGCGGCCGACGTGGTGATCTCGACCAACGAGAGCTACCGGCGGGCCGCGCTGACCCGCGGCGGACTGACCGCCGACAAGGTGTTCGTGGTGCGCAGCGCGCCGGCGGTCGAGCGGTTCCGGCGGGTGCCGGCCGAGCCGGAGCTCAGGCGGGGCAGGCGACACCTGCTCTGTTACCTGGGGGTGATGGGCCCGCAGGACGGCGTTGACTACGCGCTGCGGGCGCTCGCCGCGCTGCGTGACGAGCAGGGCCGCACCGACTGGCACGCGGTGTTCGTCGGTGCCGGCGACACCTTCGACCAGATGCGCGAGCTCGCGGTCCGGCTCGGGCTCGGCGAGCAGGTGGAGTTCACCGGGCGGATCCCCGACGAGGACCTGGTGCGCTACCTGTCGACCGCCGACGTGTGCCTCTCGCCCGACCCGCGCAACCCGCTCAACGACGTGTCGACCATGAACAAGGTCATGGAGTACATGGCGATGGGCAAGCCGATCGTGTCCTTCGACCTGCGCGAGGCCAGGGTCTCCGCCGGGGACGCGGCGGTGTACGCGCGGGCCAACGACGTTTCCGAGTTCGCGAAGCTGACCGCGACCCTGCTCGACGACCCGGCCGAACGCGCCCGGATGGGCGAGCTGGGCCAGGCGCGGGTCGAGGGACCGTTGTCCTGGGCCAACTCCAGCACCGCGCTGCTCGCCGCGTACGCGGAGGCCATCCGGTGACCATGGAGCAGGGGACGACGGAGACGGTCGGGCTGTCGCTGGTCGGGCGGGTGGTGCGCCGGCGGTGGCGGCTGCTCGTCGGGTTCGCGTTGGCCGGGGCCGTCCTCGGCGCGGCGGTCTCGCCGCTGCTGTCCCCCGGCTACCAGACCTCGGTCAGCGTGCTGCTCCAGGGACCTCGGGAAACCGACGAGCTGCGCACCGAGGCGCAGGTGGCGGCCAGCTCGGTGGTGCTGGACCGGGCGGCGGCCACCCTCGGCTGGGGGGTGCCGGGCAGCGAGCTGGCCAAGGCGGTCGAGGCGGCGGTCGCCGACGGCAACATCATCGAGGTCACCGTGGTCGCCGACAGCCCGGAGCGGGCCCAGGCGCTCGCCGACCGGGTGGCCCAGGAGTACGTCGCGTTCTCCACCCAGCTGCTCGGCGACACCGAGGACGCCGCCGCGCGGGTCTCCCAGGAGCAGCAGCAGGCCCTGCGCGAGCAGGTGAACCTGACCATGCAGCGGATCTCCGAGCTGCACGACTCCACCGGCCAGGGCGGCACGATCGACAGCGTCGGGGTGCGCACCGGGCTGGAGTCGCTGCGGACCTCGCTCGCCCAGGCGGTGACCAAGCTGGACGAGCTGGACGCGGTGACCGGCCAGGCGAAGATGGTCGTGATGGGCTCGGCGCAGCGGCCGACCGGGCCGGCGGCGCCGACGATGCTCCACCTCGCCTGCGGTGGCGCGCTGCTGTTCCTGGTGCTCGGCCTGTTCGGCCACCTGCTGTCCACCCGGGTGGACAAGCGGCTGCGCGCGGAGTCCCAGATCGCCGCCGCGCTCGGCACGACCGTCCTCGGCTCGGTGGACGTGCCGGTCGAGCCGGACGACCAGCCGGCCGCCGGGCGGCTGCGCCGGCTGCTGGGTCTCGTCGCGCGCGGCGCGCCGGAATGGCACGCGCCCGAACCGCTGCCCGCCGGCGACGACCACAGCCTGGAGGTCCGTTACCGCAGGGTGCTCGCCCGGCTGGCCGAGCGGACGCCCGACGGGCTGCTCACCGTGGTCGCCGACGACGACCCGCCGGCCGCGCGCGCGGCGGCCCGGCTCGCGGACACCTCTGGCGGCGGCCGGGTGCGGGTGGCCGAGGTGTCGGCGGCGCATCCGGTCGTGCCCGACCGGACCGGAGCCGAGGCGGGGGTGCTGATGGTGCTCACCGCCGGCACCCGGACGGCCTGGGAGCTGGTCGGCATCGCACAGGCGTGCGCGGACGCCGGCCAGGCCGTGCTCGGGGCCGTGGTGGCCAACCGGGCCGGGCCGTCGCGGGCAGGCCCGCCGGCCGCGGTGCCGGCCGACTCGGTGCCGGCCGACGCGGTGACGGCTGGCACGCCATGACCACCCAGCAACCACTGCTCGACCTCGGCCGGCTGTTCGTCGCGATCCGTCGCGGCCGGCGGCTGTGGCTGGCCTGCGCGCTGCTCGGGCTGATCGGCGGCGTGCTGGTGGCGGTGCTGCTGCCCGCCCCGCCGACCGCGGTGACCAGGATCCTGGTGACCCACGAGCAGGACCAGCCATCCGACACCGGCAGCCTCATCCGCACCGACGCCGCGTTGGTGGCCACCACCAGGATCGCCTCGGCCGCGCTGACCGAACTCGGCTCCGGCCAGCGGCCGGAGGACTTCCTCGAGGAGTACACGGTCACCGGGGTCACCAACAACGTGCTGGAGATCAGCGTCGAGGGGGCCACTCCGACCGAGGCGCTGCGCCGAGCCGAGGCGCTGGCCAAGGCGTTCATCGCCGACCACGTCGGCCGCAGCAGGTCCGCCGCGCAGGCCGAGGCCAAGGCGCTGCTCAACCAGCGCGACCAGATCCAGGCCGACCTGGCCGCCACCAACGCCGAGATCACCCGGCTGGAGGCGCGGAGCGAGAACGCCGACGAGGACGCCGAAGAAGGCACCGAGGAAGGCGCGGCGCAGCCAGACGCGGCCGGGCTGGACACGCTCTACGCCCGCCGGGCCGAGCTGACCTCCCGGGTCTCCGACCTCAGCCAGCAGGCCGAGGAGGCGGCGATCGGCGCGCCGAGGGTGGCCGACGGCACGCTGATCGTGGACACGCCCCAGCCGGTGCCGGTGCCGGTGGTCATGGCGGGCGCGACCAACGGCGCGCTCGGCTTCGTGCTCGGGCTGGTCGCCGGCCTCGCGCTGGCCGTCGTCACCGGAGTGGTCCGGGACAAGCCGGTGCTGCGCCGGGACATCGCCGCCCACCTCGGCGCGTCGGTGATCGCCCAGCTGCCATCGCCCCGGCGCGGCCCGTCACGGCTGTGGCGCGGCCGGCGCGCGACCAGGGAGCGCGGGCGGGTGGCCGGCACGCTGGTGCGCCTGATGCGCGCAGGCTCCTGGCCGGTGTCCGTGCTGGAGCTGGGCGCTCCCCGGCTGGCCTCGGCGCTCACCCTCGACGTGGCCGCCGCCATGGCCACCGACCGGGCGGTGCTGGTGGTGACCGATCCGCCGGGCCGGGTGGAGTCCCGCACCCCCTCGGTACGCGTCGTCGGCACGAACGACCCCGACCCCGGCAGGCCCGACGGGGTGCGGATCGGCCTCGGCTCGGTCACCCCCGGCACGGCCTGGACCGACCTGGCCCACCTCGGCGCGGAGACCGTGCTGGTGGTGCGGGCCGGGTTCGCGAACACCGAATGGCTGCACACGGTGGCCCGCCAGCTCGCCGACGCGCGGATCCCGATCGTCGGCGTGGTCCTGGTCGACCCGGACCCGCGCGACCGGACCGACGGCACCCTCTGGGACGGCCTGCACACCGCGCTGCGCGGCCGCGGCCGCGCCACGGCTGGCGTGGCGGCCACCGGCACCAACGGCGCCCGGCCGGCGGTCCAGCCACATCTGCGCAAGCTCACCGAGACCAAGGGCTGAGAGGCAACCCCATGTGCGGCATCGCGGGCACCTATCTGTGGCCGGACGGCGGTCCGTTGACCGACCGGCTGACCAAGACCCTCGCCCACCGCGGCCCGGACGGCGCCGGCCGCTACCGGCACCGCGCCGGCACCGGCGAAGTCCACTTAGGACACCGCAGGTTGTCGATCATCGACCTGTCGGCGACCGGGGCACAGCCGATGGTCGCCGACGGGCTCGCGCTGACCTACAACGGCGAGCTGTACAACGCCCCGGAACTGCGCGCCGAGCTGGCCGCGGCCGGGGTGCGCTTCCGGGGCACCAGCGACACCGAGGTGCTGCTGGCGGCCTGGCGGCGCTGGGGCGTCGAGTGTCTGCCCCGCCTGCGCGGCATGTTCGCCTTCGGCGTGTTCGACGAGCGCACCGGCGAGCTGACCCTGGTTCGCGACCAGCTCGGCATCAAGCCGCTGTTCCTGGTGCGCCGCGACCGGGGGCTGGTGTTCTCCTCCGAGCTCAAGGCGCTGGCCGCCGAGCTTGGCGACACGCTCGCGGTGGACGAGGGGGCCATGGTGGCCTCGCTGCTGTACTACTGGGTGCCCGACCGGCGGTGTGCCTACCGGGAGGCGGAGAAGCTGCCGCCGGGCAGCTGGCTGCGGATCCGGCCGGACGGGCAGACCGACCGGGGCGTGTACTGGTCCATCAAGGACGTCGCCGAGCAGGCCGCGCACGAGCCGACGCCCGACCTCGAACAGGTCATCGCGGACTCGACCAGGGCGCACCTGCTCGCCGACGTGCCGGTCGCCACGTTCCTGTCCGGCGGCCTGGACTCCAGCTACCTGACCGGCCTGGCCGCGCGGCTGCGGCCGGGGATCTCCGCGTACACCATCGGTTTCCGCGCCGAGGACACCCGGTTCGAGGCAATGCCGGACGACCTGCGCTACGCCAGGCAGGTGGCCGCCAGGTTCGGCGTCGACCTGCACGAGATCGAGATCGCGCCGGACGTGCTGGACCTGCTGCCGAAGCTGACCTACCACCTGGACGAGCCGATCGGCGACCCGGCGGCGATCAACACGTACCTGATCTGCACCGCGGCCCGCGAGGCCGGGGTGAAGGTGATGCTGTCCGGGATGGGCGCCGACGAGCTGTTCGCCGGCTACCGCAAGCATCTGGCCAACCTGCTGGCGTTGCGCTACCAGCAGGTGCCCGGGGTGCTGCGGCGGCCGATCGAGACGGTCGTCGACCGGCTGCCGGTGGCCACCGCCCGGCGCGGGTACCGGTCGGTGCGCTTCGCCAAGCGGTTCCTGAGCTTCGCCGGGATGCCGGAGGAGACCGCGTTCCGCCGCAGCTACACCATGTACGACCGGGCCGAGCTGCTCGACCTCGTCCACCCCGATCTTGCGTCCACAGTGGACGACGTGCTGGCCGAGCACGCGGACACCTACCACGACAACGCGTTGACCGACCACGTGAACCGGATGTGCCTTGCCGACGCCAGGATGTTCCTGCCAGGGCTCAACCTCGCCTACACCGACCGGTCGAGCATGGCCGCGTCCACCGAGGTGCGAGTGCCGTTCGTCGACGTCGAGGTGGTGCGCGCCGCGTTCGCGTTGTCCGGCAAGGAGAAGATCGCCGGCCGGCAGGGCAAGGCGGCGTTGAAGAAGGCCGCGCTCTCGGTGCTGCCCAAGGAGGTCGTCTACCGGCCCAAGGGGCTGTTCAGCGCGCCGCTGCGGGCCTGGATGAGCCGTGATCTGGCGCCGCTGGTGGACGAGGTGGTCAACGACGGGCTGTTGGTGCGCGACGGGTTGCTGCGCCGGGAGGCGTTGCGGCGACTGGTCAAGCAGGACGCCACCGGGCAGCAGGACCGGGCCAAACACCTGTGGCACGTACTGACGTTGGAGCACTGGTACCGGGGCGCCACCGCGCAGACCGGCACGTTTTCCGCATAGATACAGGGGAATCCCGTGAAGCAGGTTGTGCAGAACTATCGCAGCGGCGA
Source organism: Actinophytocola sediminis (assembly GCF_054779715.1). Classification (NCBI taxonomy): domain Bacteria; kingdom Bacillati; phylum Actinomycetota; class Actinomycetes; order Pseudonocardiales; family Pseudonocardiaceae; genus Actinophytocola; species Actinophytocola sediminis. The sequence goes on along the minus strand of NZ_BAAGXS010000047.1, from coordinate 51,003 downwards.
GCTCGCGCTGCTGGACGTGCCGGAGCCGGCGAGCAAGCCGGGCGGGGTGCTGGTGCGCACCGCGTACTCGCTGATCTCCACCGGCACCGAGCTGATGAAGGTGTCCGAGGCGAGCAAGTCGTTGCTGGGCAAGGCGAAGGCCCGGCCGGACCAGGTGGCGAAGGTCGTCGCGAGCGTGGCGACCAACGGGCTGGCGGCCACCTACCGCAAGGTGACCAGCAAGCTCGACTCCTACACCCCGCTCGGCTACTCGCTGGCCGGGGTGGTCGAGGCGGTCGGCGCCGGCATCGACGACGTCGCGGTCGGCGACCTGGTTGCCTGCGCGGGCAACGAGCACGCGCTGCACGCCGAGCTGAACTGGGTGCCCAAGAACCTCTACGCCCCGGTGCCGGCCGGCCTCGATCCCCGGCACGCGGCCTTCGGCACGGTCGGCACCATTGCCCTGCAAGGGGTTCGCCGGGGTGAGCCGCGGTTGGGGGACACCGCGCTGGTGATCGGCCTCGGGCTGATCGGCCAGCTGGTGGTGCAACTGCTCGGCGCGTCCGGGGTGCGGGTGGTCGGCGTCGACCCGGACCCGTCCCGATGCGAGCTGGCGCAACGGATGGGCGCGCTGGCGTGCGGGCACCCGGACTCCGGGGTGGTGGATGCCGCGATCGGCGAGCTGACCGACGGGCACGGCGTCGACCAGGTGTACCTGGCGGCCGGCGGCGGCTCCAACGGGCCGGTCGAGCTGGCGGCGAAGCTGGCCCGGGACCGGGCGACCGTGGTGGACATCGGCAAGTGCTCGCTGAACCTGCCGTGGAACGCCTACTACGAGAAGGAGTTGGACGTCCGGTTCTCCCGTTCCTACGGGCCGGGCCGGTACGACCCGTCCTACGAGCTGGACGGCCACGACTACCCGATCGGCTACGTGCGCTGGACCGAGCGGCGCAACCTGGCGTGTTTCCTGGACCTCGCGGCCCGCGACCAGCTCGACCTGGAGCCGCTGATCTCGCACGTCGCCGAGTTCGCCGACGCCGAGGACACCTACCAGGCGCTCGACTCCGGTGAGCGCAAGGCGGTCGCGGTGCTGTTCCGGTACGCCGGCACCGAACCGGCGCCGGCGCCGGCACCGCCGACGCTGGTGGTGCCGGCCACCAACGGCTCCGTCCGGCGCACGGGGTGGCAGCGCCGGGTCGGCACGGTGCGCGTCGGGTTCGTCGGCGCCGGCAACTACGCCTCCTCGATGCTGCTGCCGCACCTGACCGAGCGCGCGGACGTCGCGCTGCGGCACGTGGTCACCACCTCGGCGCTGTCCGGCGCGAACGCACGGCGCAAGTTCGGCTTCGCGGCCGCGTCCACCGACCTGGACGACGTGCTCGCCGACGACGACATCGACGCGGTGTTCGTGGTGACCAGGCACAGCTCGCACGCGGAGCTGACCGCGCGGGCGCTGCGGGCGGGCAAGGCGGTGTTCGTCGAGAAGCCGCTCGCACTATCCGAAGTGGAGCTGGCGACGGTGCTGGCGGCGGTCACCGAGTCGGGCAACGACCGGCTGCAGGTCGGCTTCAACCGCCGGTTCGCGCCGATGCTGCGCGAGGCGCGGACCCAGTTCGGCACCCGGGTCGGACCGGCGTCGGTGCGCTACCTGGTCAACGCCGGCACCCTGGACCACGGCTCCTGGTACAACCGGGCCGACGCCGAGGGCACCCGGTTCGCCGGCGAGGGCGGGCACTTCGTGGACACGGTGAGCTGGCTGCTGGAGGCCGACCCGACGTCGGTCTTCGCGTGCGCGACGCCGAACGGCGCCGACCTGCAGGTGCTGCTGCGCTATCCGGACGGCTCGACGGCCACGATCTCCTACCTCACCACCGGCGCGCCCGGCTTCCCGAAGGAGACCATCGACCTGGTCGCCGACCGGAAGGTGTTGCGGCTGGACGACTTCGTGCGCGCGTCGGTGCACTTCTCCTCGCCGGCAAGGAAACGCTGGGCGACGCCGCGGCTGCCGCGTGGCCGGGACAAGGGCCAGCGCGCCGAGCTGGACGCGTTCCTCGCCGCCGTGACCACCGGCGGCCCGATGCCGGTGACCGTCGACTCGCTGGCGACCACCACGCTGGCCACACTCGCGGCGGAGACCAGCCTCGGTGCGGGGACAACGGTTCGGCTGGGGATGTCAGGAGCGGGAGCTCAGGAGCGGGCCCCGTCTGGACTGAGGAGCGCGCACAGGCGCGCCAGCGCCGAGCACGTGACGAGGGAAGACGGGGTCTAGCGGATGAGCGGGAGCGACCATTCAACACTGTGGTACGTGCGCCGGCTGTCGCGGATGGCGCCGGCGGAGGTTGTAGGCCGGGCGGGCGACGTGCTGCGCAAGCGGCGCTGGCGGGCGGTGCTCACCGAGCCGGTCAGCCGCACCTGGCTGGACCGGCGGCCGGTCGGCCCGGTGCCCGAACCCGGTGTGCTGGCGGCGATCCCGGCCGACGCGGTGGCCAGACTGACCGCGACGGCCGACGAGCTGCTCGCCGGCCGGGCGGAGTACTTCGGCGTGCCGCGCACCGATCTGGTGGCCCCGGACTGGTCCTACGACCCGAAGACCGGCCGCCGCGCGCCCACCGACGCCTACGCCTTCGACATCGCCTACCGCAGCGAGGACACCGTCGGCGACATCAAGCAGCTCTGGGAACCGTCGCGCCACCAGCACCTCACCGTGCTCGCCGCCGCCTACGCGCTGACCGGCGATGACCGCTACGCCACCAGGGTCGGCGACCAGCTCACCTCCTGGTGGGCAGCCAACCCGCCGCTGCGCGGAGTGCACTGGGTCAGCGGCATCGAGCTGGGTATCCGGCTGCTGTCCTGGGTCTGGGTCCGCAGGCTGCTCGACGGCTGGCCGGGCGCCGCCGCGCTGTTCGAGGACAACCCCGTTGCCCTGCACCAGATCCGCTACCACCAGCGGTGGCTGGCCGCGTTCGGCAGCCGGGGCTCGTCGGCCAACAACCACGTGATCGCCGAGGCCGCCGGACAGCTGGCAGCCTCGGCGGCGATGCCGTGGTTCCCCGAGTCGGCCGGCTGGGGCGCGGCCGCGCTGCGCGTCCTCGACGAACAGTTGCGGCGCAACACCTTCGGCTCCGGCCTCAACCGGGAGCTGGCCTCGGAGTACCACGGGCTGGTGCTGGAACTCGGCCTGGCCGCGGCACTGGAGGCGCACGCGGCCGGCGTCACCGTGCCGGACACCATCTGGCTGGTACTGACCAGGATGTGCGACGCGCTCGCCGCGGTCGTCGACACCCGGCTACGCCCGCCCCGGCAGGGCGACGCCGACGACGGGAACGGGCTGGTGCTCGACGGCGCGGGCACCGACCGCTGGGGGTCGCTGCTGGCCACCGGTGCGGCGCTGTTCGGCCGGCGGGACTGGTGGCCGGCGGTCGCCGGCACCGACGTGCGCACCCCGCTGCTGGCCGCTCTCGGCAAGGGCGTGCCGGCCACCTCGGCGCGGCCGGCCAGGCGGCCGGCGCACTTCGCCGACGCCGGGCTGACCGTGCTGCGCTCGCGGACCGAACACGGCGAGATCTGGTGCCGCTGCGACGGCGGGCCGCACGGGTTCCTGTCCATCGCCGCGCACGCGCACGCCGACGCGCTGTCGGTGGAGGTCCGCCACGACGGCGTGGACATCCTCGCCGACCCCGGCACCTACTGCTATCACGGCGAACCGGCGTGGCGCGGCTACTTCCGCTCCACGCTCGGGCACAACACCGTCGAACTGGCCGGCCGGGACCAGTCGGTCTCCGGCGGCCCGTTCCTGTGGACCAAACACGCGCGCACGACCGTGCTCGCCGCCGACCCCGACCGCTGGAGCGCCGAGCACGACGGGTACGCGCCGGCGATCCACCGCCGCACGGTGGCGCTGACCGGGCCGACGCTGCGCGTGGTCGACGAGATCCGGGGCCAGGACAGCACCCCGGCCAAACTAGCCTTCCACCTCGGCCCGGCGGTCACCGCGCGGCTCGACGGCGCGACCGCCAGGCTCACCTGGGCACGCGGCAACGGCGCGACCCTCACCCTGCCACCGGAGTTCACCTGGCACGCGCACCGCGGCGCGGAGGACCCGCCCCTCGGCTGGTACTCACCGGGTTTCGGCATCCGCGTGCCGGCGACGACCCTCCTCGGTTCGGGCACGGTGCGCGGCGACGCGGTGCTCACCACCCTGCTGTGCTTCGACCGTTAGCCGGAGGATCTACTGTGGACACTCGCCCAGGGGTAGGCGTCGTCGGGCTACTCGGCGCGCTTTCCCTGTTGCTGTCAGCCTGTTCGCCCACCCCGGTGCCGCCGAGGACGGAGGCGGGCGACGGCCCGGCAGGCGCGGTGCCCGCGGTCTGCGACCACCTCGAGCCCGGCCCACAGCAGGCCCCGGCGGGCGCGGTGGCCGTCGACCCCGCGCTCGACGGCAGCCTGTCCGAGCTGACCATGTCCAACCCGCCGGGCACCACGTTCTGGCTCGCCCCCGGCCGGCACACGCTGACCACCGACCTGTACGGGCAGGTCATTCCCAAGGACGGCAACACCTATCTCGGCGCGCCCGGCGCGGTGCTCGACGGCCAGGGCAAGAACCTGTTCGCCTTCACCCAGCCCGCGCGCGAGGTGACCGTCAAGTACCTGACCATCCAGGGTTTCGCCGCACCGCACAACCAGGGCGTGGTCAACCACGACTCCGGTGAGGACTGGGTGATCGAGCACAACACCATCCAGCGCAACGAGGGCGCGGCCATGATGGCCGGCGCCCGCCAGCGGATCCGCGGCAACTGCCTGCGGGAGAACGGCCAGTACGGCATCAACGCCTACAGCGAGGGCAACACGATCACCGACCTGATCGTGGAGGGCAACGAGATCGTCGGCAACAACACCGGCGACTGGGAACGGCAGATGCCCGGCTGCGGCTGCACCGGCGGGGTGAAGTTCTGGGCGGTCGACGGCGCGGACGTGCGGGACAACTGGGTGCACGACAACCGGGGCCCCGGCCTGTGGGGCGACATCAACAACAACGACTTCCTGATCGAGGGCAACCTGATCGAGGGCAACGACAGCGCCGCGATCATCTACGAGGCCAGCTACAACGCGATCATCCGCGGCAACACCATCCGCAGGAACAACTGGGTGGAGGGCAAGGAGTTCGCCGGCCGGGGCGACGCGTTCCCGGTGGCCACCATCTACCTCTCCGAGTCCGGCGGCGAGCCACGACTCCCGGCGCGCACCGACCGGATCGACATCGGCGGCAACCTGTTCGAGAACAACTGGTCCGGGATCACCGCGTGGGAGAACGCCGACCGCTTCTGCAACAGCCCGGCCAACCCGAGCGGCGACTGCACCTCACTGGTCAAGGACAAGGCATCCTGCGCCCAACCCGGCATCGCCGAACCACCGCTCTACGACGACTGCCGGTGGAAGACCACGCGGGTCGACATCCACGACAACCGGTTCGTGCTCGACCCGACGGTGGTCACCTGCGAGTCGCTGTGCACCAGGATGGCCGTGCTGGCCAACTACGGCACCTACCCGGACTGGTCGCCGTACATGGGTGAGGTGGTGCGCGAGTCGATCACCTTCGACCAGGACAACCGCTGGCACGACAACGACTACGTCGGCCCGTGGACGTTCGTCGCGCAGGACACCGCCAAGGTGCTGACCTACACCTCGTGGATCGGCGAGCCCTACCGGCAGGACGCCGGCAGCACGTTCGTCCAGCAGGACGGTGGCTGAGGTGACCCGGCTCGAGGCCGCCGTGACGGCGCCGAGCCGGGGCGCCACGGCGAACCCGCCCAAGCTCGTCGGCGCGGCCTGGGCACTGCTGGTGGTGAACACCCTCGGCTCGCAGGGCGCGCAGACGCTGATCCCGTTGCCCCAGCCGGTGTACCAGCTGGTCACCATGGGCTCGTTGCTCAGCGCGTTCCTCATCGCGCTGCTGCTCAACCCGAGGATTCGGTTACGCCCCAACGCCTACCTGCTGCTGCTGACGCTGCTGCTCGCGGTCAGCCTCATGTCCACCGTCGGCCAGGACTCCGGCTTCGGCGGGCTGTTCCGCTGCTGGCGGCTGGCGATGTTCCTGGCCACGCTGTGGCTGCTGACCTACTGGTGGAACGGCACACTGGCGTTCGTCCGCTACCACATCCTGGCCTACGCGGCGGTGTTGGCGACCGTGGCGATCGGCCTGGTCGCCGCGCCCGGCCTCGCGATGCCGGAGACCTACGGCGGCCGGCTGACCGGCGCGATCTGGCCGCTGACCCCACCGCAGGTCGGCCAGTACGCGGCGGTGATCGCCGGACTCACCCTGGTGCTGTGGCTGTCCAGACGGACCGACCACCTGAGCACGGTGGCCATCGCGGTACCGGCCGTCGCGCTGATGTTGATGTCCTACACCAGAACCTCGACACTCGGGCTGGTCGTCGGGCTGGTCGTCGCGTGCGTCAGCCTGGCGCTCACCACGTCCAGGGCGCGGCGGTTCATCGCGGTCGCCGCCGCGGTGGGCACGCTCGCCGCGGTGGCCTTCGCCTCCGCGGTGGAGACCTGGTTCCGCCGGGGGCAGGACGAGGAGAACTTCGCCAACCTCACCGGCCGGCAGAAGGTCTGGGACGCGCTGCTGGCCGCCGAGCGCCCGCCGAGCGAGCAGTGGCTCGGCGTCGGGCTGACCAACAAGTCCTTCGACGGGCTGCCGATCGACAGCGGCTGGCTGGCCGTCTACCAGGAGCAGGGCCTGGTCGGCGTGGTGATCGTCGCCGCGTTCCTGCTGACCCTGCTCTCGGTGGCGTTCCTGCGCCCGCCGTCGCCGGCCAGGGCGTGCGCGGTGTTCCTGATCGTGTACTGCCTGATGGCCTCCTACACCGAGGTCGGCCTCGGCGACGCGTCGCCGTACCTGCTGCACCTGGCGGTCGCCGCGTCCCTGCTCGGCCAGGCGACCGGCCGCACTCCCCTCCCCGTACCAAGAACGGAGCCCAGATGAGCATCGCCCGGCGCATCCACCACCTGCTTGGCGACCCCGACCAGCAGAACTCCTTCTCCAGTAGGCGCCGCTCGGTGCGGTTCCAGGAACTGCTGCGGCGCTTCGCCGATCTGGCCGACCTGCGGGTGCTCGATCTCGGTGGCACACCGGAGTTCTGGCGGGCGACGCCGGTGCGGCCGGCCTACGTGACCACGGTCAACCTCGACCCCAAGTACGACCCGGAGGAGATCTGGCTCGACCACGTGGTCGCCGACGCGTGCGACCTCGCGACGCTGGAGCGCTGCGCTGGCGACTACGACCTGGTGGTGTCCAACAGTCTCATCGAGCACGTCGGCGGCTACCAGCGGCGGCGGGACTTCGCCGAGGTGGTGCGCGCCGCCGCGCCCGCGCACTGGGTGCAGACGCCCAACCGCTACTTCCCGGTCGAGCCGCACTACGTCGCGCCGGGGTTCCAGTTCCTGCCGGTGCGCACCCGTGCCCGGCTGGTCAGCCGCTGGCCGCTGGCCCACGAGCGGGTGTACACCGTCGAGGACGCGCTCGCCCAGGTGCTGACGATCGACCTGGTCAGCACGGCCGAGCTGCGTCACCTGTTCCCCGGGTCGGACATCTGGCACGAGCGGCTCGGCGGGTTGTCGAAGTCGATCGTCGCGGTCCGGACGGCCTGACGTGCGGGTGCTCGTGGTGCACAACCGCTACCGCTCCGGGCAGCCGAGCGGGGAGAACGCGGTGGTCGACCAGGAGGTCGCGCTGCTGGCCGACGCTGGTCACCAGGTGTCCCGGTTCGAGCGGCACAGTGACGACATCGCGTCGATGTCGTTGCCCGCCAAGGCGTCGGTGCCGCTGCGGGTGCCGTGGAACCCGGCCGCGCGGGCCGCGCTCGGCGCGCGCCTTGCCCGCGAGCGGCCCGATGTCGTGCACCTCCACAACACGTTCCCGCTGCTGTCGCCCGCGGTGGTGGCCGCGTGCGCGGACGCGGGCGTGCCGGCGGTGGCCACCCTGCACAACTACACGATGGTCTGCACCCCGGGCACGCTGTTCCGGGACGGCCGGATCTGCACCGACTGTGTCGGCGGCTCGCCGCTACCGGCCGTGCGGCACGGTTGTTATCGCGGCTCGGCCGTGGCCACCGTGCCCGGCGCGTTGAGCCAGGTGGTCAATCGGCGGCGGTGGCGGACCGGGGTGTCCCGGTTCTTCTGCATCTCGGCGGCGCAACGCGCGTTGCTGGTCGACGCCGGGATGCCGGCGGAGCGGCTGGTGGTCAAGCACAACTTCGTGCCGGACACCGGAGTGCGGCGCACCGGCGCCGGCGAGCACGTGCTGTTCCTCGGCAGGCTGGCCGAGGAGAAGGGCCTGCGGCTGCTGATGCGCGCCTGGGAGCTGGCCGGCATCGACCGGCCGCTGGTCATCGCCGGCACAGGTCCACTGGAGACAGTGGTGTCCTCGTGGGCGGCCGGCCGGGACGACGTGCGCTACGTCGGCCTCGCGGACCGGGCGCGTTGCCGGGAGCTGACCGCGCGGGCGGTCGCGGTGGTCGCGCCGTCGACCTGGCTGGAGACCTTCGGGCTGGTGGTGGTGGAGGCGATGGCGGCGGGCGTGCCGGCGGTCGCCCCGGCCCACGGCGCGTTCGTCGAACTGGTCGAGGACGGGCGTACCGGCCTGCTGCACCGCCCGGACGACCCGCTCGCGCTCGCCGACGCGCTGCGCGCGATCGTCGACCCCGAGCGCAACGCCGCGTTCGGCGTGGCCGCCCGCCACCGCTACGAACAGGACTTCACCCCCGAGGTAGGCCTGACCCGTCTCCTGTCCGGCTACGAGTCAGCGATCAACCCGGAAAGCCCTGAATGCCTCATTGAGGACGTTGAACGCCCCGAATGAGGCATTCAGGGCATTTTCTCGGGCGAAACGAACGGGCCTGGCGGGGCGATCCCCCTTGCGTGCGAATCGAATCGGTTGACGGGATCCGGCCGGCGCTGCCGATGCCGGCGCGGGTGCCGCTGGCCGTCACCTCGGTGTGCGCCGCGGTGGTCGTCGTGGTGCTGGGGCTGCTGTTCGCGAACCAGACCGCGGGCACCGGGTTCGACGAGTGGCTGCGGTCCGCGCTCACCGGGGCCGGCACGCCGTGGTACCAACTCGCGCTGGTCGTCGACTACACCGCGGAGCCGGTCGGTGGGGCGTTGACCATCGGCGCACTGGTGCTCGGGTGTCTGGCGCTCGGTCATCGGCGGGCCGCGGTGTTGGCGGTGGTGGGCACCGGCGGCAGTATCGCGGTGACCACGGCGCTGAAACCGTTGGTCGGCCGGGAGATCAACGGTGGGTTTCTCGCTTTTCCCAGCGGGCACACGGCGACCGCGACCGCGGTCGCGTTGGTCGCGATGCTGGTGTGCACGCAGCGGCGCGGGCGTGGGGTCGGGCTGCTCGCGGTGGTCACGGTGGGTGCGGCCGGTTCGATGGCGTGGGCGCAGGTGCTGCTGAACGCGCACTACGCCACCGACACCCTCGGCGGGTTCGCCGCCGCGCTGGCGGTCGTGCCGGCGGTCGGCATGGTGATCGACCGGGTGACCGACCACCGAGCGCCGTAACCCGCCAGCACGTGCACCCGGCCGGAGCGTTGGACTCGCGTCGCGGGAGCGTTGGACTCGCGGGGTGGGGGCGTTGCTGACCGTTCAGGCGTGGCGGCGGAACACCGGGCGGACGGGGCGGCCGCCCATCCACGGCGTCGGGTCGTCCACGTCCAGTGCCCTGCGGTAGACCGCGCACGCGCGGGCCACCACGTCGACCGTGTACTCGATGTCCATTTCGGACAGCGCGCTGCTCACCACGAAGGACGGCCCGAGCACCCCGCCGGTGACCAGCTGGCGCAGGAACAGCGTGCGGTAGGCCTGCGACGGCTGACCGTCGTTGTCCAGCGTGCCGAACACCAGGTTGGACTCCCGCCCGCGCAGCACCACGTGCTCGGCCACCCCGGCCGACCGCGCGGCCGCCCGGACCCCGGCCGCCAGGCGGGTGCCGAGCACGTGCAACCGCTCGGCGATGCCTTCCCTGGTGTAGGTCTCCATCACGGCCATCGCCGCGGCCAGTGAGTGGCCCTCGGCGCCGTGGGTGGTGGACAGCAGGAACACCCGCTCCCGCCGGTCGAGCAACCCGCCGAGCTCCATCAGGTCCCGGCGCCCCGCGAGCGCGGACACCGCGAACCCGTTGCCCAGCGCCTTGCCGAACGTCGACAGGTCCGGCGTCACCCCGTACACGCCCTGCGCCCCCGACTCCGACCAGCGGAACCCGGTGATCATCTCGTCGAACACCAGCACCACGCCGTGCCGGGTGCACAGCTCGCGCAGGCCACGCAGGTAGCCGGGCGGCGGGTCGGTCTGCGTGGCCGCCTCCAGCACCAGGCACGCGATCCGCCCGTCGTGGCGGGCGAACAGCTCCTCGACGGCCGGCAGGTCGCCGTAGGGGAAGGTGACCGTGAGGTCCGAAGTGGACCGTGGGATGCCGGCGGGCATCGCGGTGGTGCCGATGAACCAGTCGTCGGTGGAGAAGAACGGTTGGTCGGCGCAGAGCGCGACCAGGTCCCGGCCGGTGGCCGCGCGGGCAAGGCGCACCGCGGCGGTGGTCACGTCGGAGCCGTTCTTGGCGAACTTCACCATCTCCGCGGTCGGCACCGTGGCCAGGAACATCTGGGCGGCCTCGAGCTCGAGCATGCTCGGCCGGGCGAAGTTCGCGCCCAGCTCCAGCTGGGCGCGCACCGCCTCGGTCACCTTGGGGTGCACGTGCCCGAGGCTGACCGAGCGCAGCCCGGAGCCGTACTCGACGTAGGAGTGCCCGTCGACGTCCCAGACGTGCGCGCCGCGCCCGTGCGAGATCACCGGCGCCAGGCCCGCCGGATACTGGTCGTCGCCCTTGGCGTAGGTGTGCGCGCCGCCGGGCACCAGGTCGTGCAGCCGTTTGTTGGCCGCGCGGGAGTTCGTCAGATCCGGTGTCTTCATGGCTGTTCCAGGTCCTTCAGTACCGAGGCGAGCGAGCGGGCCTGTCTGTCCCTTTCGGACACGAAGGCCACCGGCAGCGGCCAGGGGATGGCGAGCTCCTCGTCGTCGAAGGCGATCGCCACGTCGTCGGCCGGATCGTGCCGGCGGTCGATGCGGTAGGACACGTCGGCGGGGTCGGTGAGCGCCTGGAACCCGTGCGCGCACCCGGCCGGCACGTACAGCGACACCTGCGTGTCACCGGAGAGCACCACGTGCACCTGGTTGCGGAAGGTCGGCGAGCCCGGCCGCAGGTCGACCACGACGTCGAACACCCGGCCGGCCGAACAGCGCACCAGCTTCGCCTCGCCGAGGCCCGACCGCAGGTGCATGCCGCGCAGCACGCCCTCGCGGGAGCGGGACACACTGTCCTGCACGAACGCGTCCGGGTCGAGACCGGCCGCGCGCACCACGTCCGCGTCGAACGTGCGGGAGAAGAACCCGCGCTCGTCGGCGTGCGGCGTCGGCTCGAACAGCAACGCCCCGGCGATCTCGGGTACCGGTCTGGCTTTCACGCCGCCCCCTTCCGGCGCACGAGCGCGGACAGCGCCGTGAACTGCTCGTCGAGCAGCCTGCGCTGCTCCTTGGCACGAACGAGCAGCGTCCCGGTCAACTCGGGTGCCCTGCGCTCCAGTTCGGCGAGCCGCTCGACCAGCCGGTCGACCTCGAAGGTGCGGATCGACTGGCAGAACTCGCCCAGCCCCATGGCATCCATCAGCACGTCGTTCTTCGCCGCGTAGCCGACGGAGATCGTCGGCTTGCCGAGTTTCAGCGCGCACAGCACATTGTGGTAGCGGCTGGCGATCACCACGTCCACCAACGCCATCTCCGCGAGCAGGTCGTCCAGAGTGGACACTTCGGCGGCGGTGACCGGCGCCCCCGGCAGCGCGGCGATGATCTCGTCGGCCACCGCGGCGTCCATCCGGTCGCCGGTGAACAGCCGCACCCGCCTGCCGTCCTCGACCAGCCTGCGCACGAACTGCGTCAGCTTCCGCACGTAGGCACGATGCAGGTCGTCGGCCCGCGCACGGTCGGCCGGCCCGCCCCGGTAGGCCATCACGCCGACCCCGACCCGGCCGTTGCCGGCGGCCGAGTCCGGCGTCGGCAGCCCGAACGCGAGGTCGGGGTAGACCCGGTCCCTGGTCACGTCGACCCCCATGGCGGCCATGGCATCCCGTGACTGACCGTCCCGATAGGACCGGTAGGCGGCGAGCCTGGCCGCCCGCACCATGAACCACCGGATCCCGGCCTGCGCGACCGGCCCGGCGCCGACGCTGACCAGTGCCACCGGGGTACGAAACACCTTGCCGGCCAGGCACAGCAGGTACAGCGAGTACGGGAAACCCCACGGCCGCAACGGCAACGTGGCCTCCAGCACGCCCATCCCCGGCACGATCACGATGTCGTGGCGGCGCACCCAGGCCGCGGTGCGCACCACCTCGCCCAGCTTCCCCATGATCTTCGCCGCGGCCAGGCGCGGCCCGGACGCGGTGGTGAACTCGGCGGACCGGTACAGCGGAGTGGCGTCGATGCCGTAGTTGGCGCGCACCGACTCCGGGCCGCCGCACAGCGCGTCGATCCGCGCGTGCGGGTGCGCGGCGCGCAGGTGGTCGAGCATCGCCCGCAGCGAGCCGTCGTTGCCCAGGTTGCCCGAGCCGAGCAGGCCGAACAGGCCGATCCTGGTCACCCGCGCCGCCCTTCCCGCCCGGCCACGATCGTGTCGACGACGAAGGACTCCGCCGACGTGTCGACCGGCGCCCGGTCCTCGACCCGGTGCGTGCGGTGCGGCCGGGCCCGGCTGCCCAGCCAGGAGGCGAGGTGCCCGTAGCACTCGCGGCGCTCGGCGGCGGTCAGCGGCGCGCGGCGGATCGCGCCGACGAAGCCGAGCACGTAGTCACCGAGCAGGCGCACGGTCGGGTGCCGCCACCGGTTGGCCCGGCGCGGGTCCAGGTTGGCGCAGCGGCCGCGGATCGTCGGGTTGGCCCGCTCGGCGCGGTCGGGGTGGTCGCGCCGGAAGAACAGCAGCTCCGGCACCTGGCGGAACGGGCCGTGCAACGCGATCTCGGCGACGAACGTGCGGTCGGCGTGGTGGTAGCTGTCGTGCGGGCGGACCCGGCGCAGCACCTCGGTCCGCAGCACGCCGTAGAAGTCGTCGCCGCCGGGCTCGAACAGCAGGCTGGCGAACCGTTCCGGCGCGTGCGGGGAGGCGGTGGCCAGCCGGTAGTCGAACGGCACGGTCACCGCGCCGTCCCCGTCGATGATCGCCTGGCCGACGTGCGCGAGCACCGCGTCCGGATGTTCGTCGAGCTCGCGCACGCACCGGGCGAGCAGCTCCCGGCCGTACAGGTCGTCGTGCGAGGCCCACTTGAACAGCTCACCCCTGGCGAGGGTGAAGACGTGGTTGTGGTTGGGCGCGGCGCCGATGTTGCGTGGCAGCCGGACGTAGCGCACCCGGGAGTCCTGCGCGACGTAGCTCCGCGCGATCTCCTCGGTCGCGTCCACCGACGCGTTGTCGGTGATGATCAGCTCGAAGTCGTGGAAGGTCTGGCCGAGCAGGGCGTCCAGCGACTCGGCCAGGAACTCCTCGCCGTTGTAGACCGGCAGGCCGATGCTCAGCCGTGGCACAAAGTTCATGTCGTCCCCACTTCGGCAAGTGCTTGTCGTTCCGGTGTGTGCTCGCGCAGCGCCGCCCGCAGGTGCAGCCACCAGCCAAGCGCGCCGCACCACATGGCGATGGTCGAGCCCCAGCTCGCGCCGAGCGCGCCGGCGACGAACGCGCCCGCGAGCCCGCCGCCGAGGTAGCCGGCCGAGGCGAGCAGCTGTGCGCGCAGGCTCCGGCCGCCCGCGCCGAGCGCGCGCAGCCGGGCGGTCGCGCCGGCGAACACGCCGGCCCCGGTCACCGACAGCGAGACCGGCAGGATCAGCTCCGACGCCGGGCCCCACACGTCGTCGAGCACGGCCTGGCCGAGCGCGTCCGGCACGGCGAACAGCAGGACCGCGCCCCACGCGGCGGCGGCCACGGCCTGGATGCCGCCCAGTGCCAGGCAGAACCGGGCCAGCCGGTGCGGGGCATCGCGCAGTACGCGGGCGGCCTCCGGCACGGCGACCAGGTTCAGTCCCATGAGCAGCGCGAGGAACGGTCCGAGCAGCAGTTCCGCGCCGCGGATCGCGCCGACCTCGGACAGGCCGGCGATCGCGCCGAGGCCGTACATCCGCAGCTGGCTCGCGCCGGAGTTGCTGACGTTCTCCACCAGGTAGCGCGACCCGAGCTCCCGGTGCCCGCGCAGCCAGTCGCCGACGCCCGCCGGCCGCGGCCGGATCCCGCTCTGCCACCAGCCACAACCGGCGGCGACGATCGAGGAACCGCCCCAGGCGAGCACGAACGCCCAGACGCTGCCGTGCGCGGTGGCCGCCAGCAGTGCCGGCACCATCGCCGCCGCCCAGGCGATGTCGTTGACGAAGGCCTTGCGCCCCTGGCCGTTGGCGAAGAACGCGAACCGCCAGCTGTCCTGCAGCAGCATGCCGGGCGCGACCACCCCGAGCGCGACGAACGCCGACCCGAGCTGCCCGCCGAGCGCGAGCCCGGCGAACACGCTCAGCGCGCCGAACCCGACCCCGACGGTGAGCGCGGTGCCGGCGGCGTTGGCGGTCGCGCCGCCCCACCGGCCGGCGTCGACGCCGGAGAACCGGACCACCAAGGGGTCGGTCGCGAGGCCCCGGGAGACGTTGAGCACCACGCCGTAGGTGACCCAGGCGAGGCTGAACACCCCGAACCCGGCCACCCCGAGCTCCCGCGCGACGAACACCCCGACCACGAAGTTGGTCATGCTCGACAGCGCCTGGTCCCCCAGCCCCCAGCTCAACCGCCCAACCACCCCCCTCACCGCCACCCCCCACGCCCAGCCCACGCCCGCCCCACACCGCAGCGAAGGGCCCCATCGCTGCGGTCAATGCAGTGAAGGGTCCCTTCGCTGCGTCCAGCGCAGTGAAGGAGCCCTTCGCTGCGTGGGGGCGGCGGGGTGGTCACCCGGTTTCCTTGAGGAGGGCGGCGGCTTCCAGGGCGTCGGCGGCGGTGGCGACGGCGGTGAAGGGCAGGCCGGAGCGGTCGGCGATGTCGAGCAGGGAACGGGTGCCGTCGGCGAGGTTGAGCACCCACAGCATGGCCAGCTGGGCGTCCTGGGCGTCGCTGCGGCCGCCGAGCGACTCGTAGAGCCCCCGCCGGCCGAGCTGCGGCTCGCCGTACGGGCTGAGGTTGACGTAGGTCCGGTCCCGGTCCAGCACGGCGACCGCCGCCCGCAGCACGTCCAGGGTGTCCACCATGGACTCCGGGGTGACGAAGTCCGGGTTGTCGCCGGAGGTGTGGTACTCCGGGTAGCCGGCGTAGGGCGTCCTGGTCAGCGAGCCGACCCCGAGGTCGAACCCGGGCGAGCAGTACTGCCGCTCGTCGTAGCCGTACGGGGAGAACTCGCGGATCTCGTGTGGACGGTCGCGCAGCACGTGCGCCAACACCCGGTCGATGGCCGCGTCGCCCCGCCGGCTCTTCTTGTACGTCAACGGCCCCCGGTCACCGGCACAGGCCAGCACGAGCCCGTGCCGCACCCGGTCGATCCGCTCGGCGTTGCGCGACAGCCAGGTGATCGCGCCGATCGTCCCCGGCGCGAAGATGAACCGGTAGGTGTAGTACGGGTTCGCCAGCGAGAGCGCCAACCGCACGGCCACCGCGATCCCGGCCAGGTTGTCGTTGGCCAGCGACGGGTGACAGACATGGCAGCTGATGATCACCTCGTCCTCGACCTGGCCGGCCACCACGTGCTCGGCGTAGGTCAGCGAGCCGTCGGCCAGCGTCGAGTCGACGCGCACCTCGTACTCGCCGTCCGGTAACGAGTCCAATGTGTCCTGTGCGAGGCAGAATCCCCAGTTCGGCGCGTAGTAGCTGGTGCGGTAGGGCACGAGCGACGGCTGGTCGGGCAGGGTGTGCAGGTGCGGTCGCAGCTCGGCCAGCGACATCCTGGCGTGCACCGGCACGCTGTAGCCGACCACGTGCAGGTTCGACTCCCGGAAGTCGATCACCCGGCGCCCGCTGGCATCGGCGACATAGGCGTCGCGGATGTTCCACTCCTGGGGCACGGTCCAGTCGAGCACCTGGCTACCGGTCGGCACCTCGTGCACGGTCAGCGGCAGGTGCTCGCGGATGATCGCGAGCGTCGCGCGCACCCCGTCGCCGGTGATGCTGCGGCACAACGGATACAGCCGCCGCACCAGCGCGTGCATCTCGGCGCCGGCGGTCATCGGGTGTGTCGCAACGTGTCGCTGACCGAACGACTGGCCCGGCGCGACCGCAGCCAGGCCAGCCTGGTGTACCGCTGCTCGAAGGTCTGCCGGGTCAGGCCGTGCCGCTGGTAGGCCTCGATCAGCTCGACCGCGCCGTCCTTGACCGACCAGGCGCACTCGAACCCGGGGACCGCCGCGCGGAAGCGGGCGAAGTCGACCCGGTAGGAGCGCGGGTCGGCGCCGGCCTCGCCGGTGATCCGCAGCCGGGAGCCGGGCACCGCCTCGACCACCTCGGCCGCGATCTCCGCCACGGTCACGTTGTTGCGCTCGGTGCCGATGTTGAACGCCTTGTCGTGCACCGCTTCCCTCGGCGCCTCGATGGCCGCGAGGAACGCCGCCGCGATGTCCCTGGCGTGTACCAGCGGCCGCCACGGCGTTCCGTCGGAGAGCACCAGCACCTCGCCGGACAGGTGGGCGTGGCCGACCAGGTTGTTCAGCACGATGTCCGCGCGCAGCCGGGGCGAGAAGCCGAAGGCGGTGGCGTTGCGCAGGTAAACCGGGGTGAAGTCGTCGTCGGCCAGGTCGTGCAGGTCGTCCTCGACCCGGACCTTCGACTCGGCGTACGGCGTGACCGGGCGCAACGGCGCGTCCTCGTCGACCAGCCCGTCGCCGCCGGCCGCGCCGTACACCGAACACGTCGAGGCGTAGAGGAACCGGCTGACCCCGGCGTCGCGGGCCAGCCGGGCCAGGCGGACCGCGGCCCGGTGGTTGATGTCGTAGGTCAGCTCGGGGGCGAGCGCGCCGAGCGGGTCGTTGGACAGCGCGGCCAGGTGCACCACGACGTCCACATCGGACACCTCGGCGGCGGTGACGTCGCGCAGGTCGACGGTGTGGCCGGGCGGGTCGGCGGGTGCCGGCCCGAGCACGCACGCGTCGAACAGGCCGGAGTCCAGCCCGACCACCTCGTGCCCGGCGGCCAGGAGCACCGGCGCCATCACGGTGCCGAGGTAGCCCTTGTGGCCGGTCAGCAGCACTCGCATCGTTCAGCCCTTCAGGTCGAGGATCAGCTTGGTGACGTGGAACGCCTCGGCGTAACGGGACTGGCACTCGATGCCGCGAATCCTGGCCAGCCCGAGGAAAACCTCCCGGTCGTACCACGGACGATGTCGCTGCGACGGGTAGTGTTGTTGCAGCAACTCGACTTTTTTCCCGGCGAGTTCGGCCGACAGCGGTTGGTAGGCGTTGGGCCGGGCGAGGTCGCCGTCCCACTTCACGATCTCGTAGCCGAGCACCAGGTGGTCGCGAAACGCCGTCGGCACCAGCTGGGCCAGCCCCCGGTGGTCCTGGTGCGCGTCGTCGGTGCGCGGCGCGAGCAGCAGGTCGGGGTCGGTGCGCGCGCGCAGCTCCTCCAGTGCGGACTTCGCCTCGTCCCAGTGCGCCGGCAGCCGGCCGTCCGGCAGCTTCAGCACGGTGACGTCGAGTTCCGCGCCTGGACAGAACGCGGCCAGCGCGGCACGCTCCTCGGCCTCGCGGTCGGTGCCGCCGCCGGAGAGCACGAGCGCGTCCACCCGCGTGCCCGGTCTGGCCGCGCACAACGAGTACAGCGTGCCGCCAGCGCCGATCGCGATGTCGTCGCAGTGCGCGCCGAGCGCCACGATCCGGCCGACGTCGCCCCCCAGTGCGATCACACCAGTGCCCGCTGTTCCCACAGGGCCCACGGCCGCTCGCCGTGGGCGTAGCCCTCGTCCAGGGCGTGCCGTTCCTTGACCGTGTCGGTCGGCTTCCAGAACCCGCGGTAGGGGTAGGCGAGCAGCCGACCGCGCTTGGCCAGCTCGGCGCAGCCGTCGGCGACCAGGTCGCCGCCCTCCGGGATGTGGTCGAAGACCTCCTGGCGCAGCACGAAGTAGCCGCCGTTCTCCCACAGCGGCAGCTCGCTGACCGCGGTGATCGCGCCCACCCGGTTGTCCTCGCCCATCTGTACACAGTGGAACGACGACTGCGGCGGCACGACCATCATCGACGCGCCTGCGCCGGACTCGGTGAACCGGTCGACCATCAGGTCCAGCGGCGCGTCGGTGAGCACGTCGGCGTAGTTGGCGAGGAACATCTCGTCGCCGTCGAGGTGATCCCGCACCCGGCGCAGCCGCTCGCCGATCGCGGCGGAGATGCCGGTCTGCACGAACGAGATCGACCAGTCGGCGATGTCGGTGGACAGCAGGTGGGCCTTGCCGCCGCGCAGCACGAAGTCGTTGGAGATGGTCTCCTCGTAGTTGAGGAAGAAGTTCTTGATGTGGTGTGCCCCGTAACCGAGGCACAGCACGAACTCGGTGTGTCCGAAGTGGGCGTAGTACCGCATCACGTGCCAGATCAGCGGTCGCGGCCCGACCATCGCCATCGGCTTGGGCACGTCGTCGGCCGCGCCGTTGCGCATCCGCATCCCGTATCCGCCACAGAACAGGACGACCTTCATGGGTTCACCTCGACGATTTCGAGACTGGGAATCGGGAAGACGAGCCGGCCGCCCCATTCGCCCACATAGGACAGTTGGCCGGTCAGCTCGGTACGCAGGTTCCACGGCAGGACGAGCACGTAGTCCGGCCGGTCCTGTGCGATCTGTTCCGGTGGCAGGATCGGGATCCTGGTGCCCGGGGTGAACCGGCCGTGCTTGTAGGGGTTGCGGTCGACCGTGTACGCCAACAGGTCCGGCCGGATGCCGCAGTGGTTGAGCAGCGTGTTGCCCTTGCCGGGCGCGCCGTAGCCGACCACGGTCTTCCCGCCGGCCGCGGCCGTGGTGAGAAAGCTCAGCAGATCGCGGCGCACGGTGGCCACCCGGCGGGCGAACTCGGCGTAGCCGGCCAGCTCGTGCAGCCCGGCGGCCTTCTCCCTGGCGAGCACGTCGAGCACCGCGGCGCTCGGCTGCCCGGCCACCTCGGCCGGCCTGGCCAACAGCCGGATCGACCCGCCGTGCGTCGCCACCAGCTCGACGTCCACAAGGGACAGTCCGCCGCTGGCCAGCGCCCGCTGCGCGGAGGCGACCGTGTAGTACTGGAAGTGCTCGTGGTAGATCGTGTCGTACTGGTTCTGCTCGATCAGCGTGAGCAGGTGCTGCACCTCGATGGACACCCAGCCGTCGTCGGCGACCAGGTTGCGCAGGCCGGTGGTGAACCCGACGACGTCCGGGATGTGCGCGTAGACGTTGTTGGCCACCACCAGATCCGCTGGTCCGTGCTCGGCCCGCACCTCGGCGCCGGTCTCCGGGGACAGGAACGCCGTCAGCGTCGGCACGTCCCGCTCCCTGGCCGCCGCGCCGACGTTGACCGACGGCTCGATGCCAAGGCACCGGATGCCGCCGGCGGCCACATGCTGGAGCAGGTAGCCGTCGTTGCTGGCGACCTCCACGACGAACGAGTCCACGCCGAGCCCGAACCGGTCGACCGCGCCCAGGACGAACCGGCGCGCGTGCTCGACCCACGAGGTGGAGAAGGACGAGAAGTACGCGTACTCGGTGAACGTCTCCTCCGGGGTGATCAGCGGCGGCAGCTGGGCGAGCAAGCAGGAGGTGCAGACCCGCAGGTGCAACGGGTAGGTGGTCTCCGGCTCGTCGAGCTGGGCCGCGGTGAGGAACAGCTCACACGGCGGCGTCGCGCCGAGGTCGACCACGCTCACCATGGACGTCGACCCGCACAGGCGGCAGTTCATCAGTAGGCCCCCTGCCCGCCGAGTACCGCGCGGAACGTCTTCCACAGGATCATCGCGTCCATGGCCAACGACCAGTCCTCCACATAGCGCAGGTCCAACCGGACCGCCTCCTCCCACGACAGGTCGCTTCGACCGCTGACCTGCCACAATCCGGTCAATCCAGGTTTGACGAGCAGCCGGCGCCGCATGTCCGGCTCATAGCGGGCGCTCTCCTCCGGCAGCGGCGGCCGGGGACCGACCAGGGACATGGCGCCGGAGAGCACGTTGAACAGCTGCGGCAGCTCGTCGAGCGAGTAGCGCCGCAGGATCGCGCCGACCCGGGTGATCCTCGGGTCCTTGCGCATCTTGAACAGCACGCCCGCGCCCTCGTTGGCGCCGGCGAGCCGCTGCTTGAGCCGGTCGGCGTCGCGGACCATCGTGCGGAACTTGAGGATGGTGAACTCCCGCCCAGACTTGCCGACCCGGCGTTGCCGGTAGAGCACCGGCCCTCGACTGTCGATGGTGATCGCGAGCGCGGCGAGCACCATCACCGGCAGTGCGGCCAGCAGCAGCACGACCGCGCCGACCCGGTCCACCACGCCCTTGACGACCCGCCGCATACCGGTGAACACCGGCGCGCTGACCCGCAGCATCGGCATCCCGAGCACCCCGGAGACGTGCAGCCGGGGCCCGGCGACCTCCATCAGCGTCGGCGCGACCACCATCTCCGCGCCGCTGCCCTCGAGCCGCCAGGCCAGGCGCTGGAGGCGGCGCGGGGTCCAGTAGGGGTCGGCGGTGACCGCCACGATGCGGTAGCCGCCCCGGCGGACGTGCTCGGCGAGCTCGTCGAGCCGGCCGACGACCGAGACCCCGCCGATGCCGTCGAGCGAGTCGCCGGTGCCGTCAACGGTGCACACGGCGGCGACCTGCCAGCCGATGTGCGGGTTGTCGCGGGTGCGTCGGATGAGGTCACGGACGGTGTTCGGATCGCCGGCGGCCATTACCGGCAGCAGGCACCGGCCGACCCGCCGGGCACGGTGCAGCACCTGGCGGAGCAGATAGCGGGCGAACAGCGCGACCAGCGCCGTCGCCGGGATGACGATGAACACCCATGGCCGAGTGGACACGACCCCGGTCGCCAGCCCGGCCAGGGCGATGGTGACCGCCGCGGCGAACATCCCGCGACCGAGCCGGACGTACTCCTCTGCGCCCTGGCCGAGCACGACCGGATGCCACGCCCGGCTGGCCGCGAGCGCGCAGAGGATGACGAGGACCGTGAGGAAGCCGAGGGTGAGGTCCTTGAAGAGGGCGGCGCCGCTGACGCTGAGGATGCCGCCGAGGATGAGGGAGGTGAGGATGGTGACGGTGACGTCGCTGACGATCACCAGGCGCCGATAGCGGGGTTCCCAGACCGCGACGGGTAACTGGGCGTCCGTGCCGTGGTCACGGTTGGTGAGTCCGCGCCAGATCACCGGTCTCCGGCGGCGGGCATGTAGCTGTTGATCGCTCATGATGACCCCGCGCAGGCCTGGTGTCGGCGCTCGCGGTCGCCCGGTGACCTGGATTCGCTCGCAAGCTCGCACATTGTGAGTCCCTCCCGGCCGCGCGCAGACGCGCGCGACGGGATTGAGGGCATCCCCGAGAGCCCGTGGTGTGACCGATTCGCTTGCGACCCAACGAATCGGATTGCCCCTGCCGAGCCGTGGCCGCGTTCACTGATTCGCTTCCCTCACGCGGACCGTTACACGGACAGTGAGACCGACCTCCCCCGCGCAGGGGAAGACCGCACCCCGGACCTGCGTCGACCGGGTGTCGTTTCCGGACTCAGGAACGATCGATCACGGACCGCGACGACGGCTTTTGCCTACCGACGGCCCAATCCGACGCGCCGACAACCAGCCCAACACCGCCTAGGACATTCGCACCAAGCAGCACCGTGACATGTCACATGGGGGTGATCGACGGCACGCCCAGCCACCCGAACGGCGCCGAGCCCACTGCCATGCTGTCCAAGCGCTGATTACGCTTGGACAGCATGGCTAACTCTCCGAGGCCAGATCATGTGACGTACTCCACGACGACCTCACCACCGACAGGAGACAACCCCGTGCCGACGTTCGTGGGTCGGCGGGTGGCCTGGCGTGGTCCCGTTCAGCGCGGGTTCATACCTCCCGAGCAGCGCCGCGCGATCATCAGCGGGGCTCGACGACCGCCTCAGCCAGCGGAGCTGTTGGAGCTACGTCCCGACGACGTCGGGGAGGTCATCGAGTTGGTCACCGTGAGCGGGGCCGGCCACCAGTACGCGATCCGGTTCGCCAACGGCTACGAGGTCGAGACCGTGTTGCCGTCCGGGGTGGTCGCGTTCTTGCCGACGCGCTGACCGAAGTGGGCAGCGTGCTCGCCGAGTCAGCGCTGCCGGGTCGCGGTCAACGCGTCGGACGGTATCCGTCAAGGGTGCGGCTCCTCCGCGAAGGCCAACCCGGTACAGGACTGGATACAACCCGGCTCAGACCCCCTTGATCCGTTCGACGAGTTCGTCGCGGTAGTCCCGTACCTCCTGGAACTCCGGTTCGTCGCCGGTCGCTCGCTTCAGCGCGCCTTCCAGGATCTTCAGTCCCTGGCGTTCGTCGCCGTGCGCGTCCGCCTGCCTCGCGGCGTTCTCCATGGCCTTGGCGAGCTTGGTCCGTGCCTCGGGTTCCTTGGCGGCCTTGTGGATCCGGATCCAGTTGCCGCCAGGATCGATGACGGTGAACCCGGTGTACCGGTCGTTGCGCAGCCGCGGCCGGGTCATGCGCGGGATGCCGGAGATGAGCAGTTTTCCGTGCACGGACCGCATCCCCGCCGCGAAGGCCTCGAACAGCTCGCTGGTGTCCGCCACGATGACCAGGCACGAGCTGTACGACTGCGCCGGGTCGTAGCCGTCCATCCCGAAGAAGTGCAGGTTGATGTCCTCCCGTCGCACCGCGACGTGCGGGTTCGGCCGCGTCTGCCGATAGGTGATCTCGAAGCCGAGCATCTCGTAGAACGACGAGATCTCGTCGATGGATGGACAGGGCAGGAGCGGAATAGTCAGTTCGTTCGCCACCGCCCGAAGCTAAGCCCGGACCTGCCGAAACGACACGGAGCTATTTGCTCATGCGAACAGGGGATTACAGAGACGAAAACGCCCCGTCCGTGATCATGGACGGGGCGCTTACGCTGTTCAGGACAGTGGCCAGGGGCGGGATCGAACCGCCGACCTACCGCTTTTCAGGCGGTCGCTCATACCAACTGAGCTACCTGGCCAAAGAAAAGGAAAGCGACCCAGACGGGACTCGAACCCGCGACCTTCGCCGTGACAGGGCGACGCGCTAACCAACTGCGCCACTGGGCCTTGCAACGTGGGGAACTCTAGCAGACGCCAACCCCCGCCCTAACTGGGGTTTGCCCTCGCCCAACCAGCACCGATGTCGGGTGAACGCCTTACAGTGCGACGTCGTTCAGCTCGGCTAACGTGATCACGCCATCGTCCAGGGCACGGGTGACCAGTTCGCTCTTGGTGCGGGCAGGCCGGCCGACATTGGCGTACTTCACCCGCACCCTGGCGATGTGGGTGTCGACCGTCTTGACCGTGATGTGCAGCTTCGTGGCCACCAGCTCCTTGGACGAGGAGGCGAACCACGCCCGCAACACCTGGGTCTCCCTCGGCGACAGGCGGGGACGGTCCGGGGCGTCGTCGGCGGCGAGCGCGCCGGACAGCGACGGCGCGGTGTAGGGCAGCCCCTGTGCCGCCGCCCGGATGGCGGGCACGAGATGGTCCGGGCCCTCGCGTTTGGTCAGGTACGCGAGCGCACCGAGGTCGATGCACTTGATCGCGGTCGCGTTGTCGGCGTGCTGGGAGTACACGACCACCCGCCGGCCGCTGTCCACCAGCCGGCGTAACTCGCCGAAGTCCGGGTTTCTCGGCACCAGTTCCAGGTCGAAGATCACCACGTCGGCGTCCGCGCCCGGTCCGGTCCACACACCGGCCATCCGGTCGCCGGCGTCGATCAGGGTGATCGGCGGCACCGCCTGGTCACACCAGTACCGCACACCGGCCGCGATCGCCGCGTGATCGTCCACGATCACGGCGGTGATCAGGTCATCGTTGGCTGCCACTGCGCCTCCGTCCAGATCGTCCCGCCACTCCCGAAGGTCTCGATCCGCACGTCCGGGGTCACCGGCACGGGCACGCGCTCCTCCGCACAGTCGGCCACCACGCTGACCGACACCAGGTCGGCACTGCCGACCAACGTCACCCTGGCCCACGAGCTCGCGGTCGCGAGCGCGGTGAGCGCGGCGTCGGTCAGGTCACGCCGCACGGCCACCGGCAGCCGCGGCGCCTGCCCCCGCGCGTCCAGCTCGACTTCGACGCCCTTGCGGTCGGCGATGTCGGCGCAGTGGCGTAGCTCATGCAGCAACGGGTTCTCCACGGTGTCGGTCTCGGCGAACAGCCTGCGCATCCTGGACGCCTCGATCGCGCAGTCGCGCCGCACCACCGGGTCCGACGGCGCGCGCGAGCCGTCGGCCAGGCCCTCGAGCAGCGGCACCGCGGTGTCCGCGAGCTCGGCGAACCGCTGCCCGCGCCGGCGATGGGTGGCGACCGCCACCGCCTCCTCGGTCCGCACCCGTTCGAGCTCCCTGGTGGCCGCGGCGGCCTCCTTGCCGATCCGGCCGAGCACCGCCGCCACCACCGCGACACACAACGGAAAACCGAGCACGGACACCGAACCGGTGGCGAACCGCGCGAGTGACGACCTGGTCACGTCGTGGAACAGCAACAGGTTCGCGAACGCGAGCAGCTCGTGGGCCGCCAGGAACGCCACCGTCGTCCGGAACGGACGGTCCAGCAGGACGACCAGGCCGACCCAGTTGGCCGCGCCGAAGATCCAGTCCGTCGCGGTCGAGGTCCGGCCATCGGGCAGGGTCAGGTACGACAGCGCCGCCGCGGCGAACACCACGCCGATCGCCACCCGGCGCATCGGCCCCCACTGCGTGCGCCGGACCACCAGCACCACCGTCACCGCGAGCACCGCGACCAGTGCCGCGAAGGCGATCAGTTGGGCGGCAAGGAGATCGAAGGAGTCGCGGCGGCGTAACAGGTTCAGCAGGCCGAGCCCGCACACGATCGCCACCGCGACGATCGTCGTCGCGATCCGCAGCCCGCGTTGCAGCTGCGCCTTGGTCTGCGCGTCGATCTCGTCGTCACTCACCGGGCGCCCGCCATTCCAGACTTACCGTCGTGCCCGACCCCGGGGTGGACGAGACCGTCGCCCGGCCACCGATCCGACTCAGCCTGCCGTGGATCGACTCGCGCAGCCCGCGGCGCGTCGCCGAGCTGTCGGCGGCGGCGAATCCCTTGCCCTGATCGACAATCTCCACCCGCGCCGACCCCGCGTCACCCCGCACGCGCACGGTCGCGCGGTCGGTGCCGGCGTGCCGGCGGACGTTGTTGAGCGCCTCGCCGGCCGCGCCGGCCAGCGCGGACGCGACCTCGAACGGCAGCGGAAGTGCTTGCGGGGCTTCGAGTTCGACGTTCAGGTGGGTGGCGTCCAGGTCGGCGCGCAGCAGGTCGATCAGGTCGGCGCGCTCGGGCACCGGTCCGCCGTCGGCGCGCAGTCTGGCCAGATCCCGGCGGGCCTGCGGGGCAAGCCAGTCAGCGCCGGGCGGCACCTGGCCGGTGCCGACCATCAGCAACGTGGTGGCCGCGGTGTCGTGCAACGAGTTCGCCAGCTCGCGCTCCTCGGCGCGCTCGGCCGCCGCCACCGCCGAGTCCCGGCGGGCCTGCTCGGCCTCGAGCGCCATCCGGTCGGCGCGCGCGGCCGCCCTGGCGACCAGCACCCACACCGCCCTGGAGAGCACCGCCGCCACCAGCACCCAGCCATGCGACATGGTCAGCGACACGTCGACGGCCAGGAACACGACGACCATGACGCCGCAGACCGCGAACGCCGCCACCGCACCGGTCACCGGCGCGGTGTGCCACTGCATGGTCACGCAGGCGAAGGTGATCAGCAGCCGGATCCACCCGGTGTTGGTGTTCGCCGCCGGATCCGTCCAGAAGACACTGAGGCACACCGCGATCAGCACGGTGACGTCCAACGCGACCGGAAGCGCGCCCGTACGCGGAATCTCCGCCCGGTGCAGCCACCACGCGTAGCCTGCCGACCAGACGACCGCCACCGCGACGGCGACCGCGGTCGGCGCGACGGCCGTGAACTCGTCCCCGGACGCGCGAAGCAGGGCGATGGCGGCGATCGGCGGCAGGGTCACGACCCGGACCGCGGCCGCGTACCGACGGCCGAACCGATCCAGGACCCGCACGGCTTCACCCGCCACCCGTCACCTCACCGGAACCAACAGTCGGGCCAATCTGTCGTTGTCGGGTATTCGCCTGACCCCACCTCGTTTCCCGGCCCCTTAACGTGGCCTGGACCGCAGGGGGGAGCACCGGGGTGACCGTACCGTTACCGACCACCCCGGTGTAGCGGCGCATCGGCCAAATTGGTCAATCTATTACCAGTTACCCAAGGGTTCTGGCCTTTTCTCACATGCACTGTCAGCATCCACAAGCGACCGTTGGTACGCCCGTCCAGTTCTCCACGGTCCATTGAGGAGCGACATGTGTGAATCGTGCGTGACCCCGGGACTGTCCCGGCGGAAGCTGTTCGCCGGCCTCGGACTTGGCCTCGGCGCGGCCCTGGTCGGGACGGCGGCCATGGCCGCGCCCGCGGCGGCCGCCACGGCGCGCAACGGCGCGTGGTGCAACCCGGCGCTCGGCTACTTCCCCTCCGGTGGGCACTACGGCGCGTCCCGGCCCGGTGGCGCGCACGCCGGCCAGGACGTCACCAACTCGACCGGCACCGGCGTCTACGCCGCGGCGGCCGGCACCGTCGTACGTCGCCAGTGGGGCGGCGGGCTCGGCGGGCGCACCGGCAACGCGCTGGTCATCTCCCACGGCGGCGGCGTCTACACCTACTACGGCCACCTCAACGTCTACCGGGTCGCGCTCAACCAGGCGGTCACCGCCGGCCAGCGGATCGCCGACATGGGCGCGACCGGCAACGTCACCGGGCCCCACCTGCACTTCGAGACGCACACCGGCGCGCTCGGCTCGACGGTCAACCCGGTCACCTACCTGACCGCCCGCGGTGTCGACCTCGGCGGCGGCTGGTCACGGCTGGATCCCGGCGCCGGCGGCGCGACGGTGTCGGCCTGCCAGCACCTGCTCAACCAGCGCGGCTCCGGCCTGGTGGTCGACGGCGCCTACGGCGCGCTCTCGGTGGCCGCCGTCAAGCGGGTGCAGACCGCGAACGGCCTGGTCGCCGACGGCCAGATCGGCCCGCTGACCTGGCCGCACCTGGTGTACTCGCTGCGGCAGGGGCACAACGGCCACCACGTCCGCGGGCTCCAGGTCGCGCTCAACAAGCGCAGCGCGGGCCTGGTGGTGGACGGCGACTTCGGCTCGGTGACCACCACGGCGGTCCGCGCTTACCAGACCGTCAACCGGCTGGCGGTCGACGGCAACGCCGGTCCGGTCACCTGGCGCGCGCTGGTGGGCTGAGCCCGGCACCGGCGGGCCGGTGATCGTGCTCCGTGGTCGTTACGCTGTGTCCGAACGGCGGAAGGGGGGCGGCCATGGCGTTCGAGCGGAAGTACAGCGACGAGGTGCGGGACGCCGCTGTCCGCCGGGTGGTCGAGCGTCGCCAGGCCGAACCCGGCAACCGGTCGATCCTGCGTGAGGTGGCCGAGCAGTTCGAGGTCGGCGAGCAGTCGCTGCGGATCTGGGTGAAACGGCTGGACGACGGCATGTTCACCGCCGGTCAGGTGGCCGCGCTGCGCCAGGCGCCCCGGGAGCGGCTGCTCGCCCGCATCGCCGAGCTGGAGGCCGAGCTCGACTCCGCGAACGGGCTGATCGAGACCATGCGGGAGGAGATCGAGGTGCTGAAGAAGGCCTCCGCGATCTTCGCCGCCGAGCTCGCCAAGAGGTGAGCAAGTCCACAGTGTCCAGATGGCGGTACGGCACTGCTCGTGGCCCGGCGCCCGGCGCACACTGAACGCGCCACCTCATGCCTGCTGGAGCGCAGATGACCGGATACGACTACATCAGTGCCATCACCGGATGCACCACCGAGGTCCGCGGCCGGTTCGCCGTGCGTGGCCCGTCGTTCGAACTGCTCGCGGACGGATCGGTCGCCACCGGTGGGCCCGGCCGGGCGCCCGGCCCGCTGGATCTGCTGGTCTCGGCCATGGTCGTGAACCTGCTCAACGTGTTACGCGCCGACGGCGACCCGGACGCGGACAACCCGAACGCCCGCGCCGTGCACGTCCGGGCGCGCACCTCGCGCTACCCGCCCAACCGGGTCAAGGTCGGCCGGGCGCTGGTCGAGGTGCGGATCGACGGCCTGGCCGAGCCGGACGTCGACGTCCTGATCGAGCAGTACCGCGCAGGCTGCCGGGTGCTGCCCGCGCTGTCGACCGTGCTGGACGTGGACATCCGCGCGGTCGCGTCCACCACAGTGGCCGCCTGAGGTTCACACCGCCAGTAGCGCCTTGGTGTAGTCCGCTTTCGGTGTCAGTACGACCTCGGCGGTCGGGCCGTCCTCGACGATGCGGCCGGCCCGCATGACCGCCACCCGGGTGGCCACGTCGGCCACCACCGCGAGGTCGTGGGTCACCAGGAAGTAGGTCAGGTTCAGCGCGCGCTGGATCTCGGTCAGCAGGTCGAGCACCGCGGCCTGGATGGTGGCGTCCAAAGCGGACACCGGCTCGTCGAGCACCAGCAGCTTCGGGTTGAGCGCCAACGCCCTGGCGATGGCCACCCGTTGCCGCTGACCGCCGGACAGCGCGCCCGGCTTTCTGTCCAAATAGGACTGTGGGAGCCGGACGAGGTCGAACAGCTCGCGGACGCGGGCCTCCCGCTGCGCGCGGGTGCCGATCCGGTAGGCGTCCAGCGGCTCGCGCACGATGCCCCGCAAGGAGAATCGCGGGTTCAGCGAGTCGAACGGGCTCTGGTACACCACCTGCATCTCCCGGCGCAGCGCCCGCGTTCCCGTCCGCCCCAACCCGGACACGTCCTGGCCGAGCACCCGGACCGTGCCGCGGTCCGGCCGTTCCAGGCCAAGGATCAGCCTGCTGGTGGTGGTCTTGCCGGAGCCGGACTCGCCGACCAACGCGAAGGTCGTGCCGCGCGGCACGGTCAGCGACACGTCGTCCACGGCCTGGGTGCCGCGGTTGGCCGTGCCGAACCGTTTGGCCACCCCGGTCAGCTCGATCGCCGGATCCTCCTCGTCGGCCGGCTCGGCGACCCGCCGGCCGGCCCGCTCCCGGTAGGCCTGCGCGATGCTGAGCACCCGCCCGTTGGCCACCCGTGCGGAGCTGGCCAGCAGCGCCCGGGTGTAGTCGTGCTGGGGATCGGCGAACACCTCGGCGATCGGCCCGGTCTCCACCACCGTGCCGCGTTCCAGCACCACCACGGTCTGCGCATTGCGGCTGGCCAGCGCGAGGTCGTGGGTGATGAGCACGACCGTGGTGTCGTGCCTGGCGCGCGCGGCGTGGATGGCGCCGAGCACCTCCTGGCCGACCAGCACGTCCAGCGCGCTGGTCGGCTCGTCGGCGATGACCAGCTCCGGCCGCTGGGAGAACGCGATGGTCACCAGCACCCGCTGGCGCATCCCGCCGGACAGCTCGTGCGGGTAGCGCGCCAGCAGCGCGTCCGGGTCGGCGAACCCGACGTCGCGCAGGTCCTGGCGCAGCTGCTCCTGCACCTGCGCGGGCGAGAGCGGCGAGCGGGCCAGCGTGAACGCCTCGCGCAGCTGGGCGCCGACCGACTTGGTCGGGTTGAGCGAGGCGATCGGATCCTGCGGCACGAACCCGATGTGCCGGCCGCGAAGTGCGCGGAAGGCCTTGTCGCCGCGCTGGTGCACGTCCTCGCCGGCCAGCTCGATCCGGCCGGCGGCGATGTGCCCGGCACGCGGCAGCAGCCGCACGATGGCGTGCGCGAGGGTGCTCTTGCCGGAGCCGGACTCGCCGATCACCGCGGTCACCTGACCGCGCGGGATGTCCAGGGACACCGAGTCGAGCGCGGTGTCCAGCACGGTGTCCCTGGTGTCGCGGGTGTTGCGGTAGCCGACGGTCAGGTCGGTGACCCGCACGAGTGGCGTCACGTGTGGTCCTCCTGGAGCAGGTAGGCGATCCGGCTGAGCAGCACGACCACGGCGGTCAGCGCGAGACCGGGGATGATGGCGACCCACCAGGCGTGTGCCAGGTACTTCTGGCCGCCCGCGATCAGCACGCCCCACTCCGCCGACGGCGGCGCCTCGCCGAACCCGAGGTAGCTCAGCGAGCCGATGGCGAGCATGGCCAGGCCGAAGTGCAGCGCGGTGTAGGACAGCACCGGGTGGAACACGCTCGGCACGATGTGCCGGGCGATCACCCGCAGCGGACCGGCGCCGCAGGTGCGCGCCGCCTCGACGTAGGTGAGGGTGCCGGACTGGATCACGCAGCCGCGGATCAGCCTGGCGAACCCGGTGGCCTCGCCGACCCCGATGGCGATCGCCGCGACGAACGCGCCCCGCCCGTAGGTGGTGATCACCGCCAGCGCCAGCAGCACCGCCGGAATGGCCATCACCGCCTCGGTGAGCACGCCGAGCACCCGGTCGAGCAGCCCGCCGGGACGCAGCCCGGACAGCACGCCGATCACCGCGCCGCCGACCAGCGCGACGGCCACCGCGAGCAGCGCGGAGAACAGCGAGATCCGCAGCCCGTGCGCCACCCTGGAGTACAGGTCGCGGCCGATCTCGTCGGTGCCGAACCAGAAGTCGCCGGTCGGCGCGGTGAACGGCAGCCCGTCAAGCTCGTAGGGGTCGTGCCAGGTCACCAGGCCGGGGACGATCGCGATCAGCACCAGCAGCGCGAGGATCACCAGGTGTACGTGCAGCTCACGGATCCGCCGCCGGCCGGTGGCGCGCACGGGGGCGGCCGGCACGGCGGGTGCGGGCCGGGTGGCGGTGACCAGGTCAGTCATTCCCGGCCTCCACCACGTCGCGGCGGCGCAGCCGGGGGTCGAGCAGCACGTAGCCGATGTCGACCAGGGCGTTGATCACCACGTAGACCACGGCGAGCACCACCACCAGCCCGAGCACGACGGTCAGGTCGACCGCCTTGACCGAGTCGACCATCAGCCGGCCGAGCCCGACGCGGGAGAACACCATCTCCACCACCACCGCGCCGCCGAGCAGCTGGCCGATCCGCAGGCCGAACACCGCGAGGAACGGGAACGCGGCGTTGCGCAGACAGTGCCGGTAGAGGGTGTAGAACCGGCCCGCGCCCTTGGCCGGTGCGGTGACCGCCGCGTACGTGCTGCCCAGTTCGGTGCGCAGGCTGCTGATCAGCACCTGGGCGAACTGCGCCGAGCCGAGCAGCGCGAGCACCGCCGTGGGCAACACCAGCGAGGCCGCGCCCTGGCTGCCGTTGGACGGGAACCAGCCCAGCGTGATCGCGAACAGGTAGACGAACAGGATGCCGACCCAGAACACCGGCAGGCTCACGTAGGCCGAGGGCACCAGCGACGCCAGTGACCGGATCGCCCGTGAGCGCGGGTTGACCGCGAGCACGGCCAGCAGAAAGCCCAGCGGCACCGAGATGACCAGCGACAACGCCGCCAGCGTGATGGTGTTGGGCAGCACCTCGCCCAGCATCTCGGTGACCGGCTGCTCGGTGACCAGCGACCGGCCGAGGTCCCCGCGCAGCAGGCCGGTGACCCCGTCCAGGTACTGGGTCCACAGGCTGTCCGACAGGCCGACCTCGTCGCGCAGCGCGGCGAGGTTGAGGTCGGCGACGTCGGCCGTGCCGATGGTGTCGGTGGTGCCGATGCGGGCCAGTACCGCGTCGCCCGGCAGCACGAACAGCAGAAAGAACGAGGCCGAGTATGCCGCGAGGATCACCGCCACGGCGCGCCCGAGCTTGGCCGCCACCGGCCTGACCGCCGCCTTCACCGCTGTTCGACCCAGGCGTCGCCAAGCCACGGGATGTGGGTGGCCTCCAGCAGCGGCAGGTGGGTGCTGTTGCGGTAGGCCAGTGGCTGGATGAAGTCGTAGAGCGGCAGGTAGTAGGCCTCGTCCAGGATGATCTCCGAGGCCCGGGCGGCCAGCGTCTTGCGCTGCGCGATGTCCGGCTCGGCCAGGATCTGCTCGAAGACCGCGTCCAGCTCCTCGTCCAGCCCGCCGTAGGTGGAGCGCAGCACGTCGGCGTCGGGCCGGGTGCCCGAGCCCCAAGAGAAGGAGTAGTCGCCGGACTGCAGGCGCTGGTTGAGCTCGGCCTGGGTGAGGCTGCCGAAGGTCAGCTCGACGCCGATGTCCTTCCACTGCGACTGCACCACGGCGATGTTCGGCTCGTGGGAGATCGTCGACGGGCTGTAGACCAGCTCGAAGGACAGCCGCTGGCCGTCCTTGGCGCGCACGCCGTCCTCGCCCGGCCGCCAGCCGGCAGCGTCGAGCAGTCGTTTCGCGTCCTCGACGTCGGTCCTGATCTTGTCGGACTGGTCGGTGAAGTACGGGTTGCTCGCGGTGTAGGCGCCCTTGGGCGCGATGTCGATCGCCGAGGCCCGCGCGATCACCGCGTCCCGGTCGATGGCCAGCGACAGCGCGCGCCGGACTTCGACGTCGTCCAGGCCGGGGGCCTCGATGTTGGCCGCGAAGCCCAACGCGGAGCCGGGCAGCGGCTCGCGCCGGATGGTGACCTCCGCGCTGTTGGCGAACTCGGTCTTGTCCGCGGGCTCGGTGTTGTGCAACAGGTCGAGGCCACCGGAGCGCAGCTCGGCGGCGGCGATGCTGTTGTCCTGGATGTTGTGTACCTCGATCTTGTCCAGGTAGGCCGGGCCCTGGTTCTCCGCCGGCGCCGGCGGCCACTCGTAGTCGTCCCGGCGCACGAGCGTGTAGCCCTCCTCGCCGCGGCTCTCGTCGGCCACGAACGGGCCGGAGCCGATGATGCCCAGCCCTTCCTGGCGCTTCTCGTAGGGCAGCTTGGCGGTTTCCGGCGCCACGATGCCGAGCACGGTGCTCGACGCCGCCTGCAGGAACGAGGAGTTGGGCTTGGCCAGGTCGAACACCACGGTGTGCTGGTCGGGGGTGGTGATCTGGCGCAGCGCGCCGATCCACTGGTTGGCCACGGCGTACTTGGCGCCGCCGTCGCGCAGGGCCTGGTAGCTCAGGGCGACCGCGGCGGCGTCGAGCTTCTCGCCGTTGCTGAAGGTGACGTCCTCGCGCAGCGTGAAGGTGTACTGGGTGGCGTTGTCGTTGACCGTCCACTCGGTGGCCAGCCAGGGGGCGAAGGAGCCGTCCTCCTTGTTGAACACCAGCGAGTCGACCAGCCCGCGCACCGGCACGGCCAGGCCGTAGCCGGTGGTGGTGGCCGGGTCGAAGGACTTGCCGCCGCCGGCCGCCCGGTACTTCAGCACCCCGCCCCGCTCCGGCGGACCACTGGAGCTCTCGGTACCGCCGGCGGCACCAGCGGCGCACCCGCTGAGCGCGATGCCGGCCGCCACCAGGGCGGTCAGCATTGCCGTGGCACGTGGATGGCGCTTCATCGTTGGTGGCTCGCTCTCGTCTCGGACCGCGTGTGGTCCTCACGTTAAGTCGCCAACCACTAGTGTGGGATAGCGTCCCGCTATGTGAAACTTCTACGACGGAGCCGTTCGAGAACCTACTGTGATGCCATAGCTCTACGTAGAACTTCTAATAGCCGGCCACGAGGAAGTCCGCATGTCAAAGATCAAGATCGAGGCGACGAGCGCCGTCTTCTACCTGCCGTACTACGTGGCGGAGGAAGAGGGCCTGTTCACCGAGGAGGGGCTCGACGTCGAGCTCATCCGCTACCGGCAGGCCGAGGAAACCGGGCTGCGGTTCATCGAGGACCCGCGCCGGGTCTCCTCGTTCAGCAGCTTCAAGCTGTTCGAGTCCGGCGGGTCGCAGCTGTACAACGCGTGTGAGTGGGGTCAGCTGCGCCGATCCCAGGACAGCCAGGTCAACGGCAAGGTGGTCGCCCGCCGGGCCGCGGTCGCCAGCCAGGCGATCATCGTGCGCCCCGACTCGCCCCACAACGTGCCGGGCGACCTGGCCGGCGTGCGCGTCGGCGTGAACTTCCACCACGGCTCGCACTACCTCGTCCTGCAGACGCTGGAGGGCTTCCTGCCGCGCGCGGACATCAACCTGGTCGGCATCAAGGGCAAGGAACGCCTGGAAGCCCTGCGCGACGGGGACATCGACGCGGTCGCGGTGATGGAGCCGTGGATCACCGTGGCCGAGAAGCAGGGCTTCAAGGTGCTCGCCGAGGGGCACTACTACGGCGCGGAGATCGCCAACGACGCACTCGACGCGGAGACGTTCACCAGGATCAACAGCGCGGTCACCCGGGGCGTCGACCGGATCCACGAGGACATCCGGCCCTACCTGAAGTACTTCATCGAGCAGGCCGCGCCGGTCGCCGAGCTGGTCCCGGCGGACTTCACGCTCGGCCGGCTGCGCTACATCCACCCCGGGCCCTACCCCGAGGACCACTTCAACCGGACCATGGACTGGGTGGCCAGCTGGGGCCTGATCGAGTCGGACAACGAGTTCGGCACGCTGGTCGACTCCACCAAGATCCTCCAGGGGGCCTGAGGAACCTCGGCGAACCGGCGGCGCGATCCCGGTCGCGCCGCCGTCGCCCGTTCCCGTCATGCCCGCCGCCACCAACCGCCGGGCCGTACTGCTGTTGTGCGGCACCACGGCCGGGTTCCTGTTGCTGGACATCCACAAGGTGGCCATCGCCATCCCGTCGATCGAGCGCGCGCTGCACCCCGGCCCGGCCGGCATCCAGCTGATCCAGGCCGCCTATGTCGTCTGCTTCGCGGTCACCCTGGTGCCCGCCGGCCGCATCGGGGACGCCGGCAGACGACGCACGCTCACCTTCGCGGGCATGTACCTCTACCTGGCCGCCAGCGTGCTGTGCGCCGTCGCGCCGACCGCCGGGCTGGTCATCGCGGGCCGGGCGGTGCTCGGGGTGGCCGCCGGACTGCTGATGCCGCAGCTGATGGGCCTCGTGCAGCAGCTGTTCGCCCCGCCGGAGCGCGGCCGGGCCTTCGGCGTCTACGGCATGTGCGTCAGCCTGGCGACCGCACTCGGCCCGAGCATGGGCGGGCTGCTGGTCAGCACACCGCTGCTCGGCTGGCGGGGAGTGTTCGTGATGAACGTGCCGGTCGGGGTGGCCGTGCTGGTCGCCGCGCACGCGCTGCTGCCGGCCGGCCAGGAGCAGGGTGACCGGCGGCGACCGGACATCGACGTGGTCGGGTTGGCCTTCGGCAGCCTCGCCCTGGTCGCGCTGCTGACGCCGTTCATCTTCACCACCGGCCGCCCCGGCGACCTCGACGCCCGCTGGCTGGCGCTGGTCCCGGCGGCCGGGCTCGCGGTGCTGTTCGTTGCCCGCAGCCGGCGTCGGGTCGCGGCCGGTCGCTCCGGGGTGATCGACCCGGACCTGTTGCGCGTCGGGTCGTTCCGCAACGGCGTGCTGGTGTCGTTGACCTGGTTCGCCGCCGGGCCGGGCATCGCGCTCGCGTTGACCATCTACCTGCAGGAGGCGCGTGGGGTCAGCCCGTTCGTGGCCGGGGTGGTGCTGCTGCCGGCGTCGGCGACCTCGGTGCTCGGCGCCTGGCTCGGCGGCCGGTACGTGCAGCGGCTCGGCCGGGTGCTGACCGGGTCGGGCATGGTGCTGGTGCTGGCGGCCACGCTGGGCACGCTCGCGTTGCTGCACACCGACCTGCCGACCGCGGCGGTGCTGGTGGGCATTCCGGTGCTGCAGCTGGCCTACGGCCTCGGCGGCGGGCTGGTGGTCTCGCCGAACCACTCGATGATGCTGATGGACGTGCCGGCCGCGCAGGGCAGCGCGGCCAGCGCGATCGGCCAGCTCGGGCAGCGGATCAGCAACAGCGTCGGGGTGGCGACCGCGTCGATGGCGTACTACTCGACGATCTACGGCACCGGGTTCACGCTGACCGACGCGCCCGGCGCGCTGCACCGCGACGCGCTGGACCTGGCCACCACGGTCGCGTGCCTGTTCCTCGCCGCCGCGGTCACCGTGGTGGTGGTTGATCTGCGCCGCCAGCGCAGGACGCCCGCGTCAGCCGAGGCGGTCGGCGCGGTCAAGTAGGTAACGCCGCTCGACCTCGTTGCTGGTCAGGCCGGCGGCCGCGCGATAGTTGGCGGCCGCGCCGCCGGCATCGCCGACGAGGTCGAGCAGATGGCCGCGCACCGCGCGTTCCCGTTGGCGGGTAAGGGGTTCCCGGTCCAGCCCGTACTCGCGGTTGTACGCGTCGAGCAGGGCGAGACCGTGCGCGGGCCCGTCGGCCTTGGCCACCGCGACCACGCGGCTCAGCCGGACCGGGGCGGTGGGGGTGCGCTGCTCCAGGGACCGGTACAGCGCGGCGATCCGGTGCCAGTCGGTCTGGTCGGCCGACGCGGCGGCGGCGTGCACCGCGGCGATCGCGGCCTGCAGCCGGTAGGGGCCTGGCTCGGGCTGGGGCGCCAGCAGTGCGGTGCCCTCGCTGATGAGGCCGGCATCCCAGCGGGCGCGGTCCTGGTCGTCCAGCGGGACCAGGTGGCCGTCGTCGTCGGTGCGCGCGGCCCGGCGCGACTCGGTGAGCAGCAGCAACGCGAGCAGGCCGGTGACCTCCGGGTCGGGTAAGCGGTCGTGCAGCATGCGGGTAAGCCGGATCGCCTCGCCGGTCAGGTCGGCCCGGACGAGTTCGGTGCCCTCGGTGGCCGTGTAGCCCTCGTTGAAGATCAGGTACAGCACGCGGAGCACCGCGGCCACCCGCGCGTCCCGGTCGGCGTCGATGGGCGGGTGGAACCGGGCGCCCGCGCGGGCCAGTTGTTGTTTGGCGCGGCTGATGCGCACGCCCATGGTGGCCTCGGTCGTGCCGTAGGCGTGCGCGATCTCGGCGGTGGTCAGCCCGCCGACCGCGCGCAGGGTGAGCGCGACCTGGGAGGTGGCGCTCAGCGCCGGATGGCAGCACAGCAGCAGCACGGTAAGGCTGTCATCGGCGTCCTGTGTGGACGGTCGACGCGCCGGTTCGCCCATGGCCAGCTCGGCCACGCCGACGGCGTGCTCACGGCGATGCCGGGCCTGGTCGGACCGGAGCAGGTCGACCATCTTGTGGTAGGCGATGCGGATCAGCCAACCGCGGGGGTTGTCCGGCAGGCCGGCGGCCGGCCACGTCTGACTGGCGGCCAGCAGCGCCTCCTGCACCGCGTCCTCGGCCAGGTCGAACCGACCGAAGCGGCGCGTCAGCGCGCCGAGGACCTGCGGCGCCTCGGTCCGCAGCAGGTGCTCGACCTGCGCGGTCATGCCGAGAAGTCCCCGCCCATGATCGGGCGGATCTCGATCGGCTCACCGAGCACGGCGACCATCCTGGCGACGATCTCGACCGCGCGTTCGTGGCTGGCGACGTCGATGATCGCGAAACTGGCCAGCACCTCCTTGAGCTCGGCGAACGGTCCGTCGGTGGCCACCACGCCGTCTGGGGTCCGGCGGACGGTGGTGCTGACCGCCGGGTGGCCGAGGCCCTCGCTGCCGACGAACTCGCCGCTCTCGACCAGCTCGCGCTCGAACCGCTGGTAGGTGACGAACGCGGTGCGCGCCTCCTCGCTCATGGTGTCGGCGGTGGCCGCGTCCCATTCGGCCGCCGGGGTGTAGCCGAGCAGCAGGTACTTCATCTCGATCCCCTCGATGTGATCGTCCGCTTGGCAACAACGTACGTGCGCCCCGACCGATCCGCCGACCCGAAATGTGACCCAGGACACTCTGATCAGGTGTCAAAGCGCGTCGCCCGCCTCCGAGGTACCGGCACACACCGAGAAACGGAGAGACGACATGACTGAGATCCCCAGCACCGAGTTGACGGCCCTGGACCGCCTGGTCGGCACCTGGAAGGTGACCGGCGGGGCCGAGGGGACCGTGCGGTACGAGTGGCTGCCCGGCCGGTTCTTCCTGCTCCAGCACGTCGAGCTGAGCCAGTACGGCGAGTCGGTCACCGGCATGGAGGTGATCGGCCACCTGCACCCGTTCGGCGAGCCGGTCGGCGCCGACGTGGTGTCGCGGTTCTACGACTCGGCGGGCAACACGTTCGACTACGTCTACGAGCTCACCGGCGACACCCTGACCATCTGGGCGGGCGCCAAGGGCAGCCCGGCCTACTTCCAGGGGACGTTCAACGCCGCCGGCGACACCATGACCGGCGACTGGACCTACCCCGGTGGCGGCGGCTACGAGTCGACGATGACCCGGAGCTGACCGGCGTCCAGCCAGGCCCCGGCGCACGCCTCGATCCAGGACCCCAGGTCGGGCACGCCGTCGATCGTCAGCAGCGACTCCGGCGGGCAGCCGGCCAGGGGCCTGACCCCGGCGAAGGCGTGGTCCGGGGCGAACAGCAGCAGTTCCCCACCGCGCCGGCCGGCGATGGTGAGGTTGCCGTTGGCCTCGATCGCGACCGGGTAGTAGGCGTCGGGCTCGATGGGTACGTCGAGCCCGGCGTCCGCCCAGATCCACCGGTAGTCCTCGAGCTGGCCGGCGACGCGGTGGCCAGCGGCCTCGACGGTGAGCACGTCGTCCTGGTTCAGCCACCAGCTGGCGGGCTCGCCGAACCGCTCGACGATGCCGCCGCACACCGACCAGAACAGGCGGTGGATCTCGGGGACCTCGCCCGGCGGGGACACCGGCGGCGGCTCGCACAGCCAGCCCCGCCGGTTGTCGGCCGGTCCCCAGGCAAGCAGTTCGTAGGCCCGGCCCGACACGGACACCGGGGTGACGCGCGCGCCGGTCAGCAGGGCGGAGAGCCGAGGCAGCCCGTCGAGCGACCCGCGCGTCCACGGACCCTCGTCGCCGACCACAACGACATCCCCGGGTCCGGTGAACCACGGAACCCGCTCGCTGAACCGCTCCCAGTCACGCATGGGCGTGATCATAAGGAGCCGGTGTGCTGGAAAGGCTTCGCAGCAGGCGATAACGCTGGAATCCGCTGTCGGCCACCCCGGGGAAGTCGATGACCTTTCGCCACTCTGGCGCGGATCCCACGGTGCCCTGACCGGAGTTCGCCAGCGCGTCGCGATGCGCCTGCGCGTCGGTCCACTCGGCGTAGTTGAGCACCCGGGTGCCGTCGGTGCTGGCATGGAAGTGGGCGGAGATCCCGCCGGGATGCGGTTCGGTCTCGCTTGCCAGCGCCTCGAACACGGTGTCCACCCAGCGTCGTTGCCGCTGGTGATCAGGTCCGTCGAACTCGACACTGACGACGACAACGCATCCGGGGACCGGCGGGTTCTCCCGGGTTCCGCTGCGGTATCGCCGATACTCCACCGGCTCGGCGCCGGTGCGCGCACGAAGAAACGCGCGGTCGACCGCGCCGGCCGACCACTGGGTGTAGGTCAGCGCGGTCTCGCCGCCGTCGGTGTCGACGAACGCGCTGACCGAGACCAGCCCCGCCGGCCACGGATCGCGCGCCAGTTCGGCGAACATGTCCGCCGGCATGGCCTGCGTCTCGACGACCAGGACGGTGTCGGCGTCGGGACGGGTGATGTCGGGCAACACATCGTGGTCAATGGGCATGTCGGTTTGTCTCCCTGCGGTCCCGGATCAGCGCGGCCAACCGAAGGATGAAACTTCAACATATGTTCATGTCAAGCAGTCGTCCGGTCGCACCTCGTCAGGAAGGTCACCCGCGACGATCAGTCGCGCCGACCTGCTGCGTCGCCAGGACAGGTAGCCGTTGGTGACCATGCGCACGACGTACCGGTCGGGGTGGTCCACCTCGCTGATCCGGGCCCAGCGGCGATACACCTTGACCAGCACGTCCTGGACCAGATCGGCGGCCTGCTCCCGCTCGCCGGTGAGCATCGCCGCGTAGCGCAGCAGCCGCGGCAGGTGCGCTCGGACGAAGTCGTCGTAGTCAGCCATCACTACTGAAGACCTCGCCCACGGACGATCTATGCGCGATTGGACCCATCGGAGAAGGGGGCAGTCAGCTTCGAGGCGAAAGGGCGCTCTCCGAACGGATTCAGGCGCGGGTTGGTCGAACGGGCCAAGAAGCAAGCCCAGAGCGTGCCGGCGATCAACGGGCATCCGTTGACCGCGACCTATGTGCACCCGGCAGCGTTGACACTCGCGTACTACCTGCCCCTGGTGGACGCCCTCCGGACCCGCCAGACAGAGACGGTCTCACTGGATGGCGAGGACTACGCCTGCGCCGAGGCACGAGTCCCTGGATACCGAGTCCCTGTTCCTTGGCGGCGACGGAGTCGCCATCGAACTCGGCTCAACATGGGCGGGCTAGCCGACACCACCGGTCCGCCGTAGCCGTTCACAACGCACCACCGGCAGAAAATGCCTGATCAGGGATGGTGCTCCCAACGGGATTCGAACCCGCGCTGCCGCCTTGAAAGGGCGGAGTCCTAGGCCGCTAGACGATGGGAGCCCGGGTTGCCCGCTTCGGAGCACGCAAAGCATAGGACACCACCCGCGCCCGCCCGAGAGCGGGTATCGCGTGCTGCCCTGGCTTGGACAAGCCGGGCCATCCAACCGCCGCTCGGGGCTTACCTCCTCACCGGTGGTTCGCCATCATCGCCCGGGACCAGGCCCAGCATCTCCAGCAGCTCGCGGCAGTCGTCAACATCTCGGGCGCTGTGGGCGACCGCGAGCTGTGCGCGACGCACCTGCTCGTCCGTCACCCGGGATGTCTCACCGTTGCGAGGAGCCGGCACCCCACCGAACCCGAGAGAGGTGTCTCGGGTCTCTTGCTGTAGCAGGAAGTCACGAACTTCGACCGGTCCGCTCATGTCTCGCCTCCCCGACCTTCAGGTGTTGGCGGAGAGACTATGAGCCAGAAGCCGCCAACCACAGCCCCCCGAGGAGTGAATCCTGTACACACGTTTAGTAGTCGTGACCGAGCGGATCGCCACTCGTGCGACCGAGACCATTCGTGTAGCGGGCCAGTGATCACTCGATCGGACGCACTTTGGTCACTCAAGTCCTTCGGGGACCACTCAGGGGAGCGGCTGACCGGCCGCAAACCCCGCGATCTGGGCCCTGACCTGCGACAACAGTCAAATCAGGCAAGCCGACCCGGATGAGCGACCAGGCATCCCTCAAGCACGGCACCCCTCGGTCCGAAGACTCAGGAAAGAAGATCACGAGTCGCCCCAGGAGGAGCGCTGCAGTGCCGATGCACACGATCTACAACGTCTACCGGGTCGAGGGGATGACCTGCGACCGCTGCGCCGCCACGGTCACCGAAGGCCTCTCCGAGCTCGACCACGTCACCGACGTCGCGGTGAACCTCACCACCGGCAACGTCACCGTCGCCAGCGCCAGCGAACTGAACCGGCGCCACATCGCGGCGGCACTGGCCCACGCGGGCCACCAACTCGCCGACTGACCGCCCGCCGGGGCCGCCACCAGGATCGTTGTCGTGGAGAAGTCAGCTCGCGCGGACGGGTTAGGTGAAGAGTTCTCTCAATTTTTCATGCTTACCCACTCCCACGAAGCGCGTGCGCGTGCAACAATCGACTCGCTGACACACCCCCGGTCAGCGCCTGTGGAGATCCCCTCCGGCCCCCGCGTTCCTCCCCCTGGCGCGGGGGCCTCTCCATGCCGGCACCCGGTTCGCGCTACCCACAGTGCCCATACCCTTACTTTGGAAATATCGGGCATTCGGTAGCTCGACCGCAATCGGTTCGTTATCCTCTGCTGGTGCTTTTCACCGGACGTAGTCGACCGACTGTCAAGGCGAGCGATGAGCTCGCCAACGCTGGGCGTCATCGGACCGAAGCTCCGGAGCAGGCCGACCTGCCCGACCACGAGCTCGAGTCCTACCTGGCGGCTCTCTCCCCAGAAGGCGACCCCGAGACCACGGGTTCCGGGCGCCGGTTTGGTGGCGCGGAGGTCTACCAACTGCGCCTCTCCCTGATGGCGAACGAACAGCTCCGTGAGCTGGCCGCCCATCACCAGACCTCGCCCATGGCACTGGCCCAGGAATGGGTCCTGCAGCGCCTCGAGTGGGAGTCCCAGCACCTCAACCGGCGCTGAGCCGACGCTGACCACCGGCTGGAGAGCCGGTTCCCCGACCTGACCCCCCGACAAACCAGCAGGGCCCCAGCCGGTCACCCGGCCGGGGCCCTTAGTAAAACGCTGAGATCTCTACAGTGCGCGCACGTTTGTGGCCTGCGGGCCCTTGGTGCCCTGACCGACCTCGAACTCGACGCGCTGGTTCTCCTCCAGGGTGCGGAAGCCCTTGCCCTGGATCTCCGAGTAGTGCACGAAGACATCGGCGCCGCCGTCATCGACCGCGATGAAGCCGAAGCCCTTCTCGGAGTTGAACCACTTCACAGTGCCCTGTGCCATGTACCTGCCTCCGTCGCAGGATCAGCATGGGGTTACACCGTGCAACCCCGGCAGCCCTCGGGCGTTGCCTCCGTCAACCAGCGACGAAAGTGCTGCACGCCCGCGTTTTCGTTCCGCGAGCGTGGAAAGCACGAACACAGAAACTGCGGCCTGCGCGGCAAAGCCTAGCGCGAAAAAGCACCCCGGCACTACCACCTGCACTCGACTGATTACACCCGCCGAACGATCTCCGCAGGCTGGACGTGGATGATCGAATGTGATCCGTACCACACTCGATCGAGCCAACGTCACACCTACCCACGGCGTCGAATGGGTGTGGGAGTACGGGCAGGGGTATCGACAGGGGGAACACCAATGGGTGCACGTCCAGCGGGGCGGGGGCACGGCCGGTCGCGGTGGCGGCTCGGCGTACTCGCGGCGGGGCTCGTCGCGGCAGTGGGGCTGACCGCGTGCAGCGCCGATCTCGCGGGCGAGCCGAAGGCGCCCGGCACGGGCGGGCACAGTCCAAGCGC
The DNA here is from genome assembly GCF_054779715.1 of Actinophytocola sediminis. Lineage (NCBI taxonomy): Bacteria > Bacillati > Actinomycetota > Actinomycetes > Pseudonocardiales > Pseudonocardiaceae > Actinophytocola > Actinophytocola sediminis. Next base: position 8,119 of record NZ_BAAGXS010000047.1, on the reverse strand, counting down.
ACAGGCCGCGCCGAAGCCGCCGGCGAAGATCGCGCTCACGCCCGCCGACGCGCTCACCGACGTGAGCCCGGTCGCGCCGATCTCGGTGAAGGTCACCGACGGCACCATCGAGGCACTCACGCTGACCAACCCGACCGGCAAACAGGTCATCGGCAAGCTCACCCCCGACCGGACGACCTGGACCGTCGGCGAGCCACTCGGCTTCGGCAAGACCTACACCTGGTCGGGCACCGCGCTCGGCACCAACGGCGAGCAGCAGCCGATCACCGGCGCGTTCACCACGGCCACCCCCAGCGGCACGATCGGCGCGCAGATCAACACCGGTGACGGCAAGACCTACGGCGTCGCGATGCCGATCGCGGTCACCTTCGACTCCCCGGTCCCCGACCGGGCGGCCGCCCAGCGCGCGATGATCGTGGAGACCTCGGTGCCGGTCGAGGGCACCTGGGCGTGGCTGGACGACACCCGCGCGCACTGGCGGCCGAAGGCCTACTGGCCGCCGAACACCACGGTGAACGTCGACCTGGGCCTCTACGGCGTGCACCTCGGCGACGGCGTCTACGGCCAGAACGACCTGACCTCGCAGTTCACCATCGGGCGCAACCAGGTGGTGCGCGGCAACACCCAGACCCACCGGCTGCAGGTCTTCCAGAACGGCAAGCTCACCGCGGACTTCCCGGCGAGCTTCGGCCTCGAGTCCGACCCTGGCCGGGTGACCAACAGCGGCACCCACGTGGTGATGTCCAAGCACGAGTCCTACGCGATGTCCAGCGAGCAGTACAACTACTCCAACGTCGTGGTGCCCTGGGCGGTGCGCATCTCCAACAACGGCGAGTTCGTGCACGGCTACGCGCCGTCGATCCCGTCGCAGGGCAAGGAGAACGTGTCCCACGGCTGCGTGAACCTCTCCCCGGACAACGCCAGGAAGTACTTCGACACCGCGCTGGTCGGCGACCCGGTGGAGATCACCGGCAGCAACAAGCAACTCGACCCGACCGACGGCGACTACTACGACTGGGCGGTGCCGTGGCACAAGTGGCTCACCATGTCCGCGATCGCCTAGTGACCTGCGCCTTACCGGCATAAGCTGACGCGGAACAGCTGGGTGTACGGGGGTGCGTCGATGCGGGGAGGGGCCCAGCAGCGAGCCGAACCCGACGGCGGGTTCGCCGCGCTTTACTCCGTGCTCGGCCAGTCCGGGGCCTTGGCTGAGCCGGAGCCGCCAGCGGGCGACGAGGTGGCAGCGGGCCATCTCGTCGTCCGCGCGTCCGGGGCCAGCGCCGCCAGGATGGCGATGGACGCGATCCGGGAGCCCGCACTCGCCAGGCCGAGGGCCGAACCGGACCAACTCCAGCTGGTGATGCGCGCGACGCTGCCGAAGTACCTGCCGGTGGGCGGGGTGGCGCTGACCTACCCGGAGTGCGCGCTGCGGGCGGTGCCCGGCGAGCGCGCCGGCGCCGTGGTGCTGACCGTGGCGACCGCGAAGCTGTCCATCAGCTTCGGTGAGCTGCGCCCGCTGCTGTTCCGCCCGGTCCCGGTGGACCGGCCGCTGCAGGCGCTGTTCGGCTCGGCGGTGGCCCACCTGCTGATGGTGTCGGACTCCCTCGACCAGCACGGGATCAAGCCCTACCTCACCGGCCTGGCCGAGCTGGTACTGCGCAGCGCGTTGCACACCGAGCTCAACCGGGCCGACACGATCGCCACCAGGCGCCGGGACGCGGTGGAGTTCATCAAGGAGAACCTGGCCGATCCCGCGCTGTCGGCCGACCGGATCGCCGACGCGCTGTTCATCTCCCGCCGCCGCCTCTACCAGCTGTTCGACGACGGCGACGGGGTCTCCGGCCGGATCCGCGCGCTGCGTATCGACCTGGCGAGGGAGCTGCTCGGCGACCCGGCGCACGCGGTACGCGGCATCGGCGAGATCTCCCGCCAGTGCGGCTTCGCCAACGCCGCGCACTTCTCCAGGACGTTTCGCCGGACGGTCGGCCAGACCCCGCGCGAGTACCGCGACCGCGCGCTGGCCCGCGCTCAGTAGCGCTTGGCGTACCAGGCGGGCGGCTCGCCGAACATGTCCCGGAAGTCGCGGGTGAAGTGCGCCTGGTCGGCGTAGCCGAGGTCGGCCGCGAGCCGGGCGAGGTCGGTCGGCGTGCCGGCGGCGAGGCGTTCGGTCACCTCGCGCAGGCGGTAGCGGCGGATCACCCACTTCGGGCCGATGCCGACGTACTCGGCGAACAGGCGCTGCAGTCGCCGCATGCTCGTGCCGAGGTCGGCGGCGAGCCGGTCGACCCGGGTGATCCGCTGGTCGGCGGCGATGGTGGCGACGATCTCGGCTGCCGCCAGCCCGCGCGGGTCGGGATCGGGCAACCGGGCGCGCAGGTAGTCCTCGACGGCCGGCACCTCGAGCTGGTCGGGCAGCCCGGGGCCGAACAGCTCGGCGGCGGCCACGGCGCGGTCGGTGATGGTGGCGACCGGGGCGTCGAGCAACGGGCGAAAGCAGCCAGGGCGGAACGCCACCCCGAACACGCCGCTCGCGCCGGCCAGTACCTCGATCCGGTGACCGGAGCTGACGCCGCGTACCTGGGCGACGCCCTCGCGGAAGGTCAGGTGCACGTTCGGAAACGGGACCATCTTCTGCCGGTAGGGCTCGGCGTAGTCCCAGGACACGATCCAGTACTTCTCGACCCAGTCGGCCAGATCGGGCGACGGGCGCACGGAGGCGTGCCGCTGGTACCGCGTCCACGCCCCGGCGAGCTCGCGCGTGTCCCGAGGCACGGCGCGAGTCTACGCGGGCCCTGAATGCCCCATTCGGGACGTTGAACGTCGCCAATGCCTCATTCAGGGCATTGCGGCTGGTGGGCGCGGTGCTCAGCCGGCCATGCGGATCACCTGGCCGGGCATGATGCCGCCGCGGGGGCCGATCGGCTGGTCTTCGGTGGGCAGTGGCGCGTCCAGGTCGGCGAGGACGACCTGGTCGCCGGTGGTCAGGCCGGCGCGGATCTCGGTGCGCAGCCTGCCGACGGCGCCGAGCTCGACCTCGCGGACGGTGGTCTCGGTGCCGGCGAGGATGGTCACCGACGGCGCGGGGTCCTTGCTGATGGCCGAGGTCGGCACGGTCAGCACGTCCGTGGCGGTGCTGATCACGATGTCGACGCCGGCGGGAGTGCCGGCGGGCATGGCGGCGGGCGGCTCCTCGACGGTGACCGTGACGGGGTAGGCCGCCGGGTCGGCCGAGGCGTCGACCAGGCGGCCGATGCGGGTGACGGTGCCCTCGACGGAGGTGGCCGAGCCGGTCGGGGTGACGGTGGCCCGCTGGCCGACCTCGACGGTGTCGATCTGGTCGACCGGGATGGTGGTCTCGACCAGCGCGGCGCCGGGGCCGATGAGGACGAGGACGGGGTCGGCCGCGGTGACCTGGTCGCCGGGGGCGGCGGTCACCGAGGCGACGGTGCCGGTGATCGGGGCGGTCAGCGTGGCCTGGGTGAGGGACCGTTTGGCGGTGAGCAGGTCGGCCGACGCGCGGTCGACGGCCGCCTGGTCGGCGGCGATGGTGGCCGCGGTTGGCGCCTCCGGTGCCGGCGGGCTGGCTGCCCTGTCCTGTTCGGACAGTGTGGCGGCGAGGGCGTCGATCTGGCGCTGGAGGGTCGTCTGCGCGGCGGCCACCTTGTCCTGGGTGGACATCGCGGTGGCAAGCGCCGCGGTGCAGGCGGCGGTGTCGGCGGCCGGCGCGGAGTCCGCCGGCGCCTGGTCGGTCGCGGGCGCGGACTCGGTTGGTGCCGCGCGTGGGTCCGGGGTCGGGTCGGGTGGGGTTTCGCCGGTGCAGGCCTGTTTCTGTGCGGCCAACGCCGTCTTCGCCGCCGCGATGGCCTTGCTGGCCGCGGTTTGGGCGGCGCTGACCGCGCCCTGCTGCTTGCTCAGCCCGGCAGACGAGTCCGGTGAGTCGACCGATTCCTGTTGGTACTGCTGGTCTTTCGCCAACGTCGCCCGCGCCTCGGCCAGGTCTGCCTCGGCGGCGTCGACCGCGGCCCGCGCCTGCGCGTCGGCCACCGTGCCGAGGCGCTGCCCCGCGGTCACCTGGTCGCCTTGGGCCACCGTCAGCTCGGCCAGCGTGCCGCCGACGCCGAACGACACGTCCGCCCGGTTGACGAAATCCACGGTCCCGTTGGTGGACACCGTCTGCGCCACGTCGCCGGCCGCCGCGGCCGCCAGCCGGTACCGCTGCGCGGAGTCCGCTGGCGACAGCACGACCACCGCGCTGCCGACCCCGACGAGCAGCACGCCCGCGACCCACCCGTACACCGAACGCATCTGCCCTCTTCTCACTCGCCGCGAAGCGCGTCGATGGGTGTCAGCCGCGCGGCCCGCCCGGCCGGATACACCCCGAAACCAAGCCCGATCACCAGCGCCACCCCGATCGCCGCCACGGCCGCGACCACCGAGACGCTCACCGGCTGGTCGATCAGCCCCGGCAGCAGCAACGCCCCGGCGATCCCGACCCCGACCCCGGCCACCCCGCCGACCGCGCCAAGCACCCCGGCCTCGACCAGGAACTGCCGGCGGATCGCCCGTGAGGTCGCGCCGAGTGCCTTGCGCAGACCGATCTCGCGCACCCGTTCGGTGACCGCGACCAACATGATGTTCATGACCCCGATCCCGCCGACCAGCAGCGAGATCGCCGCCACCCCGCCGAGCAACACGGTGAGCGTCCGGTTGGTCGCATTGGCGGTCTCCAGCAACGACTCCTGGCTGGCGATGGTGAAGTCCTCCTCCTCGTGCAGCACGGTCAGCAACGCGCTGATCTCCTGGTGGGCCGCGCTGAGCACCTCCGAGGACGCCGCCCGCACGTAGATCGTGGACACCGACGCGGTCGCCGAGCCGGACAGCCGCTTCGCGGTGCCGATCGGTACCACCGCGACGTCGTCCTCGTCCGCGCTGTCGCCGCTGGCCCCGGTCGGCTCGAGCACCCCGACCACCGTCATCGGCGCCCCGCCGACGGTCACCGTCGCGCCGACCGGGTTGCCGACCGCGAACAGCTCCGCCGCGGTGTCCGGGCCGAGCACCACCACGTCCGCCGCGCCGGTCACCTCGTCCTCGGTGAGGAACCGGCCGGTCGACAACGTCCGGCCGCGCACCGAGGTCCAGGCCGTGGTCGTGCCGACGACACTGGTCGTCCAGTTCGTCGTGCCGGCGACCAGTGACAGCTGGCCGCCGGTCACCGGCGCGACCTCGGCGATGTCGGGGGCGACCGACTGATCCGCCAGTGCCGCGGCGTCGCCGACGGTCAGCGTCGAGGCCGAGCCGAGGCCGCCGCGCATGCCGGCGGCCGACGTGCTGCTGCCCGGCGAGACGATCAGCAGGTTGCTGCCGAGTGCGTCGATCTCCTTGCGCACCTGGTCCTGGGCGCCAAGACCGAGGCCGACGGTGAGGATGACCGACGACACGCCGATCACGATGCCCAGCATGGTCAGCGCGGAGCGCAGCCGGTGCGCGCGGATGGCGTCCAGCCCGCTGGCGAAGGTGTCCGACCAGTTCACGACGCCAGCGCCCCGTCGCGCATGACCACCGTGCGCTGCGCCAGCGCGGCCACGTCCGGCTCGTGGGTGATCAGCACGATCGTCCGCCCGGCCGCGTGCAGCTGGGTGAACAGCCCGAGCACCTCGGCCGAGGACGCGGAGTCGAGGTTGCCGGTCGGCTCGTCGGCCAGCAGCAGCGCCGGGTCGGTGACCAGCGCGCGGGCAACCGCCACCCGTTGCTGTTGGCCGCCGGAGAGCTCGCCGGGCCGGTGCGCGTGCCGGTCGGCAAGGCCGACCCGGTCCAGCGCGGCCGCCGCGCGTTCCCGGCGCCGTGACCTGGACACCCCGGCGTAGGCGAGCGGCAGTTCGACGTTGCGCAGCGCCGTCATGCTCGCCAACAGGTTGAACTGCTGGAACACGAAGCCGATCCGCCGGTTGCGGATGGTCGCGAGATGGCTGGCCGGCAGTGCGCCGACATCGCCGCCGGCGAGCAGGTAGCTGCCCGAGGTCGGCACGTCGAGGCAGCCGAGGATGTGCATCAGGGTCGACTTGCCGGACCCGGACGGGCCGGCGATGGCGACGAACTCGCCCTGGTCGATCGCGATCGACACGCCGCGCAGCGCCTCGACCGCCAGCGCGCCGGTGTTGTAGGTCTTGCGTACGTCGGTCAGCTCGATGAGCGCGCCCATCACCGGCCACCGCCCTGGACGACGCCGGGGCCCACAGGCGCTGGACCACCGCCGCCGGACGGGATCCGGATCACGTCGCCACCACCCGGTCCACTGTCGCCGCCACCCGGCCGGCGGATGAAGGCCGGCAGCTCGACCTGGTCGCCCTCGGCGAGGCCGGAGGTGATCTCGGTCAGTGGGCCGTAGGTGGTGCCGAGCTCGACCTCGGTCCGCACCGGCTTGCCGGCCACGATCTTGTCGACATAGGTGGTGTCGCCGTCCTCGCGCACCGCCGAGGTCGGCACGGTGAGCACGTCCGCGCGCTCGGCCACGACGATCGTCACGGTGGCCGACGAGCCGGCGTAGAGGTCCTGTTGCTCGCCGGTGACCGCGATGGTCACCGGGAAGGTCACCGCGCCGGACTCGTCGGCCTGCGCCACCAGCCCGGCGGTGGTGACCGTGCCCGGCACGGGTTCGGTCGCGTCGGCGGTGGTGACCTCCACGGCCATGCCGGCCTTGATCCGCCGCAGGTCCGCGCCGGCGACCTTGGCCGACACCTGGTACTTGTTCGTCGACACCACGGTGATCGCGCCGGTCGAGTCGTCCTGCTGCGGTTGGTCGCCGGTGTCCGACCCGGTGTCCGCGCCGCCGCCGACCTGGTCGCCGACCGCGAGCTCGACGGCGACCACGGTGCCGGCGATGGTGGCGGTCAGCTCGGCGTCCTCGAGCGCGTCCCGCGCGGTGGTCAGCCTGCTCTGCGCGGCGGTCACCTGCGCGTTCGCCGCGGCGAGCTGGGTGTCGGCCGCGCCGGCGGCGGTCTCGTCCGCGAGCCTGGCCGCCGCGGCGTCCACTTCGGACTCGGCGGCGGTGACCTCGGCCGCGAGCAGCTCGTCGTCGATGACCGCGAGTACCTGGCCGGCGGTGACCTGGTCGCCCTCGGCCACCCGCACGTCGGTGACCTCGCCGGACACCGCGAAGGTGAGGTCGGCCTGCGCCGCCGGCTCGACCGTGCCGGTCGCGGCGACCGTCTCGCGCTGGGTGTCCACGGTGGCCGTCGCGGTGACCGGCTCGGCCGCCGGTTCCTCGGCCGGCGCCAACAGCAGCCACCCGCCCGTCCCCCCGGCGGCGAGCACCACCAGTGCGACGACCAGCCACACCACCCGCCTTCGCTTGCGCGGCAACCGAAATCCCACCAGCACGCTCCTCCCGGCTCGACGCCGTCCTGTCGTGAGCCTGGAGCGCCGGGCTGTGCTGGACCTACGGGAAACCTATGGATTACCTATGAGCGGGCACCACTTCGAAGTCCACTGAGGACACCAGGTGGCCGAGGACCGCGGCCAGCTCCAGCCAGCCGCGGCCGGTGGTCGAGTGCAGGGTGAACACCGCCAGCCTGCGCCCGGACGGGTCGATCACCACGGCCTGTAGCTGACAGCCGGCCAGCAGGAGCCGTTCGGCCAGCACCACCGGATACCCGCGTTCGGTGCGCGACCTGGTCACCTCCCGCAGCTCCGCGCCTGCCGACAGGTGGGCGGCCAACTCGTCGCCATCGGGGTCGCCGAGCGGGTTGTCGGTGGTCAGCACCTGACCGACGAGCGTCGCCGGGTCGGCCTGCTGGTGGTTGACGACCGCGACCAGGCCCGCGCCGCCGGCCAGCGCCAGCTCCGCGGCGTCCCTGGCGGCGATGGCGATCCCGGGATCGTGCGCGAAGTCCTGGCCACGCCGCTGGACCATCAGGTCGGCCAGCGCCCGCGCGGTCTGGTCGACCGAACCCACCGGCACCGGCGTGACTCCCGGGACCGCCGCGAGCCTCACGAGCCCCCACCCTGGCGCAACGGCCGCTCGCCGAACACGATCAGCTCACCGGCCGGGCGCAACCCGCCGGCCATGGCGCCGGCGAACGCGCCCGCCGCGCCTGCCGGCGGGTCGGCCGGCCGCGCGGCC
>NZ_BAAGXS010000046.1:0-41035 GCF_054779715.1 Actinophytocola sediminis | reverse complement strand
GCCCCGGCGGCGTCCCCGCCGGCGCCGGCCGACCGGGCCGCGGCCACCAGCACGCCGACCTTGGCCACGGTCAGGTAGCCGACGGCCCCGGCGCCGAGCACCAGCGGCGCGACGAACACCCGCAGCGCGCCGTTGACGTCGGCGAGCTCCTCGGCCAGCGCACGACAGCGCGCGCACCCGTCCAGATGCGCCTCGACCTGGGCCCGCTCCCGTTTGGCCAGGCCGGCACGGGTCCAGGCCCCCAGTCGCTCGGCGGCCGCCCGGCAGTGGCTGTCGGTGACCTCGGCGAGGTGCACCTGCAGGTAGGCCTGTCGCAGGCCCTCGCGGGCGCGGTAGGCGAGCGCGGAGACCCCGTTGGGGGTGAGGCCGAGGATCGGCGCCACCTCGGCCGGCGGCTGGCGCTCGATCTCTGTGTGCCAGAGCACCGCCTGCCAGCGTTCCGGCAGCCGGGCGAAGGCCTGCGCGGCGAGCGAGCGTTCCAGGCCGGCGACCGCGGTGTCGGCGAACGCCTCGGTCCCGCCGACGCTCTCCATGTCGTCGGACAGTTCGACCTTGCGGTCGCGGCGGGTCTTGTCGTACGCGGTGTGCCGCAGCGTGGTCAGCAGGTACGCGCGGAAGGCGGAGTCCGGGCCCCGGCCGGTACGGAGCGTGTCCAGCACCTTGGCGAACGCCTCCGAGACGAGGTCGTCGGCCTCGGCCGGCGACCGGCTGAGCTGGCGCGCGAGGTTGTACGCGGCGGCGACATGCCGTTCGTACAAGGAGCCGTAGGCCGACACCGTGCCCTTGCGCACCGCCTCGATCAGCTGTGCGTCGCTCGGACCCTCGATGTCTGCGGGAACGGTGGCCACGATCCTCCTCAACTCGCACGTGTCAACCCAGCGGACAAGGGCAAACCCCTGCCCGGAACCCACATGACACGCTCCCGCGCTCAGTGTGACGGATTCCACCGAACACAGCACCACCCGATCACCGGAATGGCCGTACCGATCGTCGTGAACAACTCGTGGAGCGAATGGCGTCACGACGATCGCGTCGACGCGTTACTCATCTCGAAGGCCGTGACAGACCGGACGGAGCGAACGTGACGGTACGTGAGGCGGGGTCGCGATCTCACCGTGGCGATGCTGAAGGTACTGCCCGCGCGCAACGGCGGCTGCGGGCCAGATGGCGCACGGCGAGCATCGCCGCCGGCTGGCGGTTCCCCAGCGACTGGGGCCTGCCGGAGGTGGACGCGGTGTGCTCGGCGGTGGTGCTCGACGGCGAGCTGACCGACGTGTTGGCCGGTCTCGGACGGGCGCGGGCCGAGTCCGGCGCCGGCCTGGACGAGACGCTGACCGACCTGGCCGCGCTGCACGCGGTGCTCACCGACGACAGCGACGACGGCGGCCTGATCGCCACCGATCCCGACGCCGCGCCGGCCACGATGATCCGCGCGGCCGCGCTGGCCTGGGCGGATTCCTCGTGCGGGGAGTTGCGCAACGCGGGGGCCACGGAGAACCTGACCAGCCTGTCGACCCACGCCTACCTGCGGACCCGGCTCGGCGAGGTCTACCGGCAGGCGGCGCGGGCGTCGGTGCCGGTGATGCAGCGGTACTCGCTGCTGGCGGTCACCATCGACCTGTCGACGGTGACCGGCTGGTCCCGGCTGATGGCCATGGTCCTGGTGGCCGACGTGCTGCGCGAGGTGTTCGACGGCGGGGAGAGCGTCGCGGTGCTGGGCCCGTCGGTGGCCGTGGTGCTCGCCGAACGCGAGCCCGCGCTCAGCGACCGGGTGCTGACCGCGGGCTGGCTGATCACCGAACGGCTGGCGGTCGACCCGCAGCTGGCGACCGGGCGGCGCCCGTGGCTGCGGCTGGAACGGCTGCCCGACACCGAGGACGGCGCGCGGACGCTGCTGCACAGTCTCAGCCGCGCGTAGCCCGTGGCGGGCCGGTGGGTCCGCCGTGGTTTCCTTGCCACCGTGAGTGAGGTCGTGCGCGAGTCGCCAGCCGTCGGTCAGGACCCCGGCGGCGCGCGGTGGCTCGGCCAGGCGATCCGGCGGCTGTTCGCCCGCCCGAAGCTGGCGGTCGGTCTGTTCGTGGTGCCGGCCGGGTTGCTGGTCGCGGGCATCGTCAGCTGGCTGATCGACTGGCGGTTGGGGGTCGACAGCGCCGTCTACCGGTCGGGGGCGATCGCCCTGCTCACTGGGGAACCGTTGTACGACAACGACTTCCTCAGCTCCGAGCCGGCGTGGGCGCGGCTGCCGTTCACCTACCCGCCGACCGGTGCGCTGCTGTTCGTGCCGCTAGCGCTGTTCCCAACGCAGATCGCCTGGGGCATCCTCGCGGCCGGTTCGGTGCTCGCGCTCGCGCTGGTCGTGCGGATCGTGGTGCGGAACCTGCCCGACCGGCCGACCTGGATGACCCCGGCCGCCACCACGATCGTGGTCACGCTGGTGACACTGGGCGTCGAGCCCGTGTGGCGGACGTTGTTCCTCGGCCAGATCAACCTGATCCTGATGGCCCTGGTGGTCGTCGACGTCCTGGTGCTCGGCCGGGTGCGGCACCTCGGCGGCGTACTCGTCGGGGTCGCGGCCGCGGTCAAGCTCACCCCGTTGATCTTCGTGCCGCATCTGTGGCTCATCGGCCGGCGGGCCGACGCGGTGCGCGCGGTGGTCACCTTCGCCGCGCTGCAGGCGGTGATCTTCCTGATCATCCCGCACGACTTCGCCCGCTTCTGGACCGTCGCGGTCACCGATCCGGAACGCACCGGCCCGACGTTCTGGGCGGGCAACCAGTCGCTGCACGCGCTCATCCTGCGCCTGAGCGACCTGGCGCCGTGGGCGTTGGCCGCCGCGATCGGGGTGGGCGCGCTGCTCGCGATCCCGGCGGTGCGGCTGGTGCTGCGGTTCCACCGGCAGGGCCGGGCGGTGCCCGCGCTGCTGGTCACCGCGTTCTTCGGGCTGCTGCTGAGCCCGGTGTCGTGGTCGCACCACTACGTGTGGGTGGTGCCGCTGCTGGTGTTGCTGCTCAGCAGGCTGCCCGAGCCGTTGCCCCACGGCGGCGCCCGGTTCCGCGCGCTGGCCGGGATCGGCGCGGTGGTCGCGGTCTACGCGAGCTGTGTGCTGCTGATCATGCGCAGTTCGGACCCGAACCGGCCGGCCGGCGAGCGCCCGGAACTGGAGTGGACGCCCCCGGAAGTCGTGCTCGGCAGCGCCTACCTGCTCGTTCCGCTGGTGGCCGGCGTGGTGGTGCTCGCCAGGAGCCGGCGCGGGTCGGGATAGGTTCCCCCTGTGGACACACGTACCGGCCTGCCGGTCGTCGGCATGGTTGGCGGGGGCCAACTCGCCAGGATGACCCAGCAGGCGGCGATCGCGCTCGGCCAGTCGCTGCACGTGCTGGCGACGTCGAAGGACGAGTCGGCGGCGCTGGTCACCCCCAACGTCAGCATCGGCGCGCACACCGACCTGGACGCGCTGGCGGCGTTCGCCCAGGGCTGTGACGTGCTGACCTTCGACCACGAGCAGGTGCCCAACGAGCACCTGCGCGCGCTGGTCGAGCGCGGGGTGGCGGTGCGCCCGGGCCCGGCGGCGCTGCTGCACGCCCAGGACAAGCTGGTGATGCGCGACCGCCTCGACGGGCTCGGCCTGCCGGTGCCGAGGTTCGCGGCCGTGCAGGAGGTCGCCGACGTGGTCAAGTTCGGCGACGAGCACGGCTGGCCATGCATGCTCAAGGCGGCGCGCGGCGGCTACGACGGCCGTGGGGTGTGGCTGCTCAACGGCGTCGAGTCGGCGACTGACCTGGTGCCGAGGCTGCTGGAATGGGGCACGCCGCTGCTGGTCGAGCAGCGGGTGGTGATGCGCAGGGAGCTGGCCGCGGTGGTGGCCAGGTCGCCGTTCGGGCAGGGCGGCTGCTGGCCGGTGGTGGAGACCGTGCAGTCCAACGGCATCTGTGTCGAGGTGCTCGCGCCCGCGCCCGGCCTCGCCGAGGACGTCGCCCAGGACGCGCAGGAGCTGGCGTTGCGGATCGCCGCCGAGCTCGGCGTGGTCGGCGTACTGGCGGTGGAGCTGTTCGAGACCGAGACCGGCCTGGTGGTCAACGAGCTGGCGATGCGCCCACACAACTCCGGCCACTGGACGATCGAGGGTGCCGAAACCTCACAGTTCGAGCAACACCTGCGCGCGGTGCTCGACTACCCGCTCGGCGCGACCGACCAGCGCGCCCCCGCGGTGGTGATGGCCAACGTGCTCGGCGCGCCCCGGCCACCGGCGATGAACACCGACGAGCGGCTGCACCATGTGCTGGCGCGCTACCGGGACGCGCACGTGCACTACTACGGGAAGCAGGAACGGCCCGGCCGCAAGATCGGACACGTGACCATGCTCGGCGAGCGCATGGCCGACGTCCGCGAACGCGCCCGCCTGGCCGCGCACTGGCTGTCCCACGCCGAATGGTCCGACGGCTACGACATCCATACGGGAGAACGGGCATGACACCGCAGGTCGGCGTGATCATGGGCAGTGACTCGGACTGGCCCGTGATGTCGGCGGCGGCCGAGGCGCTCGCCGAGTTCGAGGTGGCCCACGAGGTGGGGGTGGTGTCCGCACACCGGACGCCGCAACGGATGCTCAATTACGCGCGCGACGCGGCGGACCGAGGGCTGCGGGTGATCATCGCCGGTGCCGGTGGGGCCGCGCACCTGCCGGGCATGGTGGCCGCCGCGACCACACTGCCGGTGATCGGCGTCCCAGTGCCCCTCAAGTACCTCGACGGCATGGACTCACTGCTGTCGATAGTCCAGATGCCGGCCGGCATCCCGGTGGCGACGGTGTCTGTCGGCGGCGCACGCAACGCCGGCCTATTGGCCGTACGCGTGCTGGCGTCGACAGATGAGACCTTGCGCACGCGCCTGGCCGCCTTCCACGCCGACCTGGAGCAGCTGGTCCTGGAAAAGGACGCCGCACTGCGGGCCCGGACGGGTGTGCCCGGCGTGAACGACCGCTAACATCGGCACTGTTGACGCGGTTTCTTCGAGGAGGTGGCCACGGTGTCGGGCCTGTACCAGGTGAGCGACGAGCATGAGGCGCTGCGGGAGGCCGTGCGCGCGCTGGCCGAGAAGGAGATCGCGCCCCACGCCGCGGAGGTCGACGAGCAGGAGCGTTACCCGGTCGAGGCGCGCGACGCGCTGGTCAGGGCCGGGTTCAACGCCGTGCACATCCCGGAGGAGTACGACGGTCAGGGTGCGGACGCGATCGCCGCGTGCATCGTGATCGAGGAGGTGGCCAGGGTGGACGCGTCGGCGTCACTGATCCCGGCCGTGAACAAGCTGGGCACCCAGCCGATCCTGCTGTCCGGATCGGTCGAGGTGAACAAGCTCGTGCTCCCGTCGGTCGCGGCGGGTGAGGCATCGGTGTCCTACGCGCTGTCCGAACGCGAGGCAGGTTCGGACACCGCGTCAATGCGCACCCGAGCCGTACGCGACGGCGACGGCTGGGTACTGAACGGCACAAAAGCGTGGATCACCAACGCCGGCGAGTCGACCTGGTACACGGTGATGGCCGTAACGGATCCCGACGCGCCGAAGAAGGCCAATGGCATTTCGGCGTTCGTGGTGCACAAGGACGATCCCGGTTTCACGGTGGGCGCCAAGGAACGCAAACTGGGCATCAAGGGTTCGCCGACCTGCGAGATCTATTTCGAGAACTGCACCATCCCCGGTGACCGAATGATCGGTGAGCCGGGCACGGGCCTCAAAACCGCGCTCCGCACTCTGGACCACACCCGGCCGACGATCGGCGCGCAGGCGGTGGGGATCGCGCAGGGCGCGTTGGACTCGGCGCTCGGATATGTCAAGGAGCGCAAGCAGTTCGGCCAGTCGATCGCGGACTTCCAGGGCGTGCAGTTCATGCTGGCGGACATGGGGATGAAGATCGAGGCAGCCAGGCATCTGGTGTACACCTCGGCAGCGGCCTCGGAGCGCGGCGACAAACGAGCCGGTTTCATCGCCTCAGCCGCGAAGACCTACGCGTCCGACATCGCGATGGAGGTGACGACGGACGCGGTCCAGCTCTTCGGCGGCGCCGGCTACACCAAGGACTTCCCGGTAGAACGCATGATGCGCGACGCCAAGATCACCCAAATCTACGAGGGCACCAACCAGATCCAGCGCATGGTCATGGCAAGGACACTGCTTAAAGGCTAGATTACGATCTTGGCGGGCGGCTAGGGGGCTAGTGCAGGTGCGCGGGTCAGGTCGGTCGAAAATTTTGCGACAACCTCGTATGGCTGCTAGGTAGTCGATCTCGCGAGCACTGCCTAGATGACCAAAATGGGACAGCTGTCTGCGCCGTTGCGTTGATTTGGTGCAGATCATAAGTCTCGATAGACGGCGCGTGCACGTTTGAGAATCATGAATAAGGTAAGTATTAAATGCAGCATCAATGTCGCAATTATAGCGCTAGATATTCGGCCTACTGGCGCGTCTTTCGAAGTCGTGACTACTGTGTATGTCAGAAATGCGGTCGTCATAATTCCGATAAAAACCGCGTAGGACACGTTCGCTTCTAGCTGATCGTTCAGGCGTATAAGTCGCGCTTGTGATTGCTTTTCGTCTAAGAGTCGCGTCTTAAGCTGAAAGATCTGTACGAGAAGGCCAAATAGGAGCGCGGTATAGATGGAAACGCCGCTTAATAGGCCTTCCGCGCCTCTGATATAAAAGTTGGCGATAGAGCGATATCCGGGTAGGTTCTGAACCTGTGGTGGCCAGTCAAAATGGGGAGCGATAATTAACATGCCAATCAAGGTGGGAAATATATAAAATGCGAGAAGGTCTAGTGCTCGCAAATTTCTGCTAGCTTTGCGTTCATCGACTAATGTGTCCAGGTGATCTCTAATGATTTTGACAAAAGACCATTTAGCTGATTTCACGGATTGCTTCCATTTTTACGGATAACATATCGTCTCCCCAATCTCCATCTTTCCAATCATGTGTCAAAGTGAGCCCCAGTGTTCGCTTAGCGTCCGCGACTTTGGCAAGCATCGCATCGTGGACGATACCGTCCGAAGGTCGATCGTTTTGATCGTCAGAGAGGATATACGCCAGTATGGGAGTCTCGACTTCACCCAGGATGATACTTCGCTGCTGGATCCCGTCATTGAGAACTAGTTCTACCTCGTCGCCTTCGCGAGGCGGAATACCTACGATGGATTGCGCCGAAATCTCCTGGGTGACGAGTTTCTGGAAAACTGTTCGTGGGAACCGTTTCTGGCTTCGTCGGGGCTTCACATGTGACACAACATGGCCAACTGACTCCGCGATAACAGGATCAGCTATATCGGAAGCGGGAGACCAGCGCTTTATCTTCAACTCTGTCATATCTGCATTATCTACGTATTTTTCCCAAGCTGCTAGATCCATGAGGCCGTCATATTTGAAAAGAAAATTATCACTATTAAAGCGCTGCTGAAAAGCCTTCTTGAATTCGCTGAGAACCATGGTAACGGAGCCGCGGCCGCCGTATCTTTCCGCAAGAAGAATGGCCCAGTTTCCACTGGTTGGAGAGGTCAATAAATTGCGGGTTTCCACAACGGCTGACTCATCCTCATGATATGAATGAGTGGTGTCGCCGCTGGTCGTATCAATCAGACTTCCCGATATGCCGAATCGGCCATACTCTGTTTTGAAGCGAACAGTTCGCCCGCGAGGGTTCAAGTACGAAATGGATAAATAACGCTCGCGGCGCCCATCTCTCAATGGCTCGACCGTGATGTCGTTCAAAAAAGCGTGAAAGAGCGTGAGTAAATCGGATCCTTGGCTATCAAAATTTCCAACGTTAAGCAACTCGTCCGGTTGGCGAAATCTTGTAATATACAGTTTGTAAGCTACGTAGGCGTGTTTGGCCATAAGTTCCGACTCCCTATTCGGCACCCACGGTATCTGGGAGGGGATCTTACGGCGATCTGTACGCGGGGCGCTACCGTCGGGACCACGATTGGGCCCTTTGGGTGACCACTTTGGAAGGTTGCGCCGGATGTATCTGTGGCGATGAGCTGATCATCTCCGCGAGTTAATGGCGAACATATGTTCGATATTGCTGGATCTGGCAGTGCTGCGCGTGATCGCCGATGCACGACTAGTAGTTCGATCGTCGGGTAGGGATCGTGCTGTGCCGATGGGAGTGCCCTTCAGAATTCAGCGTTATCCCGTCGCATGGGCAATGTGGCACCATCCACCAAGTACGGCCGTCCGCTGCCTTCGCTCACGCAGGCCAGTCGGTACCGCCCACGCGCCGATGGCGGCGCGGGGCTTAAACTCGGGGGCCGAGGCCAAGGTACTTCTCTGCGCATCGGACTACTGTCCGGTTGCGTTCTGTCGGTCATGCCTGGATTACCACCGGCATCTGATTACCGCTTCCAACTCTTCGAGATCGAGCGTGGTGCAGTCGTGCATCTCGCGGAGCAGATTGGCCGCGCGAACCCATCGGATTCTCGGATCCGTGAATGACACCATTGTCGTGTCAACAGGGCGGGGGACTGGCCCACCTGCGTACAACCAGCCCCGAACCCCGGCGACTGGGAACTCCCACGCCCGGAACGCGACCGCACCCCGACGCAGTGCTGGACAAACCCGCAGTGACAGGCGAAGGCAGGGCAGGCACACAGGCGGCTCGGTGACCGCCATCCGTTCCGGCCAACTCGGCCAGTCTTCGTGGAAGTCCCGTACCAGCCACAACACGCCCTCGTCGGTGCGGTCCGCCGGCTCGGCGCATACCTGGCACAGCAGTCGCCGCATGGCACGTCGTTGCCGCAACGGGTGCACCTGGCTGAAAATCGGCCGGCCTTGCCCATGCTGGAAGGGCGTCCGTGACCACAACACACCGCGGCTGTCTCGGTCTGCCAGCGACTCGTCAGCATAGCCAATCCACCACCGGGCATAAGAACCATCGCCACTGGCGGCTCGACCTCCGCACTCCAGGAGGTGATGTATGGCGCGATCACCCGTCGGCGAGAGTCGGCAGGTGTCTCAGGTTCGTCGCGAGTGGCGCCATCTGCGGACCGCGCTGGAATGCCTGACATCGTCGAGTCCCGATCAGTGGACCGCCAGGATGCCCACTGCGGACGAGGCAGCGGTGCTCGAACTGCCCGCCGGAGCGGCGGTACTCCACGTCATCCACACCGCCCGCGACGAGAACGGTGACGGGCTCGAAGTCAGCGAGTCCATCTGGCCCGCCGACTGCGTGGTCATGATCGACGACTATGACATCGAGCAGGAGCCGGTGGATCCTGCCGCCCCTGGCGAGGTCTGACCAACGCGGCAATGCTCGAAGACATGTCCGGCATCGACGACCCCGACGCGGTTCGCCGCATCCTCGGCACCGTGGAAGCCCTGCTGCTCGACTTCGACGGCCCGATCTGCTCGGTATTCGCGGGCTTCCCCGCTCCAGCGGTCGCCGACCAGCTCCGCGACGTACTTATGCAAGGCGGCCACCACATCCCGGACGATGTCCACAGCAGCACCGATCCGTTTGACGTCCTGTTCTACGCCGCCAAGCTCGGCCATGACGAAGTCCGGTTCCTGGAGGCGACCTTCCGCGCCCACGAAGTCGAAGCAGTGCAAACAGCCGAGCCGACTGCCCGTGCCCACGAGTTCATGAGGACATGGAAGGCCGGCGGCCGACCGTTGGCCATCGTGAGCAACAACAGCGTCGCCGCGGTTGAGACGTATCTCGACATCCACGACCTCCGCGCGGTGGTCGACCTGGTGTCAGCCCGAGCCGGCGCCGACCTCTCGCAGCTCAAACCAAGCCCGTACCTCGTCATAAACGCAGCCCAAGCACTCGGCAGCACATCGTCGTCCTGCGCGTTCATCGGCGACTCCCTAACCGACATCGAGGCCGCCGAGGCCGCCAATGTGCAGTCCATCGCATACGCGAACAAGCCTGGCAAGGCGGCGGACTTCGCGCGCAGAACTCCCGGCGCCATTGTCACCAGTTTGTCACCGCTGTTCTCTTTTGTCGGATCTTGACAGAACGGCGAGTGCTGGTGGCGAATGCGCCGACGGCGGCGCCGACGAGAGTGAGCGCGGCCGCGGTGTAGAAGGCGTGCTGGAAACCCGCGGTGAGGGCGGTCGTGCTGTCGACTCGGGCGAAGGCGACGGCCGACAGCGCGGCGATGCCGAGCGCGCCGCCGAGTTGTTGGGTGGTGCTGGCCAGGCCCGAGCCGAGTCCGGTCTCGCCTTCGCCGTCGAGTGCTCGCATGATCGTGGAGACGACGCCGACCAGCGTGGCGCCGAGTCCGGCACCGGCGATGAGCGCGGGCACGAACAGGTTCGGTAGATAGTCGGTGTCGACATCGATCTGTGCGAACCACACCAATGCCACGGTGAGCAGCGCGAATCCGGTGACCAGCAGCGCTCGGAGCCCGTAACGGCCCGCCACCACCGGGGCGATGCCGCCGGCCACCAGAACGACCACGATCGACATCGGCAGGTAGGCCAGCCCGGTCTGGAACGCGCTGTAGCCCCGCACCCGCTGCAGGTAGAGCGTAAGAAAGTAGAACAGGCCCAGCATCGCGCCGGCGAGGAGGAGCCCGCAGGCCACGCCCCCGAGGACCGGCCGTCGCCGGAACACGTGCAGCGGCAGCAGGGCCGCAGCGGGGCGCCGGGTCTCGACGACCGTGAACGCGACCGCCAGCGCGCCGACCGCGGCCAGGCAGCCGAGGGTGACCGGGGACGCCCACCCCACCTGCTCGGCGTTCACCACCGTGAAGATCAGCAGCGCGATCCCCGCGGTGCCGGTGACGGCGCCGGGCAGGTCGAGCGGGCGTCGGTCGCCCGCGCGATGGGCTGGCATGACTCGCGGGCTCAGCGCGGCCACGACGACCACGATGGGCACGTTGACGAGGAACACCCACCGCCAGCTCAGCCAGGTGGTCAGGGCGCCGCCGAGCACCATGCCGAGCGCGCTGGCCACCCCGGACAGGGCGCCCCACACGCCGAATGCCCGGTTTCTGGCGGCGCCGGTGTAGGTCACGCCCAGGATCGCCAGGGCCGCCGCCGACAGCAACGCCGCTCCCGCCCCCTGCAGGGCCCTGGCCAGGATCAACATCGCCGGCCCGGTCGCCAGCCCGCAGGCCAGCGAGGCGGCGCCGAACACCCCGAGTCCGGCCAGGAAGACCGTGCGCCGAACGAACAGATCGGTGGCCCGCCCGGCGAGCAGCAGCAGGCCGCCGAACGTCACCAGGTAGGCGTTCAGCACCCAGGGCAACGTCGTGTCGCGTAGGTCGAGGTGGTCCTGGACGGCGGGCAGCGCGACGTTGACGATTGTGTCGTCGAGCACGCACATGAACTGCGCCGCGCAGGTCAGGGCCAGCACGAGCCAGCCACCGCGCTGGCCGCGGTCGGTGGTCTTGGTCATGCTGTCGACCCAATCTCCGCTGGGTCGGACGATCCATGGGTGAACGTCGAGAAAAGCTTTGTGCGCGTCTAACGTGGTGGCCGTGGATGTGCTGAGTGACCTCCTGTTCCGCGCGCAGACCAGCGAGGCCGAGGTCCGGCAGCTGGTCCAGCGACCGCCATGGTCGATGACCTACGCCGACGCGCCGCCGCTCACCGTGGTCGCGGTGCTCGGCGGGCCGGCCACCGTCCGGCTGGACGACGATCACGGGTCACTGACGCACCTGCACGCCGGTGACGTCGCGCTGATCAGCAGAACAGCTCGGTACACGGTCGCCGACAGCCCCGACACCCCGCCGCGGTACGTCATCCGGAAGGGCCGCAAGTACCTCGCCGGCCACGGCGAGGTACCGGTCGACCACGCCACGCTGGCCACCCGAACCTACGGAGCCGACTCGCCCGGCGCCACGACCATGCTCCGCGGCGCCTACACCCTCCGCGGTGCCGTCGCCGACCGGCTGCTGGACATGCTGCCGCCGGTCGCCGTCGTGCCCGCCGGTGGCCGGACGGCGCCCGTGCTGGAGTTGCTCAGTCAGGAGACCCGCCTGGACGAACCCGGTCAGGACGCCGTGCTGCACCGGCTCCTCGATCTCGTGCTCGTGCTCGCCCTGCGTGCGTGGTGTGCCAGTCCAGCGGCGACCCTGCCCGCCTGGTGCCGGGCGTTGAGCGATCCCACCATCGGCGACGCGCTGCAGCTCCTGCACGAGCGTCCCGCCCAACCGTGGACCGTCGGTGACCTGGCGGCCGAGCTCGGCATGTCGCGCGCGTCCTTCGCCGCGCGTTTCACCGACATCGTCGGCCAACCGCCGCTCACCTACCTGACGAACTGGCGAATGACCGTCGCGGCCGATCGGCTGCGCGACACCACGGCGACCGTCGCCGCCGTGGCCGGCGACGTCGGCTACCAGGACCCCTTCGCCTTCAGCGTCGCGTTCAAGCGCACCCGCGGTCGTAGCCCGTCGGCATGGCGCCGCGAGTACCGCGCGCAGTGACGCGTGGACAGGCAGGGCTCAGTTCAGGTCGACGGTGGTGCGTTCGGACTCGCGGTGGCGGGTGACGCGGTCGGGGTCCGGGTTGGTCACCTGCACCAGGGACGCGCCCGCCGCGAGCACGGTGACGAAACCGGCCAGCACGCCGTCCGGCACCGTCCAGTCCATTGTGGACAACACGCGGGAGTTCCCGGTCAGCCCGAGTGACTCGGCCCGTTTGCGCGCATCCGTCAGCACATCATCCACAGTGGACTCCCCGAGGCACAACGTGTCCCCGGCGACCGGCCCGCCGAAGAAGTCGTCGCCATGCACCCGCGCCTCCGCGACGAAGTCGACCGCACCCGCCGGCACATCGGCACCGAGGTCGCGCCCCATCGGGTCCAACGACACCGCGGCCACCACGCCCGCACCATCACCGACCCCACCCGGCTGGACGAGCGCCACCGACGCCCCCACCGGCGACGCGACCACCCGCGCCCCGCACCACCACGCCCCCAGCAGCACCCCGGCCGTCTGCCAGTGCGCCGGCAACGACACCGCCACCGGATCGCCCGGCTCCACGTCCTGCTCCTCGACTAACCAGTTCGCCGTCTTCGCCGCCCAGTTCGCCAGGGTCGCCACCGACAGCTCGACCCGCGTCCCCGCCGCGTCGTCGTAGTGGGTCACCAGCGGACGTGCGGCCGAACGCAACGCCGGCCGCAGCAGGATCTCGGTCAGGCTCAACGACAACTCCTCAGTCGACACACGGGACCGCTGGCTGCCGTGCGGCCGCCGGCGCGCTCAGGTCCAGCATGCCCCGTGACGAGAACCCCGGCGGCGGGGGAGCCACCAACTCGGCGACGAAGCGCTGCACCGCCGGCACGTCCACGGTGATGATGCTCTGCTTGCGATGGTTCCGCGCGCCCACCCCGGTCACCGGGATCGTCACGAACCGCACCTGTCCCGACGCCAGCGCCTGGGCCTGGTTGACCAGATCCACGAACTCCAGCCCACCGTCCATGACCACCGACTTGGACACCGCGTCCGCCAGGTCGTTCAGCTTCGCGTTGTTGGTCAGCAGATCACCGGAGAGCACCTTGCGCATCGCCGAGGAGAGAAAGGTCTGCTGGCGCACGATCCGGTCCAGGTCGCCGCGCGGCAGGCCGTTGCGTTGCCGGACGAACGACACCGCGTCCCCGCCGCGGACGGTCTGTGGGCCCTGGGCGAACGACGCGCCGGAGTCCGTGTCGCTGGTCGAGTTCTTCAGGCACACGTCCACCCCGTCGATGGCCTCGGTGAGCAGGTAGAACCCGTACAGGCTCACCTCCGTGTAGTGATCGACCCGCACCCCGGTCAGCACCTGCACGGCCTGGATCAGCGCCTTGCGCCCGGCGTCGTCGGACGTGCGCTCGATCTTGCGGCGGTCCGACTCGCCGTCGTCGACCATGCGGTCCGCGGTCCGTGCCTTGGTGATGCCGTACGCGCCGTTGATCTTCTCCGGCTCCTCGAGGCCGGGGACCGTCACCGAGGTGTCCCGGGGGATCGACACCGCCGACGGCTGCCCGCCGTCCTTCGGGATACGCAACAGGATCAGCGTGTCCGTGTTCAACGTCTCCGTCGCCTCGGTGCGCAGCACGCGCAGCAGCTCGGCCGACAGCGGGTTGCCCTGCATGTCCGTGCGGCTGTCGTTGCCCACGATCAGGATGTCGTTCGCGCCGTCGTCGGCCGGCGGGGCCTGCGCGGCCGGGCCGGTCTGCGCCTGCGCCACCGCGTCGGTGGTGTTCCGGCTCTCCTCCAGCTGCACCACGCGCGACCACAGCAGCGACATCGCGGCCAGCGCGCTCACCGACACCAGGCCGACGACCACCCGCCCGATCACCAACAGCACCGTCCAGGCCCGGCGGCGTCGTGGGCGGGCCGCCGCCGGCTTTCCGGTCACCGAGCCGACGGCGGGGGCGTAGCTCGTCGGCTCCTCCGACGGTTCCTCGACACCCATCGACACCGGCTCACCTCCCCCGTGACCACGCCCTTTCCTCCAGATTACGGCGTGTCAGCCGGTGATGGATCCGTCGACTGGGCGTTAGTTCACGCAGGGTGTGCCGCTGGCGTCAAGCTGTGGTTGGGGCTTGGGTGCCGCTGGCGGCTCGTCGGTGGCCGGCTGGCCCTTGGCCATCAGCGGGGCGGGCGCGAACCCGGAGTTCTCCACCGGGAAATCGGCGCCGAGCACGACCTGAACCCGGTTCGCCGACAGCGCGGAGTCCTCCTCCAGCACGACCTCGACCGCCAGCGCCTCGGCGACGTACTCGGCGAGACTGCGCTCACCCGGCGCGTACCGGATCACCGACGACGAGACCAGCCCTTCCGCGTCGCCGACCTCGCCGGGGCTGAACCCCTTCTCGGCCAGTTGGTCGCGCACCGACTTGGCCAGGCCGCTGGTGTTGGTGCCGTTGTCCACGTCGACGGTGACCAGGCCGAGCGCCGGTCGGTCGCCGTCACCGCTGTCGTCACCGCCGTCGGCCTCCGGCGGTGTCTCCGGTGGGGTGCTCGACTTGGCCGTCTCGTCGGTGGTCAGCGACCGGACGAAGGCGGCCACCGCCGCCGGGTCGACCTCGAGCACGTCGGCGCCGTTGATGTTGGCGTCGCCGAGCGTGGGGATGGTGTAGAAGTCGATGCCGTCGCCGGTCAGCCCCGACATCTGCGCGGCGAACTTGGACAGCTCCCACCCTTCGCTGAGCACCACCGACTTCTGCACCGCGGTGATCAGCTCGCGCACCTTCGCCGGGCTGGTCAGCATGTCCGCCGACAGCACCTTGTTGGCCAGGGCGCCGAGAAACGCCTGCTGCCGGACGATGCGGTCCAGGTCGTAGTTGGGCAGCCCGTAGCGCTGCCGGACGAACGCGAGCGCCTGCTTGCCCTGGATGGTCTGCACGCCCTTCTTGAAGTTCGCCCCCGACTTCTCTTCCCGGACGGCGTTGTTCAGGCACACCTCCACGCCGCCGATGGCCTTGGTGACCTCGTAGAAGCTCGCCAGGTTCACCTCGGCGTAGCGGTCGATGGTCACCGCGTCACCGATCAGGTCCTGCACGGTGGCGATCAGGTTCTTGCGGCCCTCGACGGTCGCGGCCTTGTCGAGTTCCTCCATGTTGGGCGCGGTGTTGCCCAACTCGTCGTAGGCGTTGTTGTACGCGTAGGCGAAGGCCGAGTTGAGTCGGGCGCTGCCGTACCCGCCGGCGATCTCGACGTAGGAGTCGCGGGGGAAGGAGATCGCGACCGCACGGGTGCCGTCGACGGGAATGTGCACCAGGATCATGGTGTCGGTGTTGCGCTCACCCTCGTCGACCCCGGCGTTGAGCATCTCCAGTACTTCGTCGGGCAAGGGATTTCCGTGCGCGTCCTTACGGCTGTCGATGCCGACGAGCAACATGTCCACTGCTCCATCCAGGGGAACCCGTTGGTCCTCGACTTCCTTTGCGATGACGTCAGTGGTTACGGTGCCATCGTCCACATCACCTACTGCCCACCATCCGTAACCCATGGTGCTCACGACGGCGACCGACGCCACCGCCATGACTGTTCGCCCGGTGTAGAACCCAGCCTTGCGCCAGCCGCGTAGCGGCCTTCTGCGGCCAGGTAACACCTGCGTACGTTCGTCCACGCACGCTCCTCCCCGTCCCCCGACGGAACTTGACCAGTACCATACCGGCACGCCAACAAGGCGGGGATGCCTTGTCAGGTAGTAGGACGCAATACTGACCCAGTTCGGTTTACTTCCGAGTAAAGGAATTTGGTGGGCTTGGAGATGCTCGCGTTGCTGGTACCCGGCGGCACCGGCCAGCTCGGACGTGAGTTGGCTGCTCGCGCGCCAGGTGAGTACGAGGTTCGCGCGCCCGGATCGGCCGAGCTGGACCTCACCAACGCCGGTGCGGTGATCGAGGCGGTGAAGAGTCTGGTCGACGGCGCCGGCCCGCGTTCACCGGTGGTGATCAACGCCGCCGCGCACACCGCGGTCGACGCGGCGGAGTCCGACCAGGCCAGGGCGTTCGCGGTGAACGCGGACGCGCCCCGGCTGCTGGCGGCCGCCTGCGCCGCGCACCGGGTGCCGTTGATCCACGTGTCCACCGACTACGTCTTCGCCGGCGACGGCGACGCCCCCTACCGCGAGGACGAGCCGACGGCGCCGCGCAGCGTGTACGGGTCGACCAAGGCCGCCGGCGAGGCGGCCGTGCTCGGCTCCGGCGCGGACTCGTGGGTGGTGCGCACGGCGTGGGTGTATGGCGCCCACGGCAACAACTTCGTCAAGACGATGGCCCGACTGGCCGACAACCACGAGACCGTGTCGGTCGTGGACGACCAGCGCGGATCGCCCACGTGGACCGGAGACCTGGCCGCCGGGTTGCTGGAGTTGGCCGCCCGCGCGGTCAGTGACGCGCCGCCATCGGCCAGGGTGCTGCACGCGACCGGCGCGGGCGAGACGACGTGGTTCGAGTTCGCCGGCGCGGTGTTCGCCGAGCTGGGGCTGGATCCGGCGCGGGTGCGGCCGTGCAAGAGCGACGAGTTCCCGCGTCCGGCGCCGCGCCCGAGCTACTCGGTGCTCTCCGACCAGGCCTGGCGCGCGTCCGGCCTGACCCCGTTGCGCCCGTGGCGGGAGGCGCTGGCCGCGGCCTTCGCCGAGAACGGCGACGCCTACCGCCCCTGAGCTGGGTCAGGCCAGCATCAGGACATTGCCCGGCGGTAGGCGTCCACGGTCAGTTCCGCGGTCTGCCGCCAGGTGAACTCCGCCGCGTGCGCGCGGCGCAGGGCCAGCGTCGCCGGGGACGGCGGATCGGCCAGTGCCTCGGTCAGCGCGACACCCATCGCCTCCACGTCGCCGTAGGGGATCAGGCTGGCGTGGCCGCCGGAGACCTCGCGCAGCGCCGGCACGTCCGAGCACACCACCGGCACGTCACAGGCCAGCGCCTCCAACACCGGCAGGCCGAAACCCTCGTCCCTGGACGGCAACACCAGCGCGGCCGCGCCGGCGACCACCGACCGAAGGTCCACATCGGACAGATAGCCGATCGAGCTGACCCGGTCGTCGTGCTGGTGGTGGCCGGGGCCGGCCAGGATCAGCTGCGGCAGCTGCGGGGTCGCCTCGTGTGCCTTGAGCAGCCAGCCCAACGACTTGCGCGGGCCGGCCGCGCCGACGAACAGCAGGTACTGCTTTGGCAGCCCGACCCGGCGGCGCATCGCCTCGCTCGGCGGGCGCGCGGTGAACCACGCCGGGTCGACGCCGAGCGGGGTCACCATGATCTTGTCCGGCGAGATGCCGAAGCGGTCCGCGGTGACGTCGGCGACCGCCCTGGTCGGCGTGAGCACCACCGCCGCGCGCTCCACCGAGCGGGCCACCAGCTGCGGCAGGGTCTCGTCGCTTGGCGGCAGCTCCTCCGGCGCGTCGAGGAACGCCAGGTCGTGGATGGTCACCACGCCGGCGGCCCGCAGCGCCGCCGGCAGCACGAAGTTGGTGCCGTGCACGACATCGGTGAACCCGGCGAACAGCTCGACCGGCGGGAACTGGGAGCGCAGCCAGCAGCGGCGCAGCAGCCGTGCGGACACCGGCATGCCACGCGCCCGGGAGCCGTGCGGCAGCACCTTGCGCAGTTTTCGCCAGCCCCGCAACGTGAAGGCCACCGCTCGAGTGTCCACTTCGGACATCGAGGCGAGTTCCTCAGCCAGCGCGGCCGTGTAGCGGCCGACGCCAGTGCGGTTGCCGAGCAGTGGCGTGCCGTCGAGCAGTACGCGTATCGGACCGTCCTTAGCCATCCTGCTGGCCCTTCTTGCCCAACCGCGCGCTCGCTACCCGGCGAACCCGCCCGGCCGCCCTTCTGGTCAGCTCGACCGGGCCGCCGGCGTCCAAATAGGACCGGAACAGGTCGAGATCACGGCGGAGGACCTCACCGGCCCGCAACGGCCGCTTCGGCACCAGCGGCTCGGCGCCGGGCAGCCGGTCGGCGGCCGGCACCGGGTTGCGGCAGAAGGACAACAGCGGCGCGAGCACGGTCTCCCAGGTGTACCGCTCGCGCACCACGGCGATCCGCTCCCGTGCCTGCTCGGCGAACTCCTCGTCGTAGAGCACCCGCTCCAGCGCGTCGGCCAGCGCGACCGGATCCTCGGCCGGAACCACCACGCCGAGCCGCTCGGCGCGCACCAGGTCGGCGAACGAGTCGCCGTCGGTGGTCACGATCGGCAGCCCGGCCCACAGGTAGTCCAGCACCCTGGTGCGGAACGCGAAGGTCGTCTCCACGTGCTCGTAGTGCGTGGTGACCCCACAGTCCGCGTCCAGCAACCAGTTCTGCCGCTGCGCGTAGGGCACCCAGGTCTCGTTGAAGAACACGTGCCGGTCGGTCAGGCCGAGCCTGCCGGACAGCTGCCGGGTCCTGGCGCCGATGTCCATCTCCGGCACCTCGGGGTTGGGGTGGCGCATGCCGAGGAACACCAGGCGAACGTCGTCGCGGCGGGTGGCGAGCCGGTCCACCGCGTGCACCAGGGTCAGCGGGTCGAACCAGCTGTACACCCCGCCGGCCCAGAGCACGACCTTGTCGGTGGCGGTGATGCCGCGCAGCCCGCCCTTGACCGGCGACGCGGACTGCTGGGGCGGCTTGCCCGGCAACCCGAACGGCGCCACCGCGAGCAGCGAGCGCACCGTGGGGTCGTTGTCGTAGAGCGAGGGCGTCAGCCGGCCGAGCGCGGTCAGGTGGCCGAGCCAGAAGTGCCGCTGGCGCTCGGAGGCGCACAGGAAGAAGTCGGCGCGGTCCAGCTGGGCGTTGAGCACCTTGGTGACGCCGATCAGGTCGAGCGCGCGCTGCTCGTCGTTGTCGTCCTTGCCCTGTTCGAGCAGTTCGAGGTGCATCGGGTCGTACATGTCGCAGACCACGATCTTGGTGGAGTCGGCCCGTTTCAGCGCCGGCACCAGCTCCAGCGCGTGCCCCTGCAGCACGACGACGTCGGCCCAGGCGACGTGCTCGCCGAGGTCGCGCTGGCGGGCGTGGTGCACCGCGAACGACGCGTCCGGCGGCGCGCACCTCGGGTTCACCGTGACCAGCCGGACGTCGTGCTCGGCGGCCAGCAGGTCGGCCATGTTCCACGCGCGGATCGCCGGGCCGGCCATCTGCTCGCCGAGTGCGTCGCCGGTGATCACCAGGATCCGCCGCCGCGCGCCGAAGGCCTCCTCCAGCCCGAAGACCTCGACCAGCACGTCGTGCGCGGCCAGGTAGCGGGGCAGCGGGTAGGCGGGCTCCATCGCGTTGCGCATCAACGGGAGCAGGTCGGTGTCCGAGCGAACTCTGGCCGCCTGCTCGATCTCGCGGGAGCGCGCGAGCGTCGGCAGCAGCTCGACGAACTGGTCGATGGCCAGCATGCCGGCCAGCGTCGTCCTCGGCAGTTCCACAGTGGACTTGCCGGTGTCCGGCCTGCCGATCTCCAGCTGGGTCGGGTCGACCTCGCCGCGCGCGGTCGCCCTGCGCACGGCCAGCGCGAGGGCCGCCGGCAGGGCCTTGGCCAGGGTCGCGTCGGAGAGGTTCTTGTACAGCGCGGCCAACGCGTTGCGCTCCAGCAGGAACAGCTCGCGCGCGTTGTCCGGGGAGTCCACTTTGGACATCGAGGCGTGGTGGCGGTGGTAGGTCAGCGAGGTCGGCTCGTAGCGCACCCGCCAGCCGCGCAGGTTCAGCCGCCAGCCGAGGTCGACGTCCTCGTAGAACATGAAGAACCGCTCGTCGAACCCGCCGAGCTCGGCGAACACCCCGGCGCGCACGAACATCGCCGACCCGGTGGCGAACAGCACGTCGCGCGGCACGTCGTGCGAGCCGTCGTCGCGCTGGCCGGCGTGGCGCTTGTAGCCCATGCCGAACCAGGTCAGCCCGGCGTCGACGAAGTCGATCAGCTCGCCGTCCCAGTCGAGCACCTTGCTGGCCACCGCGCCGACGGTCGGCTGCGTGCGCAGGACCTCGACCGCCGCGTCGACCCAGCCGGGGTGCGGGCGGGCGTCGTTGTTCAGGAAGGCCAGCACGGTGCCGGTGGCGCGCCGGGCGCCGAGGTTGCAGCCACCGGCGAAGCCGAGGTTGGCACCCGCCTCGATGACCTCGACGCCGGTCTCGGCGGTGATCCGCGCCGCGCTGCCGTCACCCGAGTCGTTGTCCACGCAGATCAGTTCGATCAGCTCGGCGGGGTAGGCCAGGTCGGCGCGCAGCGCGCGCAGGCAGGCGATGGTGTCCTCGGCGCCGCGGTAGTTCACCACGATCACCGAGACGGCCGGGCGTCGTGCCGAGTCGGGCAACTCGCGCGCTCCTCAGGTATCAGGGGATGTGACTAGATTGCCCTATCACATCACGTTACCGACGGTTGACTGGCTGAGTTCGCCGAACGCCACACCACGGCGCGGGGAATGGTCGCGCGCCGCGCGATCGCGCGCCGTTCACCGACCAGGGACAACAGCCTGCCGAGCACGTCGCGAAGGACCAGCAGACGCAGTGCTACACAGTAGTTTTGGGCCGCCGGCACCGGCTGGCCGGCCAGCCGGCGGACCGGGAGCAATGCGGTGATCGCCGCGAACCGGGCGACCTCGCGGACCGCCACGCCCGCCGGGGCGCAGCGGGCCAGCATGAGCAGCCGGTTGCGCTCGTTCCAGCGGTGGAACAGCGCCGAGCCGGGCGCGGTGCTCGCGCCGTGCAGGTGGCGCACCCGCGCCGCCGGCACCGAGCGCACCGTCCAGCCACCCAGCCGCAGCCGCCACGCGGTGTCGGTGTCCTCGTAGTAGCAGAAGAACTCCGCCGGCACCCCGCCAACGTCGGCCAGTGCCGCCGTGCGCACCAGCGCGGCGCCGCCGCAGAAGCCGAAGACCGGGCCGGCGGTGGCGTCCCGGCCGTAGCCGTCGCCGGTGAGCACCACGCCGACCGACTGCACGTCGCCGGTCACGGTCTCCAGCCGCGCGCTCGCGGCGGCCGCGGCCGGGTCGGCGGCCAGCGCGTCCTCCAGCTCGGCCAGCCAGTCGGCGGCGGGGATCGCGTCGTCGTTGAGCCAGGCGGTGAACTCGGTGGTCACCGTCGGTGCCACCGCCGCCAACGCGCCCGCGTAGCCGACGTTGGCCGAGGTGCGGTGCACCGCCGGCCGGGACGGGTGGCCGGCCAGGATCTCGGCGGTGCCGTCGTCGGAGGCGTTGTCCACCACCAGCAGCCGGTGTGCGCGGGTCTGCGCGGCGAGCGCGTCCAGGCAGTCGGCGACGTGCGCGCGCCCGCGCCAGGTCACCACCACGACCGTAGTCCGGATGGGGGAGTCGCCCGTGTCGTTACCCGAGGTCACGGCGCACGACCGTACTCTGTTGTCGTGCCGGAGCTCGTCGTGCTCACCGAGCAGCTGTTGGCGCCCGTCCCCGGCGGGACCGGGCGCTATACCCGCGAGCTGGTCGCCGCGCTGGCCGCGAGCGCGCCGCCCGACTGGAGCGTGGCCGGCGTGACCGCCACCCACCGGGACCTCTCGCCCGCCGTGGTGGCCGGGGTCGCCGGTCCCCGCGCGCTGCCCCTGCCCCGGCGTGGGCTGACCGCGCTGTGGGAGCGCGGCGTGCACCTGTGGCCGGGTGGGGACGCGGTGCACGCGCCGACCCCGCTCGCGCCGCCGGCCGCCCGGCGCGGCCGCAGCCTGATCGTCACCGTGCACGACCTGGTGCCCTTCACCCACCCGGAGACCCTCACCCGGCGCGGGGTCGCCTGGCACCAGGGCGCCATCCGGCGCGCGGCGGCCAGGGCCAACGCGATCGTCGTGCCGACCGTCGCGGTCGCCGAGGACCTGCACCGCTACGCCCCCGGCCCGGCCACGGTCGCGGTCGTCGGCCACGGCGTGCCGGACGCGTTGCTCGCGCACGTCGAGCCCGCCCAGCTGCACGCGACCGCGGTCGGCCTCAAGCTCCCGTCGGCCTACGTGCTCGCCGTCGGCACGGTCGAGCCGCGCAAGGGCCTTGACGTGCTGGTCGAGGCGATGGCCAGGCCGTACGCGCCGGACCTGCCGCTGGTCGTGGTCGGCCCGCGCGGCTGGGGCGAGGTCGACCTGACCGCGCTGGCCGCCCGGCACGGGCTCGCGCCTGGCCGGCTGCACGTGCTCGGCCGGATCACCGACGCCGACCTCAACGTGGTGCTGCGCCGGGCGAGCGTGCTGGCCGCGCCGAGCCGGGCGGAGGGGTTCGGCCTGCCCGTGCTGGAGGCGATGGCCGTCGGGGTGCCGGTGGTGCACTCGGACGTGCCGGCGCTGGTCGAGGTGGCCGGCGGCGCCGGGGTGGCGGTGCGCAGGGGGGACGCGTCGGCGTTGGCCGCCGGGTTGCGCGCGGTGCTGGACGATCCGGCGAGCACCGCGCAGCGGATCGCCGACGGCCGGTCGCGGGCGCAGGCGTTCAGCTGGGGGCACGCGGCCACCGAACTGTGGCGCCTGCACACCCGTTTCTTCGAGATGGCCAGCGTTCGGTAGCGGGTTTCGTAGGTTTTTCACCCGGTCGGGACTGCTGGCTACCCCGGCGGTCGTACGCTTCTCTACGTGTCCGAACCTCGCGTGCTCATCGACGCGACCGCCGTGCCCGCGGATCGTGGTGGCGTCGGCAGGTACGTCGACTCGCTCGTGTTCGCACTCGACTCCGACGGCGCGGCGATCTCCGTGGTCTGCCAACCGAGAGACGTCGAGCTCTACGGCCGCCTGGCGCCCAACTCGCGCATCGTGCCGACCGCGGAGTCCAACGCCACCCGCACCGCGCGGTTGACCTGGGAGCAGACCACACTGCCGCGCCTGGTGCGCAGGCTGGGCGTCGACGTGCTGCACTCGCCGCACTACACCACCGCGCTGGCCAACCCGGCGGCGTCGGTGGTCACCCTGCACGACGCCACGTTCTTCACCGACGCGGTGTTGCACCACTCCATCAAGGCCAGGTTCTTCCGGGCGTGGACCAGGGCCGCGCTGGCCCGCGCGTCGCTGTGTGTCGTGCCGAGCGCGGCCACCGCCACCGAGCTGGCCAGGGTCGCCAAGGCCGACCCCCGCCGGCTCGAGGTCATCCAGCACGGCGTGGACTCCGAGCGGTTCCACCTGCCGACCCAGGACGAGATCGCCACCGCGCGCCAGCTGGTCGGCCTCGGCGCTGGCGACCCGTACGTGGCGTTCCTCGGCGCGCTGGAGCCACGCAAGAACGTGCCCGCGCTGATCCGCGGGTTCGCCGCCGCCAGCCGGGGCCGGTCCGAGCCGCCAGCGCTGGTGCTCGCCGGCCAGCCGGGGTGGGACCGTCAGGTGGAGCGGGCGCTGGACGACGTGCCGCACCGGCTGCGGGTGATCCGCGCTGGCTACCTGCCGTTCGAGAGCCTGGCCGGGTTCCTCGGCGGCGCGCGGCTGGTGGCCTACCCGTCGCTCGGCGAGGGCTTCGGCCTGCCGGTGCTCGAGGCGATGGCCTGCGGCGCGTGCGTGCTGACCACCCGGCGGCTGGCGTTGCCCGAGGTCGGCGGGGACGCGGTGGCCTACTGCGGGGTCGGCGCCGGCGACATCGCCGCCGCGCTGTCTGAGCTGCTCGACGACCCGACGCGGCGGGCGCACCTGGCCGAGGCCGCGCTGCGCCGGGCCAAGGAGTTCTCCTGGCTGACGAGCGCCGAGGGGCACCGCGCGGCCTACGAGCGGGCCTACCGGGTGCACCGCCGGGGACGGTGACCGGCACAATTGACTGCTGTGCCTGTCGAATATGGCTCTGAGCTGGCCGTCGTCATCGTGACCTACTCGCCAGGCGAGACGCTCGACAGATGCCTGGACACGCTGTCCAAGGCCACCAGTCGGTCCGTTCGGGTCGTCCTCGCCGACAACGGCTCCACCGACGGCGCGCCCGAGCGGGCGAGCACCGAGCGGGAGGGCGTCGCGCTGCTGCGCACCGGGGGCAACCTCGGCTACGGCACGGCCGCCAACCGCGGCGTCGCCTCGCTGGACGAGTCCTACGGCTGGATCGTGGTCGCCAACCCGGACGTCGAGTGGGCCGACGGCGCGCTGGACACCATGATCGACGCGGCCGGCCGCTGGCCGCGCGGCGGCGCGTTCGGCCCGTTGATCAAGGAGCTGTCCGGCGAGGTGTACCCCTCGGCGCGGCTGGTGCCCTCGCTCGGCCGGGGCATCGGGCACGCCCTGCTCGGCCGGGTGTGGCCGGGCAACCCGTGGACCAAGGCCTACAAGCAGTCCGACACCGAGGTGGTGGAGCGGGTGGCCGGCTGGCTGTCCGGCTCGTGCGTGCTGATGCGCCGGGAGGCCTTCGACTCGGTCGACGGCTTCGACCCGTGCTACTTCATGTACTTCGAGGACGTCGACCTCGGTGACCGCCTGGCCAAGGCCGGGTGGCAGAACGTGTACGTGCCGTCGGCCCAGGTCGTGCACGTCCAGGGGCACTCGACGGCCCGCTCGTCGGCGGCCATGCTCGCCGCCCACCACGACAGCGCCTACCGTTTCATCGCCGACCGCCACGTCGGCCTGCGCTGGGCACCGGTGCGGCTGGCCGTCCGCGCCGGCCTCAAGGCCCGCCTGAAACTCGAGTCCCGCACCCCCTGAAACCCGCGAGTCCAACGCTCCCGACGTGTCAGGAGCGTTGGACTCGCGTGTTCGGCGGGTTGGACTCGCGGGGTTGTTGGGTCAGCGGCGGGGGCGCTTCTTGTCCTTCTTGGCGGCGTCGCGTTCGGCGGCGCGGCGCTCGCGGCGGGAGCCGCTGCTGTTGTTGCCGGCGCCCGGCTTCTGGCCGTTGCCCGACTG
This sequence comes from Actinophytocola sediminis, assembly GCF_054779715.1. NCBI lineage: Bacteria > Bacillati > Actinomycetota > Actinomycetes > Pseudonocardiales > Pseudonocardiaceae > Actinophytocola > Actinophytocola sediminis. Next base: position 15,860 of record NZ_BAAGXS010000046.1, on the reverse strand, counting down.
GCCGCCACGGGACTGCACGCCACCGCCCTCGGACGGGCCGGAGTAGGTGTACTGCTGATCGGCCGGCCGGGCGCCGCCGCGCAGCGCGGGCGGGATCTTGTCCTCCGGCCGGGCCGCCTGCTGGGCCGCGGCCGCCTCTGCGGCCCTGGCCGCCGCCTGCTGGGCCCTGGCCGCGCGGTCGGCCGCCGATGGCTGGGCGCCGCCGGCCTGCTGGCTCTGGTCGGTCACCTGCGCCCGGAACAGCAGCGTGATGACCTCCTCCTTCAACCCGTCCAGCATCGTGTTGAACATGTCGTAGCCCTCGCGCTGGTACTCGATCAGCGGGTCGCGCTGCGCCATGGCCCGCAGGCCGATGCCGTCCTTGAGGTAGTCCATCTCGTAGAGGTGCTCGCGCCACTTGCGGTCGAGCACCTCCAGCATCACCAGGCGCTCCAGCTTGCGCATGCCGTCGGTGCTCGGCAGCCGGCCGTTCTCGTCCGGCACCTGGCCGTTGATCTCGGTCTCGCGGTCGTCGTAGGACTGGCGCACGTCGGCGAGGACCGCGTCCAGCAGGTTCTCCGAGGTCAGGTCGTCGCCGCGCTCCTCCATCCCCTCGACCAGCTCATCCCAGGTCAACTTGATCGGGTACAGCTCCTTGAGCGCGGACCACAGCTTCTGGTGGTCCCAGTCCTCCGAGTAGCCATCGGCGGTCGCCTTCTGCACGTACTCGCCGACGACCTCGTCGATCATCCGGTCGATGTGGTTGCGCAGGTCCTCGCCGGCCAGCACGCGCATCCGGTTGGCGTAGATCTCCTTGCGCTGCTGGTTCATCACCTCGTCGTACTTGAGGAGGTTCTTGCGTGCCTCGAAGTTCTGCTGCTCGACCTGGGACTGCGCGCTCTTGATCGCCCGGGAGACCATCTTCGCCTCGATCGGCTGGTCCTCGGGGACGCGCATGGTCGTCATCACCCGCTCGACGAACTGCGCGTTGAACCGCCGCATCAGCTCGTCGCCGAGCGAGAGGTAGAAGCGCGACTCACCGGGGTCGCCCTGGCGGCCCGACCGGCCACGCAGCTGGTTGTCGATGCGCCGCGACTCGTGGCGCTCGGTGCCGAGCACGTACAGGCCGCCGGCCGCACGCACCTCCTCGGCCTCCGCGTGCACGTCCGCGCGGGCCTGCTCCAGCGCGTCCGGCAGCGCCGCGGTCCACTCGTCGGGCGTCTCGATCGGGTCGAGGCCCTTGTCGCGCAGCGCGCTCTCCGCGAGGTGGTCGGGGTTGCCGCCGAGCATGATGTCGGTACCGCGACCGGCCATGTTGGTCGCGACGGTGACCGCGCCCGCGTGCCCGGCCTCGGCGATGATCGCCGACTCCTTCTCGTGGTGCTTGGCGTTCAGCACGTTGTGCGGGATGCCCCGCTTCACCAGCAGCTTCGACAGGTACTCCGAGCGCTCGACACTGGTGGTGCCGATCAGCACCGGCTGGCCCTTCTCGTTGCGCTCGGCGATGTCGTCGGCGACCGCCTCGAACTTGCCCTGTTCGGTCTTGTAGATCAGGTCGGTGCGGTCGTCGCGGACCATGTCCCGGTTGGTCGGGATCGGCACGACGTGCAGCTTGTAGGTGTTCCAGAACTCGGCCGCCTCGGTCTCGGCGGTACCGGTCATGCCGGAAAGCCTGTTGTAGAGCCGGAAGTAGTTCTGCAGGGTGATCGTGGCGAGCGTCTGGTTCTCCGCCTTGATCTCCACCTTCTCCTTGGCCTCGATGGCCTGGTGCATGCCCTCGCTGTAGCGGCGGCCGGAGAGCACGCGACCGGTGAACTCGTCGACGATGAGCACCTCGCCGCTGCGGATCAGGTAGTCCTTGTCGTTCTGGTACAGCTCCTTGGCCTTGACCGCGTTGTTCAGGTAGCCGACCAGCGGGGTGTTCGCCGCGTCGTAGAGGTTGTCGATGCCGAGCTGGTCCTCGACGTAGGCGACGCCCTTCTCGCTGACGCCGATCGTGCGCCGCTTGCGGTCGACCTCGTAGTGCTTGGCGGCGATCTCGTTGGCGCGGGAGTCCTTCTCCCTCGGCGCCATCGCGGTCACGTCGATGCCCTGCATCCGCTCCACGATCCTGGCGAACTCGGTGTACCAGCGGGAGGACTGGTCGGCCGGGCCGGAGATGATCAGCGGCGTGCGGGCCTCGTCGATGAGGATCGAGTCGACCTCGTCGACGATGGCGAAGTTGTGGCCGCGCTGGACCATGTTCTCCAGGCTGCCGGCCATGTTGTCGCGCAGGTAGTCGAAGCCGAACTCGTTGTTGGTGCCGTAGGTGATGTCCGCCTCGTAGGCGCCCTTGCGCTGGGTGGGGGTCATCTCCGACAGGATCACGCCGACCTGCAGGCCGAGGAACCGGTGGACCCGGCCCATCCACTCGGCGTCGCGCTTGGCCAGGTAGTCGTTGACCGTGACCACGTGCACGCCGTTGCTGGAGATCGCGTTCAGGTAGGCGGGCAGCACCGCGGTCAGGGTCTTGCCCTCACCGGTCTTCATCTCGGAGACGTTGCCGAGGTGGAGTGCGGCGCCGCCCATGACCTGGACGTCGAAGTGGCGCTGGCGCAGGACCCGCTTGGCCGCCTCCCGGACGACGGCGAACGCCTCGGGCATCAGCTCGTCGAGCGCGTCGAAGTCGGTGGCCTTCGGGTCCTCGTCGTCGACCTCGCGCAGGTCCTCGTAGCGCTTGCGGAACTCGTCGGTCCTGGCACGCAGCTGGGCGTCGGTCAGATCGATGACCGAGCCCTCGAGATCGTTGACCCTGTCCGCGATTTTGCGTACGTGCTTGAGCGTCCTACCCTCGCCTGCGCGGAGTATCCGGGACAGCACCATCAGGTCAACCTCGCTAGCTGAATCGTCACGCGCCCGGCGGCGGGCGCCCCGTCACCTGCCATCGTAGGCGGTTACCGAATGGTGGCGTCGCGGCTTGCCCGGTCGAATTGTCAGGCGGGCAGGTCCGACCTGACTTCGGTGAGCTCACAGGTGACGTTCTGCACCGGCTCGTAGATGTCGCCGGGGATCTCCTCGGTGGTCGACGCGCCCGGCTCGAGGGTTCCGCTGCTGAAGATGCCCTCGGCGACCGCGGTGCCGGAGCCGTCGACGAAGTTGAGCGAGCCGTTGTACTCCATCGGCTCGTCGAGCGGGTTGGTGATCTCGATGGTCGCCGAGACGCCGACCGTCTTGGCCGGGGCGCCGGCACAGGCGGTGATCTTGACGAACTCCTTGGCTTCCTCGAGGTCGAGCACCTCGGCCTTGTTCGCGGCGTCCGCGTCGGCGTCCGCTTCCTCCTCGGGCGTGCTCGCGGCTTCGGTGTTCGTGTCGTTGCCCGACCCGGTCGCCTCGCCGCTGGTCGTGTCCTCGCCGCACGCGGTGAGGCCGAAGGCGATGAGACCGGTCAGTACCAACGTGACGACTTTGCTTCGGGACATGCCCGTGCTCCCCTCAGTGGTGTGACAGATCGGCACATTGTGCCGCAGTCTGAGGGTGGGCATGCCGGTGCCCCCGGGCCGTTGGCCAGGGGACACCGGCGGTCGGTCAGGGGCGGTCGTCAGACCAGGCGGATCACGCCGTAGTCGAACCCGCGGCGGCGGTACACGACGCTCGCTCGTCCGCAACTCGCGTCGTTGAACAGGTAGAAGTCGTGACCTACCAGCTCCATCTGGTAGAGGGCCTGGTCGACGGTCATCGGCGACGAGGGGTGCTCCTTCTCGCGCACGATGCGCCCAGGGAGGTTGTCGTCGGCGTCCCAGCGTTGTTCCGGTACGGCACCGTCACCGGTGAGGAAGTCCTCGGTCTCGGTGGGTGCGGGGAGAACGGCGGTCTGGGCACGGCGGCCGTTGGTCTCGGCGGTGATCGGCGTGCTGGAGGTGGCCTCCGCGACCGACGACGGGCTGCGGCGGCCGTAATGGACACGCCTGCGGTCGTGTAGCCGGCGGAGCCGGTTCTCGAGCTTGGTCACGGCGGCGTCCAGGGCCGCGTAGAAGTCGCCGGCGGTTGCCTCCGCACGAACGGCGGGGCCTCTGCCCATGCCGGTGATCTCGACCCGCTGGCAGTTCTTGGCCTGCCGGGGGTTCGGCTCGTGGAACAACTCCACGTCGAAGCGGATGACCTTGCGGTCGTAGCGCTCGAGGCGAGTCAGTTTCTCCTCGACGTGCACTCGGTAGTGCTCGGGCACCTCGACGTTGCGGCCTTTAACGACGATGTCCATACACGACCTCCCTCGCGTGAGCGAGCTAGTGAGCGAACTTCGGCGCCGGAAATCTGGGCTCCAGGATTGGTGGACGGCCAGATCGGGATAGGACCAGAGGACGCACTCCTCAGAAATCCTCCGGCGCCAGGGGCATGGGCTTCTCGCCTCCTCCCTGCGAACCGGGAACGCTGATAGCGGGCACGTTAGCTTGGCTTGTGCGTCCGCAAAAGCCCCCTCGGCGGGGGAACTTTGCTCTCCGGTGTCGCTTACGCAGAGCAACGTTGCCGCGGGTCACCGCGGCGGGTTGCCGGTGGTCGTCCGGCTGGATCGCGGCAGACGGATTCCTTTGGCCGTACCAGGCACACCCTGTGTGGTGCCGCGCTGCCCTCGCCGGTGGCGGAGGGTAGGTGTGCCGGTGTCCCATACCCGAACAACGATCAACTTCGCGCTGAAGTTCCCGCGACGATTTCACCCATACGGGGGTATCCGAATGGTGAAACACGTCGTCTCCGGAGGTGTTCCGGACTGTCACAACGGTGGTCGCCACTCGAACGGGAAGGCGACGAAATTGCTGGGTATGGGCGGAAAAATGGGCTGGACAGCCCGGTTCGGCCACTTACTGGCGAGTATCCGGAAATGGTGGCCGGGAGTGGTGGGCTGGGCACGTACGGCTGACCTGGATCCGGTGACGCGTGCCGGTTTTCGCCGCACAGCGTGGCTGCCCAGCGCGCGCGACCGGCGTGGCTGACATGGTCGGGTGGTTGGCCGAGCCGGTCCGGGCGATGTGGCCGGTCAGGTGGTGGCCGTGAGCGCGAGTACGGCGGTGACCTCGGTGCCGGTCGTGGCCAGGGCGCCGGCGCAGGCGGCCGCCGTGGCGCCGGTGGTGATCACGTCGTCCAGCAGCACGACCCGCGCTCCGGGTGGCGGGGCCTTCCCGGGCACCCTGCGCAGGTTGCCGGCCAGGTTCGCCGCCCTGGCCTGGGCGTTCAGGCCGACCGAGTCGAGCGCCCGGCCGTCAAGGCGCAGCGACCGGGCCACCACCGCCGGGATGCCCGACCTCCGCAGCCGCGCCGCGCAGTGGTGCGCCACGGCGGCCATGTGTTGGCCGCCGCGTTGTCTGGCCGCCGCCGGCCGCGACGGGGCCGGGACCAGCACCAGCGGGCCCGCTCTCGGCTCGCCGACGGCGTGCGGGGCGACGCCGGGGACGATGCCGGGGACGATGCCGGGGACGATGCGCGGGATCGCCTCGGCCAGCGGTCTGGCCAGGTGGGCGGCCAGCTCCCGGCGGGCCCGCTCCTTGTAGGCGAGCACCGCCCGCCTGGCCGGGCCCGCGTAGCCCGCCAGGGCGTAGGCGGGCGGCAGGGCGGGCCGGGACACCGGCACCGGGCCGCCGCCGAACACGCGGGCACAGCCGGCGCACCAGGCGCCACCGGGTGTGCCGCAGCCAGCGCAGGGCGCCGGCAGGATCAACTCGACCAGGGCATGAAAAGAACGCATGGTCGAATGATCGCACCGGGCCCCGACAGAACCGGTCGTCGCAGGTCAGCCGGGGTAGAACGGGATCGCGTCCTGGGCCTGCCCGTGCGGGTGCTGGCGCCACAGCTGCCCGACCCCCGCCACGCTGGACACCGCCGCGCTGTCGGTCACCAGCACGTCCCGGTCCGTCGCGGCGGCGATGGCCTTGACCGGCAACTGCAGGTTGCTGCGGTCGAAGATGTCCGCCTTCAGCCCGTCGACCGACAGGCTCACCACCGGCACCTGCCGCTGCTGGGTGGCCACCACCAAGGTGTCCTGGCGGTACCAGTCGACGCTGATCGCCTGCTGGATGTTCGTCGGCTGCAGCTGGCGCGGGTACCGCAGGATCACCGAGCCCTTCTCCCGCACCACCGAGGCCACCACCAGTCCGCCGTCGGCCACGATCGCGGCTCTGGTGCCGTCCCTGGACAGCCGTAGGTCGGTGATCCGACCATGGCTGTCCAACTCCGAGGAACTCACCTGCAGCGCCTTCCAGTCATCGCCGCTGGCCCGGACCACCCGCACGACCTCGCCGTCGGCCACCGTCCAGACCTCGGTCGGCTCGGCCTCGGCCGATGTGCTCACCAACCACGTCGGCCTGGTCATGGTCTGGACCTCGCTGTTGATCAACCGCAGCGGCTCCCCGTACCGGCCGAGCCGCAGCCGGGGTCCGGCCTCGGTGCCCACCACCGCAGCCAGGTACTCGCCGTCGATGGACTGCGCCGCGGTGAGCACGTTGTACTCACCGTTGCCCGCCGGCCCGTCGATCGGCTTGCCGTCCCGCAGCGACCGCACCCGGCCGTTGGTCACCACCAGCCCCGGCAGGCCGGAGTCCGGCTTGGTGGGCGCGTCGTAGGCCTTCAGGTCGCTGATCCGCCAGTCCTGGTGCCCGGAGATCAGGTCCTGGCCGTCGGCCAGCAGCCGCAGCCTGGTCGAGGTCACCGTCTGCAGGGACAGCACGATCTGCGCGGCCATCTGTTCGCGTTGCTCAAGGGTCTTGTCGCCGACGGACTTGAGGTCGACCCGCAACGAGCCGGTCTCGTCGATCACCACGTTCGTTCTCGTGACGAGGCCCTCCAGCGGCGAGACCACCGACCGGGCCATGGTGTCCGACGGACCGGACAACAGCACGGTGACCACCCGTGCCGGCAACCCGCTGACCGGCTCGGCCGCCACATACCGCAGGTCCGGCACGGTGACCCGCCGGTCGAGATCGAAGTAGTACACCGTGACCGGCCGGTAGCTCGCCTTGAACGCCTCCAGTGGCACGAACACCGTGTCCGGCGGGTTGGAGATCCGCCAGGTGCCGTTGGGCTGCTGGATCACGGTCACGTCGTAGGTCTCGTCACCGACCGCCGCGGTGAACGCGTAGTCGGCCTTCACCCGGCCGAACAGGTTCACCTGCAGGACCACCGTCTCGATGCCGTCCGGTGGCGCGCCGGCGTCGTTGGCCTGCCGGTCGTTCTTGGGCACCGTGGCGAAGGTGTCCAGGATGACCGTCAGCGACTCGCCGCTGTCCCAGTTCCGCTTGCCCTCCTCGGTCAGGTACGCGGCCGCGGCCTCCGGGTTGCCCGAGTTCTCGATGAACTCCCGCACCACGTCGAACGCGTCGAGGTCGGGATCCGGTTCGGCCACGGTGGGCTTGGGCTGCTGGATCACGTCGTCGCGCACCGCGTGCGGTTTGGAGGACTCGGGGATGGTCGTGCAGCCCGCGGCCATGACCACCGCCAGCAGCGCGAGCAGCAGCCGTCTGCGCCGGGTCATCGGACCTCCTCCCACGCCGGCGCCGACGGCGGGGCCGGCGGCGGCTCGTCGGACTCGGGCGGCACGGTGACCCGGATGGCGTCGTCGGCCACCGGTGTCGACTCGGCCAGTTCGCCCTCCTCCAGGTCGGCGTCCAGCGGTGGCAGCGGCAGCGGGCTCTCGCTCGGCGGCTCGCCCTGGCGGCGGGGCAGCGTGAGCCGGAAGCACGCGCCCTTGCGCGGCTCGCCCCACGCGTCCAGCTCGCCGCCGTGCAGCCGGGCGTCCTCGACGCTGATCGCGAGGCCGAGACCGGTGCCGCCGGTGTGCCGGTTGCGGGACGGGTCGGCTCGCCAGAACCGGTTGAACACCAGCCCGGCCTCGCCCTGGCGAAGGCCGATGCCGTAGTCCCGGACGGTGACCGCGATGGCGTTGTCGTTGAACGCCATCCGCAGCCGGACCGGCCGGCTCTCGCCGTGGTCGACGGCGTTGGCCAGCAGGTTGCGCAGCACCCGCTCGATGCGCCGCGAGTCGACCTCGGCCAGCGCCTCCTCGTCGGGCAGGTCGAGCACGATCTCGCTGCCCGCGGTGCGCGCGATGGTGCCGACGGCCCGCGCCGCGATCGGCCGCAGGTCGATCTCGTCGGCCATCAGCTCCTCGACGCCCGCGTCCAGCCTGCTGATCTCCAGCAGGTCGGCCAGCAGTGCCTCGAACCGGTCGAGCTCGTCGACCAGCAGCTCGGTCGAGCGGGACAGCCCTGGCGGGAACTGCTCACGGGAGGCGTGCAGCACGTCGGCGGCCATCCGGACGGTGGTCAGCGGGGTGCGCAGCTCGTGGGAGACGTCGGAGGTGAACCGGCGTTGCAGCGTGCCGAACTCCTCGAGCTGGCGGATCTGCCGCTCGATGCTCTCGGCCATCTCGTTGTAGGACTCGGCCAGCTTGGCGACGTCGTCCTCGCCGACCACCAGCATGCGTTGGTCCAGCTCCCCGCCGGCGAAACGCTCCGCGGCCCGCGCGGCGGTGCGCACCGGGCGGACCACCTGCCGGGTCACCAGGTTCGCGATGCCGGCCAGCAGCAGCAACACCACCAGCCCACCGACCAGCAGGGTCGACTGCACCACGCTGACGGTGCGCTGCTCGGCGGTCATCGGGAACATCAGGTACAGCTGCATCGGCCGATTGGCCGTGCCGAACGGCGCGCCGACGATGAGGAACGTGGTGCGCCCCTCCGCCCGGTCCACGGTGTGGATCTCCACCGCGAACTGGTGGCGCTGCACGAAGTTGCGCAGGGTGGTCGGCACGTCGTCGTACATGCCGACGGCGATCGTGTCGTTGGCCTCGGCCAGCGCGTTCGAGTCGCTGGCCAGCACCGGCTCGAACGCGCCGGCGGCCGAGTTCGCGGTGCCGCTGCCAGGGGAGGAGCTGGTCAGCTCGTTCAGCGCGCTGGTCAGCCGGCTGCGCACGGCGTCGGCCGGGTTGACCCCGACCAGCTGGGCCTCCACGACCTGGACCGCGTCGCGGGTGGCCGCGATCGCCGCCTCCTCCTTGGTCTCCAGCAGCCGGCCGGTGATCTGGTTCTGCAGGATCATGCCCAGCACGAACACCACCGCGGAGGACAGCGCGAGGGTGCTGACCACGACCCGTACCTGTAGCGAACGGCGCCACAGGACACTGAAGTAGGCCGCCCGCTGGCGGCAGAACTCGACGGCCCGGGCGCTCATGTCGGCCACCGCCCGGAACGGCCGTTTCACCAGGACATCACGGTCACGGTGGACCAGCCTTGTAACCGACCCCGCGCACGGTCAACACCACCTCGGGGTGCTCCGGGTCGGTCTCGACCTTGGAACGCAGCCGCTGGACGTGCACGTTCACCAGCCGGGTGTCCGCGGCGTGCCGGTAGCCCCAGACCTGCTCGAGCAGCACCTCGCGGGTGAACACCTGCCTCGGCTTGCGGGCGAGCGCGACCAGCAGGTCGAACTCCAGCGGGGTCAGCTGGATCGCGACGCCCTCCCTGGTCACCTCGTGCCCCGGCACGTCGATGGTGAGGTCACCGATGCTGAGCATCTCCGCTGGCTCGGCGTCGGTGCGCCGCAGGCGGGCACGCACGCGGGCCACGAGCTCCTTGGGCTTGAACGGCTTGACCACGTAGTCGTCCGCGCCGGACTCGAGGCCGAGCACGATGTCGACGGTGTCGCTCTTGGCCGTCAGCATCACGATCGGCACGCCGGACTCGGCCCGGATCGCCTTGCACACGTCGATCCCGTTGATGCCGGGTAGCATCAGGTCGAGCAGCACCAGGTCAGGCCTCAGCTCACGCAATGCGGGCAATGCCCGGTTGCCCTCGGCGACCACCGCGGTGTCGAATCCCTCACCCCGCAGCACGATGGTCAACATCTCGGCGAGAGCCGGGTCATCGTCTACTACCAGCACACGTGCCTTCATGGATACATCGTCGCACTTCGCGAGTGTCGTTCGTGTGGGACCCGCCCTGGCGGGGTGATCGGAGTGTAACGCCGGCCGTGATGTAAACGTTTTACTGGTTGACGGATCAATCTTGGGGGGCCATGGAGGGCTTGAATGGGCATCCGCCGGCTCAACCACGCTGTGCTCTACGTCCGGGACGTGGCACGCAGCGTGGCCTTCTACCAGGAAGTGTTGGGATTCCTGGTAGTACACGAGCGGCCGACAGCGGCGTTCCTGCGCGCCGCGGACTCGGACAACGACCATGACCTCGGCCTGTTCGCCGTCCGGGGCGGCCAGCAGTCGGCGCCAGGGACCGCGGTCGGGCTCTACCACCTCGCGTGGTCGGTGAACACGCTGCCGGAGCTGGCGACCTTCGCCAAGAAGCTCACCGCGGCGGGTGCGTTGGTCGGCTCATCGGACCATCTGGTGTCCAAGTCGTTGTACGGCAAGGACCCTGACGGCCTGGAGTTCGAGGTCTCCTGGCTGGTGCCCCGGGACCGGGTGACCAGACAGATGAGCGAGTCCCCGACGATGGGCCGGCTGGACATCGACGCCGAGATCGAGCGCTGGGGCCCGGACCTGCTCGGCGCGCTCTAGCCAGGCTCCAGCGCGACCCTAGGTCAACCGGGCCGCCAGCTCCCGGAAGTCCGGAGTGGACGTTCCGTCGACCACCTGCCACGGCGACAGCCAGCGCTCGCGCGCGAGCCCGTCGTACACCGCGGCCACCCTGGCCTGCAGCGGCTGGTCGGCCTCCCAGGTGTCCCGGCCGCGGTCCTCGGTGCGCTCGCGGTGCGCCGAGCGTTCGGCGGCCACGTCGACCGGGACCCGCAGCAGCAGGTGCGCGTCGGGCACCGGCAGGCCGAAACGCTCGATCTCGATGAGCCGGACCCAGTCGACGAACTCGCCCCGCGCGTCCTGGTGCAGCCGGGCGGCGCCGAAGGCCGCGTTCGACGCGACGTACCGGTCGAGCAGCACGACATCGTTGTGCAGCAGGGCATCGCGCAGGCTCTCGGCGGCCCCCCTGCGGTCGAGCGCGTACAGCATGGCCATGCCGTAGACCTCGTCGCCGAAGCCGCCGAGCCGGCCGTGCAGGCCCTCGTGCACCAGGTCGGCGTGGATGTCCTCGCCGTAGCGGGGGAACGCCAGCCGGGCGACCCGGCCGCCCAGCTCGGCGGTGAGCTTGTCGGCCATGGTGCGCTTGCCGGCGCCGTCGAGGCCCTCGATCGCGATCAGTAGTCCCACGACCGTGAGCCTAGGAGAAGGTCTAGGAGAAGCGCAGGTGACACCAGGGACTGGAGCGTTCGGTCATCAGCAGCCGGTGCGGGCCGCGCACCGAGACGTACATGTGCCCGTACTCCTCGTTGTCGAACCGGATGACCCGGCCGAGCGCGTAGCCGGCGGAGAAGTCGGCCCACGAGGTGTAGGTCCGCCGGCACAGCTCCCCGGCGCGCAGCACCACCGACGTCGCGGTGTGGTGGTCGCAGAACCCGCCGCCGTGGCCGCGGCGGGCCAGGTTCACCGCCCGGCCGAAGTCGTAGCCGAGCACGGAGCTGACCATGCCGTCTGGCGGCAGCACGCCGTCGGCACGGAACCTGGCCTCGTAGCGGGTGATCACGCCGACCAGGTCGACCAGGGCGTCCTGGTCGGTGCGCTGGCGGTGGGCCAGCTCGCGCGCCGCGCGCCGCCACACCACCGGGTCGCAGCCACCGTGCCGGTGGATCAGCTGGCGGCGCAGGGTGAGCACGGCGTCGATCTCGAGGCCCACGTTCATCCCGGCGAGCAGGTGGTCGACCTGGTGGCGCCAGCTCTCCGGGGTGGTCACCCCCCAGCTGTCGGCCAGGGCCGCGCGGTCATCGTCGAAGTCGCGGTCCGGGTCGCCCAACGCGTTCCACGGACTCGAGACGTGTACCGGAATATGGGCGCCGCAGGCGAAGCCGTGCGCGAGCGGGCCGAAGAACGGGCCGGCCGTTGTGGCCACCAGCCCCTCGACATGATCACAGACCACCACGGCGGGAAAGTTTACGTGCAACGGCCGGCCGCGTCCTGTCCGTCCTGGGGGTATGAACCGGTTTCGTTGCCTCGTAGGGGTGTTGGTGCTGCTGACGGTCGCCGGCTGCGGCGGGGGAGTCCAGGGAGGCACGCCGGGCGGCCAACCCGAGCTGGCGGACACGTTGTGGGGACAGACGTTCCTGCTCACCGAGGCGCTCACCGACGGTGAGCCCGAGCCCGCCATCGCCGGCAGCGAGGTGTCGTTGAAGTTCACCGACGACGGCAGGCTGGTCGCGCGAGCCCGGTGCAACACGATGTCCGGCTCGCCGACCCTCGACAGTGGCCGGCTCGTGTTGGACGGGCTGGAGACCACCGGGATGGGCTGTGACCCCGAGCGGCACGCGCAGGACGAGTGGCTGAGCGGGTTCCTCACCGGCACGCCGACCTGGGAGCTGGCCGACGCGCGGCTGACGCTGACCGGCGGGGCCACCCGGCTGGTGCTCACCGAGCGCTCGGTGAGCGACCCGGACCGGCCGCTGGCGGGCACCGTCTGGACGGTCGACACGCTGGTCGACGGCCAGAGCGCGGACAGCGCCTCCTCGAGCGCGGCGCTGCCGGCGCCCGCGACCGTCGAGTTCGGACCGGACCAGGTGAGCGTGTTCGCCGGCTGCAACGGCGGCACGGCGACCTACGCGGTCGATGGCGACACGATCACCATCGACCCGCTGATGTTGACCAGGAAAGCCTGCGCCGATGAGATCATGAAGCTGGAGACGGCGGTGGTCGCGGTGCTCGACGGCTCGATCACCTTCGACATCGAGTCGGCCGTGTTGACCGTGGAACACCCGTCCGGCAAAGGACTGCGACTACGTGCCGAGTGACCAGAACGAGCTGCCGGTGATCTCCTTCGCGAGCCAGGACGAGTTCGCCGCGTGGTTGGTGGCCAATGTGGAGACCCGCGGCCTGTGGCTGCGGTTCGCGAAGAAGGGCACCGGCATCCCGTCGGTCAACTACGCCCAGGCACTGGCTGTCGCGCTGCGGCACGGGTGGATCGACGGCCAGGTCAAGCGGGTCGACGACACCTACTACGTGCAGCGGTTCACCCCGCGCACGAGACGCAGCCGGTGGTCGAAGATCAACCGCGCGTCGGCGGAACGGATGATCGCCGCCGGCGAGATGACCGAGCGCGGGCTGCGGGAGGTCGAGGCGGCCAGGGCGGACGGGCGCTGGGCGGCCGCCTACGCCAGCCCGGCCACCGCCACCGTGCCCGACGACCTGCGGGCGGCCCTGGACGCGAACCCGGCGGCCGCGGCCTTCTTCGGCACGCTCACGGGCCAGAACCGGTACGCGATCCTGCACCGGGTCGAGGAGGCCAGGCGCGCGGAGACCCGCGCCCGGCGGATCGCGAAGTTCGTCGAGATGCTCGAACGCGGCGAGACGCTGCGCTGAACGGCCGAAGCCGGTCACGCCTGGCGGCGTGACCGGCTTCGGCAGGTGAGACTCAGTAGCGGTAGTGGTCGGCCTTGTACGGGCCGTCCACGTCCACGTCGATGTACTCCGCCTGCTCCTTGGACAGCTTGGTGAGCTGGCCGCCGAGCGCCTCCAGGTGGATGCGCGCGACCTTCTCGTCCAGCTTCTTGGGCAGCCGGTACACCTCCTTGTCGTACTCCTCGATCTTGGTGAACAGCTCGATCTGCGCGATCACCTGGTTGGAGAAGGAGTTCGACATCACGAACGACGGGTGGCCGGTCGCGTTGCCCAGGTTCATCAGCCGGCCCTCGGACAGCACCAGGATCGAGTGCCCGTCGGGGAAGACCCACTCGTCGACCTGCGGCTTGATGTTGATCCGCCGGACGCCGGGGTAGCGCGCGAGACCGGAGATGTCGATCTCGTTGTCGAAGTGACCGACGTTACCCAGGATGGCCTGGTGCTTCATCTTGGCCATGTGCTCGGCCATCACCACGTCCTTGTTGCCCGTGGTGGTGATGATGATGTCCGCCCGGTCGAGCACGTCCTCGAGCCGCTGCACGTCGTAGCCGTCCATCGCGGCCTGCAGCGCGCAGATCGGGTCGATCTCGGTGATGATCACCCGCGCGCCCTGGCCACGCAGCGACTCCGCCGAGCCCTTGCCGACGTCGCCGTAGCCGCAGACGACCGCGACCTTGCCGCCGATCAGCACGTCGGTGCCCCGGTTGATGCCGTCGATCAGCGAGTGCCGGATGCCGTAGCGGTTGTCGAACTTCGACTTGGTCACCGAGTCGTTGACGTTGATCGCCGGGAACAGCAGCTCACCCGCGGCGGCCAGCTGGTACAGGCGCAGCACGCCGGTGGTGGTCTCCTCGGTGACGCCCTTGATCTCCGCGCCGGTGCGGGTCCACTTCTTGGCGTCGGCGGCCAGCGAGTTGCGCAGCGTCTCGAGGATGATCTTCCACTCGTCCGCGTCGTTGTCCTCCGGCTGTGGCACCACCCCGGCTGCCTCGTACTGGGTTCCCTTGTGCACCAACAGGGTCGCGTCCCCGCCGTCGTCGAGGAGCATGTTCGGCGCCCCACCACCCGGCCAGGTCAGCATCTGCTCGGTGCACCACCAGTACTCCTCCAGCGTCTCGCCCTTCCAGGCGAACACCGGAACACCCTTCGGCTCCTCGGGGGTGCCGTGCGGGCCGACGACCACGGCCGCGGCCGCGTGGTCCTGGGTGGAGAAGATGTTGCACGACGCCCAGCGAACCTCGGCGCCGAGCGACACCAGCGTCTCGATCAGCACCGCGGTCTGCACGGTCATGTGCAGCGATCCGGAGACCCGGGCCCCACGCAGGGGATAGACCTCCGAGTACTCCCGCCGCAGTGCCATCAGGCCGGGCATCTCGTGCTCGGCGAGGCGGATCTCCTTGCGGCCGAACTCGGCCTCCGCGAGGTCGGCCACCGCGAAGTCCAGCTCACCGACTTTCCTGGCATATCGTGCCGTGGTCGCGTCCTGGCTGTTGACTGCGGTCATCCCGTGCGTCCTCCAAACTAAAAAGTCATCGGCTGGACACTACCGTTACTCGAAATTGATCGACTCGAGTGGCTATGGAGTACTGGAGGCGTTCTCGTGTTGACCCCAGGCCCGGACACCCGCGTGGTCGAGCTACGCGTGCACGGGGCAATGGGCACGACCCCCGAGTCGCTTGTCTCCGCCGTGGCTGCCGTCGATGTCGCCGGCGACGGGGTCGGGCGGTTCGTCCGCCCGGCCGACCGGCTGCTGCGCCCGGCGCCCGGCCCGATGCTGCGCGCCGAGGGCCAGTCGATCCCCCGGGTGGTGGAGGGCTATGTCTGGGGCGCGATGACCTCCGGTGGTGCGGCGAAGGCGGCCTGGGCGTTGCTGTTCCCGTTCTCCCTGGCCAACGTCGCGCACTGGATGCTGCCGCCGGCGCCGAGCGGCCACCGGCTGGCCGCCCGCCTCGGGCTGGTGAACCGGTCGCTGCTGCGGCTGGCGGGCGCGCTGCTGACCATGTTGTTGGTCACACAGGTGGCGGTGGTGAGCCTGGACCTGATCGCCGCGCAGTGCCTCGCGCCCGGCTCGACGTGCCTGGCGACCGTGGTGCCGGAGTGGCTGCGCTCGGCGTACCTGGTGCGTCCGCTGGCCGGTCTGCTGCCGGTGTTGGTGACGATCTGGATCCTGCACCGGATCTCCTGCGTGGCCTGGGGGCCCGATGGCGGCCGGGCGCCGGACAACCCGCCGCCGACCCCGCCCAACGCGCGGGTCCAGCTGCCGGGCACGAATCTGGCCGCCGACCCGGACACCCCGACGCTGCGCGCGCTGCACCTGGTGGCCGCGCTGGCCACGGTCGCCATGCTGCCGCTTGGCGGGCCGTTCGCCGCGCCGGCCGGTGGGCTGGCGGTGCTCTGGGCGCTCGCCCTGGCCCTGCTGGTCGGGGCCTTGGTCGGCGTGCTGGCGCTGGACGACCTGGCCGGCGAC